>DAIDIQ010000287.1 GCA_027459285.1 Acetobacteraceae bacterium
CGGCGCGCCGGTGGGCGCGGCCGGAGGTGTGCCGGCGGGCGGGGTGGCAGCCGTGGCGCCAGCGGTGGCGGGCGCCGCGCCATTATCGGCCGGGGTGGCGGGCGTCGTGGCCGGGGCGGCGCCAGTATCGGTGGGGGCGGCGGTGGGTGCCGGCGTGCCTGGGGCGGGGGTTGCCGGCGTTGCCGCGGCGGGGGCGCCGCTGTCTGGCGTGGCGGGCGCGGCGGCGGCGGGCGCGGTGTTGGCCGGGGCCGGGGTGGCGGGTTGGGCCATGGCGGCGGCAGGCAGCACGCAGGCGGCCGACAGCATCAGCGCGGCGGCAAGCGAGGTCAGGCGGTTGGTGATCATGGTCTCTCCTCTAGGGGTCCGTCCGCTGACGCGAAACCGGCCAAACTCCGAATGCGTTAGAAAAAAAGCCAAGACTGGTCTCAGTCGCTCAACTTGTAGTTCAGCACCCACGTATGCCGGGTGGCGATCGGCACGCCATTATGGGTGGCCGGATGATAGCGTTCCGACCGGACATATTGCAGTGCCGAGCGGGCGAAAGCCTCACCGCCGGTGACGCTGAGCACCGAGCAATTGCTGGTCTGGCCATTGGTATCCACGTCACAGGCAACCGAGACGCGGCCCTGCCGGCCCTCATCCTGCATTTGCTCGGGGTAGGTGGGTGGCTGGCCGGAAATGGGCACCGCGCTCACGTCATGGTCGGGCACGGCCTGGACCGGCTTGGGCGGCGCCGGCACGAATTTGGTGGTGGGCGGCGGCGCGTGCGTGGTCGCGGTGATGGCGTTGTTCTGCGGCTGCGGCGGCGGCTGGATCTGGATATCCGGCGGCGGCACGTAGGGTGGCGGCGGCGCGGTGAGTTGCGGCGGCGGCGGCGGCGGCGCCTCGGGCGGCGGCGGCTTGGTGTCCTTGATGATTTTGGTCTCGAGCGGCGCCTTGATGACATCGACGATGTTCTGGCCGAGCCCGTTGACCAGGGCCCAGATCAGGAGAAGGTGAAACAGCACGACAGCCGAAAACCCGAGAATGGTCCGGAGCGGGCTTCGCTGCTGTTGGGCGTAGTTCATCGCGCGATCATTCCTTTTGCGCTTTCCCTTATGCGCATCCGCGGCGGCGGCCGCGAAAACCGCGCCCGATTGCCACTATAATGCGCCACCGGCAAGCCCTTTTTCCGTTGCATATCGTCGGGCCAGCGGCCAGGAAATTTTATTGTGCGGCGCAACAATTCTGTTCAGGCCGCCCGGCGACGCAACGCCAGCCGGGCGCACAAGCCCCCGCCCGGCGCATCGAGCAGAACGAGCCGGCCACCATGCGCCTTGGCAATGGCATCGACGATGGCGAGGCCCAGCCCGAAACCATGCCCGACGGCCCGCGCGGGGTCAAGCCTCGCGAAGGGCAAGGTGACCTGGGTTTTCTTGTTGTCAGGAATACCTGGGCCGTCATCGGTCACGTCGATGAAGATGGTGTCGGCATCGGCGCCAAGGTGGACGCGCGCGCGGGTGCCATAACGGCAGGCGTTTTCCACCAGGTTGGTAATAGCGCGCGACAGCGAGACGGGGCGGCAGGGCAGGCAGGGCGAGGCTTGCGGCGGTGCCAGCGTGACATCGAACCCGGCCTCCCGCGCCTCGTCACACAGGCTTTGCAGCAGGGCTGGCAGATCGACCAATTCCTCGGGCTCGGCCGCGGCGTCACCGCGCAGGAAGCTGAGCGCGGCATCGACCATGGACTGCATCAGATCGAGATCGCGCAGGGTCTTGGTGCGCCATTCGCTGTCCGGCTCGAGTTCGGTGCGCAGGCGGAGCCGGGTGATGGGGGTGCGCAGATCATGACCGATGGCGGCGAGCATGCGCGTGCGATCATGCAGGGCGGCGGCGATACGGTCCTGCATGGCGTTGATGCTGCGCGCGGCCAGGCGGATTTCGAGCGCGCCTTCCTCGGGCAGGTGGGCGGGGGCGCCGGTGGCGCCGAGCCGGTCGACCGCGCGCGACAGGCGCTGCATGGGGCCGATGATGCGGCGAATGGCCCAGACCGAGAGCGCGGTGGTGACGACGAACAGGAAGAACACGCTGATGATGAGGCGGGCCCAGGCGCTGTGAATCGACAGTGGCGGATGGTGGAAGGTGACGTTGATGTCGAACACGGCGCCGATGTCCCGGGCGACGATTTCGAGCCGGACCTGGTGGGCTTTGTGCGGGCACGGCAGCACCGTGACGGCGCGCCGGTGGGGCAGCACGACGTTGAGCGCGCGCGACAGGCTTTGCGCCTGGTGGGGGTCGGCCGCGCCCTGGTGGCAGGCGGGCGATGCGGGACCGAGACGGGTGGTGAGGCCGGGCACGGTGACCGCGCGGGCGATGGCGGCGCGTGACGCGGGCGGGACCGCGCGCATGGAATCGATCAGGGTCGCGACCTGCAGGGCATCGGTGCTGCGGCTGCGCAGAAAGGCGCTTTCCTCGGGCCGGAGCCAGGCGCCGAGCGTTGCGACCAGGGCATGGGTGAGCAGCAGGGTGAGGACGAGAATGAACAGGATCTGGCCGATGGTGGTATCGAGCCAGCGCGGGCGCGCGAGGCGCGGGAAGGTCACCTGGGCGATTCCACGTCTGGCTGGAAGATATAGCCATCGAGGCGGACGGTGCGGATGAGTTCCAACTGGCGGCCGGCGCCGGCCAGCTTGCGGCGGAGCCGGCTGACCAGCAGGTCAACCGCGCGTTCGTTGAGGCTGTCGGGGGCGCCGCGGGTAAGCTCGATCAGGTGCGCGCGGGTGAGCACGCGGCGCGGGTTGCGGCAGAAGGTGAGCAGCAGATCCGCCTCGGCGCCGGTGAGGGCGATGCGGATATTGGCGGGCGAATAGAGCAGCCTGCGCTCGGGCTGGAAGCGCCAGCCATTGAAGCGCAGCGGGTCTGGCCGGGGGCTTGGTTCCTCGGTGCGGCGGCGCAGCACGGCGCGGATGCGGGCGGCGAGTTCGCGCAGTTCGAACGGCTTGGTGATATAGTCATCGGCGCCGCTTTCGAGCCCGACCACCTTGTCCGGCAGTTCGGCGAGCGCGGTTAGCATGATGATGCCGGCGCGGGTTTCGGCCCGCACGCGACGGCATAGCTCGAGCCCGGATTCGTCGGGCAGCATGACATCGAGCAGGACGAGATCGACCCGGTCGGCGGCGAGCGCCTCGTCCATGGCCGCGCCATCCTGGGCGAGGCTGACGGCGTAGCCCTGGCCGGCGAGAAAGCGATCGAGCAGGGCGCGGATTTCGTGATCATCCTCGACCACCAGGACGCGCGCGGGCATGGACCGCGCATCGGGTTGCGATGGCGGCGCGGGGGGCGTTGGCCCGGAAACCGTGGATGGCTGCATGGTGTCTACCCCGTGGCCTGTATCACACGCGATCATGTTGGCGCGCACCAGACCGATCGGGTTTAGCATGTTTGGCCGGGCTGGGATGCGCGCGGGGGCAGCGTGCCGGAATTGTTCTGTTTTGAAAAATAGTCGCGCGGGAGACCGCTGATGGCGGATGGTCGCGGCGGGTGCCGGGGGAGGATTTGTGCCTCGACAACCCGACAAAGCGTGACGTTGGCGGGGTGATGTATCGGTTCCGACAATTGCTGCCTGTTGGATTGACCGGCCTTGGCGGCCCGACCAGAGTGCGGCCGATAAGCGATGGCCGCCGCCGGCGTGGGGCCGGGAGTTCACGAACCCTTCGATGATCAGCCAGACCGAGACAGAGCCCAGCCGACGCACGCGACGGCGCCCCCGACCGCGCACGCTGATTTTGCTGGGGGTGGGCGGGCTGTTTGTTTTTTTGCTGGTGACGGGCATTCGGCATGCGCGGGAGACCAGCAAGAAGCCGGCCGTGAAGGCCCGGAGCGAGACCGTGAGCGTGGCCAAGGTGACGCGCGGCGACATTCCGGTGCGGCTGACCGAACTGGGCACGGTGACGCCGCTGGCGACGGTGACGGTGAAGTCGCAGATCAGCGGCTATCTGGTGTCGGTCGGGTTCAAGGAAGGCGAGGAGGTGACCAAGGGCACGGTGCTGGCGCAGGTGGACCCGCGCCCGTATGAGGCGGTGCTGACGCAGTATGAGGGCAATTTGCTGCGCGACCAGGCGTTGCTGAAGAATGCGCGGATTGATTTGAACCGCTATCAGCGGCTGGTGAAATTGAATTCGATTGCCGAGCAGAATTTGGATACGGCGCGCGCGAGTGTTGGCCAGTATGAGGGCGCGGTGAAGACCGACCAGGGTCTGATCGCGGCGGAGCAACTGGACCTGGATTATGCGCGGATAACGGCGCCGGTGGATGGGCGGATCGGGCTCAGGCTGGTGGATCGGGGGAATTATGTGACGCCGGGCGATGCGACGGGCATTGCCGTGGTGACCGAGATGAAGCCGATGTCGGTGATTTTCACGATACCGCAGACGGCGCTGAGCGCGGTGCTGGACGGGTTGAAGCAGGGGCCGCTGGCGGTGAGCGCGCGCGATGGCGATGGCGGGCGGGTGTTGGCGAGCGGCACGGTGCGCACGATCGACAACCAGGTGGACACGACGACCGGCACGGTGAAGCTGCGGGCGATTTTCCCGAATACGGACGAGGCGCTGTTTCCGAACGCGTTCGTCAATGTCTCGTTGCTTGTGACGACGCATCGCGGGGTGGTGGTGGCGCCGAGTGACGCGGTGCAGAGCGGCTCGATGGGGACGTATGTGTTCGTGGTGCAGCCGAACGATACGGTGAAGACCGTGCCGGTAAGTGTGGGCGACAGCGCCGACGGGCGGACGGAAATTACCAAGGGGCTGCAACCGGGCGAGACCGTGGTGCTGGAAGGCATGGGCAGGCTGCGCGACGGCGCCCATGTGACGATCGTGCCGGGATCGTGAATCCGTCTCGTCCGTTCATTCTGCGGCCGGTCGCGACCACGCTGCTGATGGTGGCGGTGCTGTTGCTGGGGGCGGTGGCCTATCATTTTCTGCCGCTGTCGGCGCTGCCGCAGGTGGATTATCCGACGATCGTGGTGACGACATTGTATCCGGGCGCGGGGCCGGAGGTGATGACCAACACCATCACCGCGCCATTGGAGCGGCAATTGGGCGAGATGGCCGGGTTGCAGCAGATGGTGAGCCGCAGTTCGGCGGGTGCGTCGGTGATCACGCTGACGTTCGATATCAATCTGTCGCTGGACGTGGCGGAGCAGGAGGTGCAGGCGGCGATTAATGACGCTGGGAATTTGCTGCCGTCTGATCTGCCGAGCCCGCCGGTTTATGCCAAGGTGAACCCGGCCGATGTGCCGATACTGACGCTGGGGGTGACCAGCCAGACCCTGAAGCTGACCGATGTGCAGGATTTGGTGCAGACGCGGCTGGCGCAGAAGATCAGCCAGATTGGCGGCGTCGGGCTGGTGCGGATCGAGGGGGGACAGATACCGGCGATACGGGTGCGCTTCGACCCGGCGCGGCTGGCCGCCTATGGGCTGAACATCGATGATTTGCGCACGACGCTTATTCAGTTGAACGCGAATGCGCCGAAGGGATCGGTGCAGGGGCCGACACGGCAATATCAGATCGATGCCAATGACGCGCTGGATAGTTCGATCGGCTATCTGGACGCGGTGATTGCCTACAGGAACGGCGCGCCGGTGCGGCTGCGTGACGTGGCGAGCGTGAGCCGGGCGCCGCAGAACGACCGGATCGAGGCGTGGATGAACAGGCAGCCGGCGTTGATCGTCTCGATTCAGCGCCAGCCGGGGGCGAACGTGATCAGTGTGGTGGACGCGATCAAGGCGGCGCTGCCGGATCTGGAACGGAATTTACCGGGCGCGGTCAAGGTGACACCGCTGACCGACCGCACCATCACGATCCGCGCCTCGGTGAATGATGTGGAGGCGGAGCTTGGGTTGGCGGTGGTGCTGGTGGTGCTGGCGATTTTTCTGTTCCTGCACGAGCCGCTGGCGACGTTGATACCGAGCCTGTCGGTGCCGCTTTCATTGATTGGCGCGCTGGCGGCGATGTATGGGTTCGGGTTCAGCCTGGATAATCTGTCGCTGATGGCGCTGACGATTGCCAGCGGCTTCGTGGTTGATGACGCGATCGTGGTGATCGAGAATATCGCGCGACGGATCGAGGATGGCGAGACGCCGATGCAGGCGGCGCTGCAAGGCTCGGCGCAGATCGGGTTCACCATCATCAGCCTGACCGTATCGTTGCTGGCGGTGCTTATTCCGCTGTTGTTCATGGGCGATGTGGTGGGGCGCTTGTTCCATGAATTCGCGCTGACGCTGGCCGCGGCGATCGTGATTTCGGCCGTGGTGTCATTGACGCTGGTGCCGATGCTGTGCGCGCGGATGTTGAAGCCGCGGGGGCTGGCGCGCGAGGGGGCGGTGGCGCGGGCGATGACGCGGGCGATGGCGGCGGTGACGCGGGGCTATGCGCGCGCGCTGGACGCGGTGCTGCGCCACCAGTGGCTGGCGCTGCTGAGCGTGCCGGTGACGCTGGCGATAACGCTGTGGCTGGCGGTGGCCATTCCGAAAGGGTTTTTCCCGGTGCAGGATACCGGGGTCATTCAGGGGCTGACGGAGGCGAACCAGACGATCAGCTACGCGGCGATGGGCAGGCTGCAGGAAAAACTGGCGGCGGTGGTGCTGCGGGACCATGACGTGGCGAGCCTTTCCAGCTTCATTGGCGTGGATGGCGATAATGTGACGCTGAACAGCGGGCGGATGCTGATAAACCTGGTGCCGCAAGCGCGCCGGCGGGCGACGGCGGCGGAAATTGCCCGCCGGTTGGCGCGCGAAATTGCCGGCGTGCCGGGCATACGCATGACGATGCAGCCGGTGCAGGATTTGACGATGGAGACCAGCGTCGGCGCCGGGGAATATCAGGTGATGCTGGAAAACCCGGACCAGGCGACATTGGCCGAATGGACCAGGCGGCTGGTGACGACGATGGCGGCGGACAAGCGGCTGAGCGATGTGCAGAGCGACCTGGCGGATGCCGGGCTTGCCGCCTATGTGACGATCGACCGCGCCATGGCCAGCCGCTTCGGCATCACGCCGGCGAGCATCGACAATGTGCTGTACGACAGTTTCGGCCAGCGCATCGTCTCGACCATATTCACCCAGTCGAATGAATATTCGGTGATTCTGGAGGCGAATGCGAAGACGCAACATTCGCTGAAGGCGCTGGACACGATTTATCTGCCATCCTCGACCGCGAGCAGCGGCGAGGTGCCGCTGGCGGCGCTGGTGCATGTGACGGTGCGGCCGGCGCCGCTGCTGATCACGCATCTGGGCCAGTTTCCGGCGACCACGATCAGTTTCAATCTGACGCCCGGTACATCGTTGGGGGCGGCGGTGAGTGCCGTGCGCGAAGCGGAGGCGAAAATTAAGCTGCCGGATAGTTTCGTGACCGCCTATCAGGGCACGGCGCGGGCACTTGACCAGTCATTGGGAAACGAGGCGTTCCTGATCGGGGCGGCGGTGGCGACGATGTATATCGTGCTGGGGGTGCTGTATGAGAGCCTGGTGCACCCGCTGACGATTTTATCGACCCTGCCCTCGGCGGGCACGGGGGCGCTGCTGGCGCTTTGGCTTTCGGGCAGCGGGCTCGATGTGATCGGCATTATCGGCATCGTGCTGCTGATTGGCATTGTGAAGAAAAACGCCATCATGGTGGTGGATTTCGCGCTGGCGGCGGAGCGGCAGGAAGGGCTGCCGCCGACGCTGGCGGTGCGGCAGGCCTGCCTGCTGCGGCTCAGGCCGATTTTGATGACGACTTTTGCCGCCCTGTTTGCCGCCCTGCCGCTGATGCTGGGGCACGGGGTGGGGTCGGAATTGCGGCGGCCATTGGGGCTGGCGATTGTTGGCGGGCTGTTGCTGAGCCAGGCCCTGACCTTGTTCACGACGCCGGTGGTTTATCTGGCGTTCAGCCGGGCGGCGGCGGCGACGCGGCGGTATTTACGGTCTGGCGCGGCCGGACCCAGTGAAGACATGGCATGACGATGACACGACCGAAGTGCTGGGAGAAGCGGGGGGCAAGGCGGGGGGCGAGCGGGGTATGGGCGCTGCTGCTGGGAGGCTGTTTGGTTTCGGGCTGCATGGTGGGGCCGGATTACCACCGGCCGGACGCGCCGGTGCCGGCGAAATACAAGGAATTGCTGGCGCCGCCGAAGGGCTGGAGCAATGCCGCGCCCGATGACGGGCATGGCGGCGGGCAGTGGTGGCTGATGTTCAACGACCCGACCTTGACGTCGCTCGAGGCGCGGGTGCGGCTGAACAACCAGACCATAAAACAGGCCGAGGCGGCGTATCGGCAGGCGGCGGCCCTGGTTGCGGAGGCGCGGGCCGGGCTGTACCCGACGCTTGGCGCCACGGGCAGTTTTCAACGCGCGAAGCAGCTTGGCGTGACCAGCAACAGCGCGAGCGTGGAGCCGAGCGCCAACTGGGACCTGGATGTGTGGGGCAGAATTCGCCGCAGCGTGGAAAGCAGTGTGGCGAGCGCGCAGGCATCGGCCGCGGATCTGGCGAACGCGGAATTATCGGAGCAGGCGGTGCTGGCCCAGACCTATTTCGATCTATGCTATCAGGACGCGCTGATCGATCTGCTGCAAGGCACGGTGAAGGCCTATCAGAAATCCGTGACGATCGCGCAGAACCAGGAAACCTATGGCGTTGCCGCGCTGTCGGACGTGATCACGGCGCGGGCGCAGCTTGACGCGGCGCAATCGTCGCTGATCAATGCCGGGGTGCTGCGGGCGGAATATGAGCACGCGATCGCGACGCTGGTGGGGGTGCCGCCGGCGGAATTCTCGTTGCCGAAAAGGCCCCTGCCCTTCTCGATTCCGGTTGTGCCGGTCGCGGTGCCCTCGACCCTGTTGCAGCGGCGGCCGGACATTGCAGCGGCCGAACGCAACATGCAGGCGGCGAATGCCGAGATTGGCGTGAATGTCGCGGCCTTTTACCCGGATGTGAGCCTGTCGGCGCTGTTCGGCTATACGGCCGACCCGGTGCAGGATTTGTTCAACGCGGCGCACCAGGTGTGGTCGTTGGGGACGAGTGTGACCGAGAGCCTGTTCGAGGGCGGGTTGCGGCACGCGCAGGTGGCGGCGGCGAAGGCGGTATACGACCAGAATGTGGCTTTCTATCGGCAGACGGTGCTGAGCGCGTTTCAGCAGGTGGAGGATCAACTATCGAGCCTGCGGATTCTGGCGCGGCAGGCGGCGGTGCAGGCGCGGGCGGACAAGGACGCCGAGCAGGCGGTGGCGATTGCGCTGAACGAATACCAGGCGGGCACGCAGGCCTATACCGCGGTGATTACCGAGCAGACCCTGCTGTTGAGCGACCGGGAAACGAACCTTGCGATCGATAACAGCCGGCTGCAGGCGACGGTGACGCTGGCCGAGGCGCTGGGCGGCGGGTTTGACGCGACGAGCCTGCCGAAGCACCCCGCGGGGATCGGGCCATACTGAGCATGCGCGGCACGTATTTGCCGGGCGGTTTCCGTTCGGGCCCGGACAGACTACATTTTCGGCATGGCGGCTGATCCGTATGAGGTTCTGGGCGTGGCGCGCGACGCGAGTGGCGAGGAGATTCGCCGCGCGTTCCGCAAGTTGGCGAAGGAACACCACCCGGATTTGAACCCGGACAACAAGGTGGCCGAGGAGCGGTTCAAGACCATCAACACCGCCTACGACCTGCTGTCGGACCCGGACAAGCGGGGCAAGTTCGACCGCGGCGAGATCGATGGCGCGGGTGAGCCGCGCTTTCAGACGCCGCCCCCGGGCTTTACCGATTTCGGCACCCGGCGCGGCGGGTTCCGGCACGGGCGGGGGCCGTTCGGCGAAGGGTTCGACGGCGACGATGCCGAGGATTTGTTCAGCTTTTTCACGCAGGGGCCGAACCGGCCGAACGGGCCGCGGCGCGGGCGGGACCGGAATTATTCGCTGGATATCGATCTGCTGACCGCGATCAATGGCGGGCCGCAACGGCTGACCCTGCCGGGCGGCGGCACGCTGGATGTGCGGATACCACCCGGGCTCGAGCATGGGCAGGTGCTGCGGCTGAAGGAAAAGGGCGAGCCGGGACGCAATGGCGCCCCACCCGGGGACGCGCTGATCGAGGTGTTCGTGCGACCACACCCGGTGTTCCGGCGCGAGGGCGACGACCTGGCGCTGGATTTGCCGGTGGCACTGTCCGAGGTGGTGCTGGGGGCGAAGGTGCCGGTGCCGACCCCCGGCGGATCGGTGACATTGTCGATTCCGGCGGGGAGCAATAACGGCACGAAATTACGCCTGCGCGGACGCGGCGTGCCGGCACATGCGGGGCGCAAGGCAGGGGATTTGTTCGTGACGCTGAGGCTGGTGCTGGACGGACAGGATGCGGGACTGGCGAAATTCCTGCGCGAGCGGGGGGATGCGCCGGCGTTCGACCCGCGACGGGGGTTTGAGGCGGAGGGTTAGGGAAGATTGTTCTTTTTGTGAACAAAAAGAACCAAAAAAACTTTTTGACTTTGGGGGCTGCGTTTCTGGCGTGTGCGCCAGGAACCAAATGTCTGGGGCGGGCACCGCCCGCCCCAGAAAAACAGGAATTATGCGTTGGCGTAGCTGACGGTCACGTCATAGGCGGAAATGCCGCTGATGGAACCGTTGATCGATTTGGTGACGGCGCCGGCATGGGCCCAGAGCTGGGAGAGCTTGGCCGAGAAACTGCCGCTGATGGTGTAGGACGAGGCTTGAGCCGACGCCTTGACCGAGGTACCGGGCGCGACATCGACATTGGCCGTATAGGAGAATGCCTCGCTGACGGTTTTGGCGTAGCCGAGGGTGACGGAGAAGGAGATTTCGGTGGAGACCGTTACCTTGCCACCGACGATGAAGGGGAAGCCGCACTGAATATCGGCCGAGGCACCGACGGTGATGCCGGCGGTGGCGGAGAAAGTGTAGGAGGAGGCGACACTTTCCTGAAAGCTGATGGACATCTGCTGGGTCTGGCCGGTCTGGTTGCTGACGGTGGCGGTGGCGACGTTCAGCGTGCTGGGCGAGGAGACCTGCCAGGCACTCTCGTTGTAACTGACGTCGGTAATTGCCTGGTTCAGCAGCCTGTCCTGCTTGTAGTAGAAGGCAAGCTGGTCGATGGCGGCGCCGGAGCGGCCGGAAATGCCGACGGGGACGATATTGGCGACGGGCTGGCCGGAGTCATTGTCGGTGACGAGGGTCCAGCCGGTCGGGTTCTGGAACGGGGTTTTCAGCTTGTTCGAGGAAATAAAAATCGTGCCGCGCACGGTCTCGATGTAGACGCCGGCGATACCGGTGCCGTTGCCGCCGAAATCGTTGCTGTCGCTCATCTGGGCCATGTAGAAGCGGGCAATCGAGTCCTGGGTCAGATCGAGGGTGACGGCGGAGGGCGAGGCATAGCCGTTATTGTTCGTGGAACCGAGATTGACCGAGGTGTTATTATCGTAGCCGATGCCGAGACCCTGGAGGTAGATGGAGGAATCGCCGCTGGAATGCTGGTTGGAATAGAAGGTCATGTATTGGATGACGGTGCCGATATTGGCGAAGGTGCCGCCACCGGACCCACCGAGCGCGGTGGTTTGCAGAATTTCCTGATTGATGAACGCGTCTTCCTGCCCGGCGTCCCAGGTTTCCACGGTTGGCATGGATGCTATCCCTTTGGTCTTGAATTTCGGCGAGATTGCCTAGCGGCACGGTAGAGATGCCCGACCCAGAACACAACCCCCGGTTTATTAAACTTTTGCGTTAAACCCGGCGCGCCTGGCGACCGGATGCGTGGATTTCAAGACTGGATTTTCCCGGCCGCGAAGATGCCAAGGGCACAACAGCCAAGTCACAAAAGTTTTTTGGTTCTTTTTTTCAAAAAAGAACGCGCTTGTCTTTTCTTAAGCCTGGTTAATTTCGATCAGCGAGCGCCGGATTTTACGGCCGCGTTCGACTTTATCCTCGATATAGGCGGCATCCGCCCAGCGCACGGCGCGGGCCATGGCCTGGGCGTCTTCCATGAAGCGGGCGAGCATTTCGAGCAGGGCCTCACGGTTATTGAGGAACACGTCGCGCCACATGACCGGGTCGGAGGCGGCGATGCGGGTGAAATCGCGGAAGCCGGAGGCGGCGAAGCGGAGCACGTCCTGGCGGCTTTCCTCCTCGAGGTCATCGGCGGTGCCGCAGATGGTGAAGGCGATGAGGTGTGGCAGGTGGGAGACGACGGCGAGGCTGCGGTCGTGGTGGGCGGCGTCCATGGTTTCGATGAGGGCCCCGCAGCGGCGCCAGAGTTCGGCGATTTTTTCGACGGCGGCGGGATCCGTGTCGGGCATGGGGGTGAGCAGGGTGTAGCGGCCCTCGAACAGGGTGGTGAAGCCGGCATCGGGGCCGGAATATTCGGTGCCGGCGATGGGGTGGGCGGGCACGAAATGGGCGTGGGCGGGAATATGCGGGGCGACGTCGCGGATGACGGATTGCTTGGTGCTGCCGACATCGGTGACGATGGTGCCGGGGGCGAGATGCGGGCCGATGGCGGCGGCGAGGGTGGCGTAGGCGCCGACCGGCGCGCAGAGCATGACGCAATCGGCGCCGCGGACGGCGTCCGCGGGGTCGAGGCAGGTTGCGTCGGCGAGGGTCAATTCCCGGACGCGGGCGAGGGTTTTCTCGGTGCGGGCGTTGGCGACGATGGTGTGCGCGATGTCACCGCGGGCGCGGGCGATGCGCGCGACCGAACTGCCGATGAGGCCGATGCCGATGAGGGCGAGGCGGCGAAAGAGGGGTTCAGGCAATTTTGCGCGCCGGCTGGGCTTGAAAATCGGTGAGTGCGGCGGCGAGCAGGTCACATTCCTCGGTGGTGCCGATGGTGAGGCGCAGGCAGTGCGGCAGGTGATAGGCGCCCATGGGGCGGACGATGAGGCCGCGGGCGCGGAGGAACTGGTCAGCGGCGGTGGCGATTTCCGGGGTGAGGAAATCGGCCAGGACGAAATTGCCTTCGCTGGGCCAGATTTTCAGGCCCGAAGCGGTGAGGGTTGCGGTGAGGCGGGCGCGTTCGGCGCGGTTGTGGCTGGCGGAGCGTTCGACCCAGCCCGGTTCGGCGAGGGCGGCGATGGCGGCGGCCTGGGCGGGGGCGTTGACGTTGAAGGGCAGGCGGATGCGGTTGAGCACATCGATGATGGCCGGCGGCGCGTAGGCCCAGCCGACGCGCATGCCGCCCAGGCCGAAGATTTTGCTGAAGGTGCGGGTCATGACCGTGTTGGCGCCGGCATCGACCAGGGCGCTGCCGGCCTCGTAATCCGGCCGATCGACATATTCGGCGTAGGCGGCATCGAGCACGAGCAGCACGTGGTCGGGCAGGCCCGCGCGCAGGCGGGTGATTTCCGCGGCGGGCAGCATGCTGCCGGTGGGGTTGTTGGGGTTGGCGAGGAAGACGAGGCGGGTTTGCGGCGTGACCGCGGCGAGGATGGCATCGACATCGGCGGTGAGGTTGCGCTCGGGTGTCTTGATGATGGTGGCGCGCGCGTAGGTGCCGGCGATGGCGTAGATGGCGAAGCCGTGGCGGCTCATGATGAGGTTGGTGCCGGGGCCGCCATAGGCGAGGCAGAGGGCGTAGATGATGTCGTCGGACCCGGCGCCGCAGACGATGCGGGCGGGATCGAGGCCGAAGCGGGCGCCGATGGCCTCACGGAGGGTTTTGGCGCCGCCGTCCGGGTAGCGGTGGAGTTTGGCGGCGGTGGCGGTGTGGGCGGCGATGGCGCCGGGGGGTGGGCCGAAGGCGCCTTCGTTCGACGAGAGCTTGATGACGCGGGCGACGCCGGGGACGGCGGCCTCGCCACCGACATAGGGCTTGATGGTGAGGATTTCCGGGTGCGGCGTGGGGGTGGGCATGCTGGCTCCTCGATCCGATCAGGCGATGGGGAGGGCATAAGCCCCGATCAGGCGCGCGGGGCAAGGGAGGCCGGGCGGGAGGGAGGTGAGATATGTCGGCAGGACAGAGAGCGACCAGCCATTGGCGGCGTGGCGCATGGGGTGGACGGGCGGCGGCAGGGACGGTGGCGGGGTTTGGGCGCGCAGGGCGAGGAGGGTGTGGTCGGCGCCCGAGGGGTCGGGGAAATCGGGGGTGACGAGGAAGGCCTGGCCGGTGGGCGCGCCTGGCGGGCGGGGCTGCCAGACGGGCAGCAGGGCGGCGATGGCGAGGCCGGGGTGGGTTTCGGGCAGGAGGGACCAGGCGTCGGTGGTGGCGTCGAGCAGGGCGGCGTCGGCCTGGCCGGCGGCGAGGGCGGCGAGGGCGGCGTGTGGCGTATCGGCGGTGGTGAGGGGGACGAGGGCGCCGAAATGTTCGCGCGCGAGGGGGATGAGCGCGTTGGTGGCGAGGGCGAGGCGGAGCGGACCCTGCAGGGCGAGGGAAGCGGCGAAGAGTTCGCGCCAGATGCGGACGATGGCGGCGGGGGCGAGCGGGCCGTGGTGACGCGCGAGCAGGCGGCGGAGAATGGCGGCTTCGCGGCCGGGGCGGAGGCGGGGCGCGTTGGTGCCTTTTTTTTGCGCGCCGATGGTGGCGACGATATCGGCCCGGCGCAGCAAAAGATCGTGCAGACCGGTGTCTATCTCGTCGAGGGTTGCGCGAAGCTGGGTCAGATCGGTCATTTGTTGCGTGATAGGCGAGAGGCGGCGAGGGAAGCTAGGGCGGTGGCGGGGTAGCAGGGTTACTCATTCCATCGGTCATGGACAATGACCGATGGCATGGGTTGCGTTGCGAGGCGCGCCGCCGCCCGCCAACCCGGCGCGATGCTTTGCGAGGCGCGCCGCCGCCCGCCAACCCGGCGCGATGCTTTGCGAGGCGCGCCGCCGCCCGCCAACCCGGCGCGATGGATGGCCACAGGCACCGGCCCGCACCCCCACCCGGCCACCCATGGCAGTGTACGCTCGTGGGTGGCCGGGTGGGGGTGCGGGCCGGTGCCGGACTTGACCAAGCATGTGGGGGGTGCGGGCCGGTGCCGGACTTCAGACAAAGCACGCGGGCCGGTGCCGGACTTCAAACTGAGACACTGCCGCCTATGGCCGTTGGTTTGCGTTGCCGGTATGAGCGCGCGCAATGAGCGAGACGGTGCAGTTTGCCGAGGGGCTGGCGTTGGATTGCGGCCAGACCCTGCCGAGCCTGGAGGTGGCGTATCGGACCTATGGGCGGTTGAGCGAGGCACGCGACAATGCGGTGCTGGTGTGCCACGCCCTGACCGGGGACCAGTATGTGGCCGAGCCGCATGCGATGACCGGGCGGCCGGGCTGGTGGCAGGCGCTGGTGGGGCCGGGCCGGGTGATCGACACCGAGCGGTATTTCGTGATTTGCGCGAATGTGCTGGGCGGCTGCATGGGCAGCACGGGGCCGATGAGCGTGCGCGCGGATGGGCGGATTTGGGGGATGGATTTCCCGCCCATTACTATCCGCGACATGGTGCGGGCACAAGAAAAACTGGTGCGGCATTTGGGGATCGAGCGGCTGTTCGCGGTGATTGGCGGCTCGATGGGCGGGATGCAGGTGCTGGAATGGGCGGCGACGTTTCCGGCGATGGTGTTTGCCGCGGTGCCGATTGCGACCGCGAGCTATCACTCGGCGCAGAATATCGCGTTTCATGAGGTGGGACGGCAGGCGATTTTCGCGGACCCGGATTTCATGGGCGGGGATTATGCGGCTTCGGGCAAGGTGCCGGAGCGGGGGCTGGCGGTGGCGCGGATGGCGGCGCACATCACCTATGTGAGCGAGCAGGCGCTGACGCGGAAATTCGGGCGGCGGCTGCGGGCGGCGGATGCGCGGGCGGTGAGTTTGTTTGGCGATACGTTCGAGGTGGAGAGCTATCTGCGCCACCAGGGCAGCAGCTTCGTGCGGCGGTTCGATGCGAATTCGTATCTCGCCATTACCCGGGCGATGGATCTGTTCGACCTGGCGGCGGCGCACGAGGGCGATTTGGCACGCGCGTTTGCCGGCAGCCGGACGCGGTTCTGCGTGATCAGTTTTTCCTCCGACTGGTTGTTTCCGACCGGGCAGTCGCGCGCGATTGCGCGGGCGTTGAACCGGGCGGCGGCGAATGTGAGCTTCGTGGAAATTACCACCGATAAGGGGCATGACGCGTTTCTGCTCGATGAGCCGGATTTTCATGCGGCGTTGCGCGGGTTTCTGGCGGGGTGTGCCGCGCATTGGCGGCGGGAGCGCGGGTGATGCGGGTTGATTTGCAGCGCATTGCCGAGATGGTGGCGCCAGGCAGCCGGGTGCTGGATATTGGCTGTGGCGATGGGGCGCTGATTGCCGACCTGGTGGCGCGGCTTGGGTGTGACGCGCGGGGGCTGGAAATCGACATGCGGCTGACCAGCGAGGCGATTGCGCGCGGGCTTTCGGTGATGCAGGGCGACGCGGACAGCGATTTGGCGCATTACCCGGATGATGCGTTCGATTACGTGGTGCTGTCGCGCACCTTGCAGGCGGTGGCGCGGCCGCGGGATGTGCTGCGGCAGATGCTGCGGATTGGCCGGCGGGCGATTGTGAGCTTTCCGAATTTCGGCCACTGGCCGGTGCGGCTGCATCTGCTGCGGCAGGGGCGGATGCCGATGACCAAGGCATGGAGCCGGCAATGGTATGAGACGCCGAATATTCACCCCTGCACGATTCGGGATTTTTTTGCGCTGTGCGCGGCGGATGGCTATGCGATCGAGACCTGGATGGCGGCGGATGACGAGGGCAACCGGGTGCGCTGGCGGGGCATGGGGACGGCGAATTTGCTGGCTGAGCAAGGGGTGTTCGTGCTGAGGCGGGCGGGGTGAGCGGGGCGCCCGAGGGGCGCGTTGGGGTGCTGGTGCTGGGGATGCACCGGAGCGGCACCTCGGCGTTGACGCGGGCGATGGCGCTGTGCGGGGCGGCGCTGCCGGCGCGGCTGATGGCGCCGGGGGCGGATAACGCGGCCGGGTTCTGGGAGCCGGCGGCGATCGTGGCGCTGCATGAGGCGATGCTGCGCGAGGCCGGGCGGCGCTGGGACGACGGGCAGAGGCTGGATGTGAGCCGGGTTGCGGACCGCGGGGCGGCGCTGGCGGCGGCGCTGCGGGAGGATTTTGCCGAGGCGCCGCTGCTGGTGCTGAAGGACCCGCGGCTGAGCCGGCTGCTGCTGCTGTGGCGGCCGGTGCTGGCGCAGGCGGGGCTGTCGCCGCGGGTGGTGGTGGCGCTGCGCCACCCGATGGCCATTGCCGCGTCGTTGCGGGCGCGCGATGGCATGAGCGAGAGCCGGGCGTTGCTGCTGGGGCTGCGCTATTTTCTGGATGCCGAGCGGAACAGCCGGGGCATTACGCGGGTTTTCGCGCGCTATGAGGCGCTGCTGGCGGACCCGGTTTCGTGCCTGACGGAGATTGGGGCGCGGCTTGGGGTGGATTGGCCGGTGCCGCCGGCGGCGGCGCGGGCGGATTTGCGGGAATTCGTGGCACCCGGGTTGCGCCACCATGACGAGGCGGCGGCGTTTCCGGCCGGCGTGGTGGGCGAGGCGGCGGCGGCGGCCTGGGCCTGGGCCACGGCGGCGGCCGAGGCGGGGGAGCCGGAGGGAGCGGTGCTGGATGGCATTGCCGCGCGGCTGGATGCGGCGGAGGCGTGGCTGGGTGGGGTGTTGGATGAATGGCGGGCGCGGGACGAGGCGGCGGCGCGGACGATACAGGCGCTGCGGGAACGCTGCGCGGCGGCGGAACAGGTGGGGGCGGTGCGCAGGCTGTGGCGACGAAGCTGGGCGGCGCTGACGCGGTGAGGCCGGCTGTTACGTTGTGGGGGCGGGCAGGCCGGCGAACAGGCGGGTGAAGCGGGGCAGCGCCCGGTGCCAGGCGGCATCCG
This sequence comes from Acetobacteraceae bacterium, assembly GCA_027459285.1. Lineage (GTDB taxonomy): Bacteria > Pseudomonadota > Alphaproteobacteria > Acetobacterales > Acetobacteraceae > JAJXVA01. The sequence continues at coordinate 17,827 of DAIDIQ010000287.1, forward strand.
GGTTGGCGGGCAGGCCGTGCGCGGCCATGGCCCAGGCCCAGAGTTGATTGTCGAGCCGGGCGCGCTCGGCGAGGTGGGGCGCGCAGGCGGCGAGTTCGGCGGACAGATCGCCGCGCTGATCTGGCGGCATGGCGGGCGTTTGGTTTTGCACCGGGATGTGCAGGTCAAGCCCGAGGCGGCGGCCGAGTGTTGCCGGCAGGTCTGGCATTTCCACGGTGCCGAGGAAGGTGAGGTGGGCGAGCCGCGCCTGGGCCTCGGTGAGCAGGGCGCTGTCATGCCGGGGGCTGATGAAACCGGCCTGGGGGATGAGCGGGTGGGGGGCGAGCAGCAGGCGGAGCGCCATGTTGTCGAACTGGGCGGCGAGGATGGGGTCGGTCAACAAGGCGGCGAGGGGGGAGCGGGCCTTGCCCACCTGGTGGCGCCAGGTGCCGAAATCGGCCAGGTCGGCCGGGTTTTGCGCGCGCCAGAACAGGAAATGCGAGACGATGCGGGCCCGCGCCTCTCGGAGGATGGTGATGATGCGGGCATGCGGGTAGGCGGCGCGGAGGGTGCTGTAGGCGAGATGGCCGGCGACCCAGCGCGCGTCTGGCGGGAGGGTCAGGCCATGCGTGTTGGCGGGGGCGCCGACGATTTGGCCGCGGCGGGCCGGGGCCATGGAGGCGAAATCGGCGAAGCCGCCGAAAATGAGCCGGTCGAAGCCGTGCACGGTGTTGGTGTCGAGGGCGGCGGAGAGGGCGCCGATGAGGGCGCTGCCGGCGGTTTTGGGGACGTGCAGGAAGAGCAGAGGGGGGGCGCTGTGGGGCATGGCGGGCGGGCCGCGGATACAGGCGCGGGCGGGCGGTGGCAATGGCGGGTTTTTGTTACGATACCGGAACGAAATGGGCGCGCGACGACGCGGGCGGCAAGGGCGTGTTTTGAAAAATGCCGGGGATGCGCGGGGCGGGGGCCGCGATGCGGGCGGAGATGTGGGCATGCGTGCCGCGGGCGCGCGGGGTGGCGCGAGCCAAGATGGGGGCCGTGATGGGGGTGTGGGCGCGGGGCGCGGCGTCTGGGCCGGCGATGGGGGCGGGAAGGCTTGCCAGGATGGCATGGATGGCGAGGCGCAACGGCGCCAGCAGGGGCGCGGGGAGGCCGAATCCATCCCCCTCGAGAAAGGCGAGGAGGGTGGTGAGGGGCGGCAGTTTGGACGCCTGGTCCGGCGGGGTGGCGACGAGGCAGATGATTTGGATGAGCAGCACGCACGAGAGATCACGGACCCGGAGGAGCGGGTTCGTGTTGCGGGTGGCGATCGCGTCGAGAAACCTGGGGGCGTCGGGCGCGGTGGGGGCGCGGCGCGCCTTTCCCCGCGCTGAGTGTGTGCTGTGCTGGGTCATTTGGCTGGTATAGCGGAGAGGGGGTGGGAATGTCAAGATTCTTTTTGTTTTTGTTAGTCTTGTTGACTTATCGGCGTCGCGCCGTCGCTGGATGGCGGGACGATGGGGCCGATTGACGAAGCGGAAGCGTGCCCATAGTGGAAGACACTTGTCCTGAAGGGAGGGGCACGCCGATGCGGGATGTGGTGACGGGCCTTGCGCGGCGGCTGGGGCTTGGCGATGCGCCGCGGCCGGGGCTGATTGGCGAGTGGCCGGGGCCCGGGGAGACGCCGGCGCTGACCGGGATTGTCGCGCTGCCGCTGCGCGTGGGGCCGGCGCCGGATGGACGGGGGCTGAGCGCGGCGTTGAGCATCACGCGCGCCGACACCGGCGAGATGCTGTTGCGTGAGACGCTGACGCTGACCGCGGAATGGCAGACGGTTGACCTGAAGGTGCACAGCCATCTGTTGCCGAATGGCACGGTGCGCCTGCGCGCCGGCCTGAAGGCCGGGCGCGGCGTGCGGGGGTGGACGGGTGAGATTGGACTGCGCCTCGCGAATAGCGGGAAATTGGCCGAGGCGGTGCGCGACAGCCTGCGACGATTTGGCACCCCGGCACTGTTCATCGGCCCGTGCGACAGCGCTTTTTACGATTATCGGGATGAGGGGCTGGTGCCGTGGTTCGACCGGGCGGATGCGGCGGCGCGGATTGCGCGGTTGCGAGCGGAGGGACGGCTGAGTGAGACCGAGGCGGCCTGGCTTGGCGACTTCGTGCGCGACGGGTTTGTGGTGATGGACGGGCTGCTGGACCCGGCGCTGATCGAGCAGATCGGCGGGGAGCTTGACGACGCGGTGGCGCAGAAATGGCAGGGCTATAGTTTCGGATCGAGCCAGCGGTTGGAAGGTTTGCATCGCACCTACCCGGGCGTGCGTGCCTTGTGGGCGCACCCGGGCATTCGCCGGATACTGGAATTGCTGTTCGAGGAGCGGGCGCGGCCCTGCCAGACACTGACGTATGTTTTCGGCAGTCAGCAGGATGCGCACCAGGATACGATTCATCTGACCCCGTTTCCCGCGGGGTATATGTGCGGGGTGTGGGTGGCGATCGATGATGTGCAGCCTGATTCGGGAGAGTTGGTGGTCTACCGGGGAAGCCACCGGCGCGAGCGGCTGCGGCTGCGGGAGGTGGGCTGCGCCAAGGTGACCGACCGGGACTGGACGGAATTCGGCCGCACCGTGGTGCCGCGCTGGCGGGCGATGATCGATTCCGGGAATTTCGAGGCGATCGTCTATCGCCCGAAGCGCGGGACCGTTTTGATATGGCACGAAAATCTGCTGCACGCGGGCAGCCAGAGGCGTGACCCGACGCTGTCGCGGCGCTCGATCGTGTCGCATGTCTTTGCCGATGGTGCGCTTGCCTATTACGATTCAACCGGGCTGGCGGGCCATATGGAGCCGCTCGAGACGCTTCCCGACGCGTGAGGCAGGCTGGCCAATTGGCGCGGTTGCGGCGATAAGGCGACATGGCGCAGATCGAGACTCGCTACGGGCTGTTGGCGGTGCCGGATGACGCGGATGACCTGATCGTGCGGCATCTGGCGCGCTATGGCGAGTGGGCGTGGTGCGAGGCGCGGTTTATTGCCTCGGTGCTGAAGGATGGCGCGCGGTTACTGGATGGCGGGGCGTATCTGGGCACGTTCGGGCTTGGCGTGGCCATGCAGCGCCCGATCGGGCTGTTATGCGCGGTGGAAGCCAACCCGGAGGCGCTGGTTTATCTGCGCGACAATCTGGCCCGGCTGGCCCCCTGCCCTTGCGAGATGATTGACGCGCCCATTCGTGGCGCGGTGCCGGTTGGACGCTCGGCGCTGCGCGAGGCCGGGAATATGGGCGCGACCAGCTTTGTCGAACTCGACTTGCCGGACGCGGTGGCGGACGGTGACGATGGGGTGAGCCTGGCCGGATTGCGGGCACGGTTTGGCGCGTTCGATATGGTCAAGCTGGACATCGAGGGGTTGGAATTGCCCGCGCTGCGGGCCGACGCGACGGCATTGGCGGGCGGTGCGACCGCGATTTGGGCGGAGTGCAACGAGACGGCACGGTCGCTGCATCTGGCGGAATTTTTGCTCTCGATTGGCTTGCCGCTCTGGTATTTCGCCTTTCCGTCGCATAACCGGCGGAACGCGAACGGGGTGAGCGAGGCGATATTCCCGATGGGGTTCGAGGCCGGGCTGCTGGCCGCGCCGGCGGTGCCGCCGGCCTTGGATGCGGCGCTGGTGGCGGAAGGATGCGTGCTGCGGCCAATCGGGTCCACCCAGGCGCTGCGCGCGGCAATGTGGGAAACACCGCGCTGGGGACGGCCGGGATGGGAGCTGGCCGAGAGCCGGGAGGCGCTGGCGGCGTTGGCCGGCAGGGAATTACTTGGTCAGGCGTTTTCGGATTTTCTGGTGGCTGATGTGACCGAGGCGGCGCCGGCGCGAAGCCTGTGGGAGAAATTGGCGGAAATCGAGGCGGCGCTTGGCGAGGCGCAGCGCGATGTTTCGGAAAAACAGGCGGCGCTTGCGGCGATGGAGCGGGAACGCGAGGCGACGGTGGCGGACACCGCGGCACATGCGGCGGCGAGACGGGCAGCGGAAGACCGCGCCGCGCGGGCGGAGGCGGAGGCGGCGCGGCAGGCGGCGATGCGACTTGGCCTGGTGGCCGAATTGGGCGCGCTGCGGGAGAGGCTGGCGCCGGAGGCGGCCGAGTTGCCGGTGGCGGTGGCGGATGCCCCGGATACGTTGGCGGAAATTGCCGATTTACGGGAGAAGCTGCGTAGCATAGAGGCCAGCACGAGCTGGTTGGCGACCGCGCCGTTGCGGGCGGTGCTTGACAAGCGCGGCACGGCGAAGCGTGCCCTGCGCGGCGGCCGAAAGCTGGCCGGCAAGCTGGTGCGGCGGGTGCGCGGCTGGCCTGACCCATGATGAATTTGGCTGAGCAGGAAGACGCGCTGCGCCCGCATTTCGATGCGATTTTTTACATGGCGCAGAACCCGGATTTGCGCCGGAACGGGGCGACACCGCTGCGGCATTTTCTGACGGACGGATGGCGGGAACGGCGTAATCCGACGCGGTGGTTCGACGTCGATTTCTATTTACGGATGAATTTGGATGTGGCGGAAGCGGGCATGAACCCGTTTTTGCATTATGTGCTGGCGGGACGGCGGGAGGGGCGGCAGGCAAGCCGGCTGCTGGACGCCGAGCAGCGACAGATGCGGTCGGCGCGCGCACCATCGGCGCGGGCGGGGGAATGGGCGGCGGTTGCTGATATGTCGGCCGCCCAGGATGTCGATTTCTTGGCGAGCAGGCTGGGCGACGGCGATAGCGCGGGTATTCTGCTGGCGTTCAGCCATGACGATTATTTCGGTAATTATGGCGGCGTGCAAAAGCAGATTGGCGTTGAGCAGACACGCTTCACGCAGGCTGGCTGGCGCTTTCTGCATGTTTCACCGGCGGCGCCGCTGCCGGTGCTGGCGGGACCGGCGCGCGAGGGATTTCGGGTGGCGGTGCGGCTGGATGGTGCGCGGCTGGGGGTATTTTTGGCCGGGCAGGTGGCGGCGCTACTGGGTGCGCTGAGGCGAGCAGGCAGGCGGGTCGAGGCGGTTATTCACCATGTGATGGGCTGGTCGCCGGAAGCGGTGGCAATGATGGTGGACGCGGCCGGCACGCGGCCGATTTTCTGGGCGCATGATTTTTTCACGCTTTGCCCGAGTTATGCCTTGATGCGCAATGATGTGGCGTTTTGCGGCGCGCCGAGGCTTGGCGCGAATGCGTGCGGCATTTGCGTGTATGGCGGGGACCGGTTGGCGCAGGCCGAGCGGACCGATGCGTTTTTCCGGCGGATGCGGCCGTTTGTTCTGGCGCCATCGGCCTCGGCTTACGCGATGTGGCGCCGGGGCGGGCTTGAGCATGCTGGCCACGCGGTGCTGCCGCTGGGCCGGCTTGTGTTTGACGCAGGGGCGGGGCCGCGCCCGGCGACCGAGCGCGTGCGGGTGGCGCATCTGGGTGCGCGGGTGCTGTTCAAGGGGTGGAGCGTGTACGAGCCGTTGGCGCAGGCATTCGCCGCTGATCCGCGCTACGCTTTTTATCAGCTCGGGGTGGATGGACACACGCCGCGCATAGGCGCAATTCGGCATATTCCGGTGCAGGTGGATACGACAACACCGGACGCGATGATCGACGCGGTGGCGCGACATCGGATTGATATCGTGGTGAGTTGGTCGCTGTGGCCTGAGACATTTTGCTTCGCGGCGCATGAGGCGTTGGCGGGTGGTGCCGGGCTTATCACCCATGGCGAGGCGGGCAATGTGCCGGCACTGGCCGGCCTGGCGGGCGAGGGCCGGGCATTGGTGCTGAGCGATGTGGCGGATCTGCACGCGGCCTTCGCGGAGGGGCGGGTGGTCGCGCTGGCGAATTCTGTCGAGCGGGCATATGGCGCGGTGATAACCGCGGTGGGGAGTGCTGACTGGCTGGGTATCGAGCGGACCGATGTGCCGATGGGGGCGGGATAGCGACATGGCACGGGTTGATTGTTTCACCTCCGCATCCTTCGCGTATTTGGACCGGGCACGGATATTGTTCGAGACTTTGCGCCGCCATCACCCGGACTGGCGCTTGTGGTTGTGCCTGGTGGATGAGGAGCCGGAGGGGTTTACGTTTCGGCCCGAGCAGGAACTGTTCGACGCTGTGGTGCGGACGGAAGCGCTCGGCATTGAAGATCTGGCGCGGTTCAAATTCGAGCACGACGTGGTTGAATTGTGCACTGCGGTGAAGGGACCGATGCTGTGCCATTTGTTCGGGCTTGGCGCCGAGAAGGTGATTTATCTGGACCCCGACATAGCGGTATTCAATACGTTGGCGCCGGTGGTGGAGCTTTTGGACACGCACGACATCATTTTGACCCCGCATCAGATTTTCCCGGATGAGACCGATATGGCGATCCGTGACAATGAGATCGGGTCGATGAAGTATGGCATTTACAATCTCGGCTTTCTGGCCGTCGCGGCGCGGGCGGAGGGGATACGCTTTGCCCAGTGGTGGCGCGACCGGCTTCTGGCGTATTGCTTCGACGATCTGCCCTCGGGATTGTTCACCGACCAGAAATGGTGCGACCATGTGCCCGGTCTGTTCGACCAGGTGAAGATATTGCGCGATCCGGGCTATAATGTCGCGAGTTGGAATTTGAGCCGGCGTCCGGTTGATTTCGATGCGGAGGGCAATTTACTGGCGGGCGGGGCGCTGTTGCGGTTCTTTCATTTCACCAAGGTGACGTGGGTTGGGGAACTGATGCTGGAGCGGTATGGCGGGGCGCATATCGCGGTGTTCGAATTGCTGCGCTGGTATCGGGACCGGCTGGCGGCGCATGCCGTGGCCGACCTGCCGGAGGGCTGGTGGGCGTTCGGGAGGTTCCGCGACGGGCAGGCGATCACGCGCGAGCAGCGGTTGGCGTTTCGGCACGACAGAGCGTTGCGTGACGCCTATCCGGACCCGTTCAGCGCGGGGGCGGCGGTGTTCCGGCATGGCTGAGGCCGGCCAGCCGATTTTCGTGCTGGGGAATTCGCGCACCGGCACGACCTCCATTCATCACTGGCTTTGCCAACGCGGCATCCGATCGGTTCATTTCTTTATCGAGGAGGCCGGGCTGCGCCAGCCTTTGCATCGGTATCGGGGAGAGAATTGGCCCAAGCTGCTGCAATTCATCCGGCAATCTGGATATCGGGCATTTTCGGACTATCCGGTCAGGCCGTTTTTCCGTGAATTGAGAAACGAGTTTCCCGATGCCTATTTCGTGCTGTCGCATCGGCGGGATCTGGCGACCTGGGTCGGCAGCATGCAGCGATTTTTCGCCGGCAGGAATCTCGACATCGAGTTTCTGCGTGCTTTTCACATCGTGTGGAATGAGGAGATTCGCTGCCTGTTCGCGGAGGCTGGCGGGCGGCTGTTGCAGCTTTGCATTGACGCGGATGCCGGGCTGAATGCGGATCGTCTGGCGGCGTTTCTTGGCCTGCCGGGCGGGGACAGATTGCCGCATCTGAATGCCTCGACACCGGTGGCGGACGTGGTGCCACGTATCGACGGGCGGTCATAGGCGACGCAGGCGGTCGGCGAGGGTGGCGGTGAGATGGGCCGGCAGGCGGCTTCGCAACGCGCCGGTCCAATTCCTGCTGGTGTTATCGGCGAGACGGCGAAGCGTGCTTGGCGGTAGCGAGGCGGGTGCCGTGACCGCGAGTTCGTTGGATATGACGCGCAGGATGGCGAGCGGATCGGCTACCAGATCCTCGTAATAGAGGGAAACTGGTTTCAGGCCGGCGGCCTTGAACATGTGGGCGAAGCGTGCCTCGGAGGCGAGCAGGAATTCGACCCAACCGATGAGCCGGTCGTGATCGTAGGGAATTGCGGCGAGCGCGGCGCTGCGTTCCGGGGTTGCCTCGTAGCTGTGGAAGAGTTTGGATTCGACGCCGCGATAGAGCGAGACGGCCTGGGCGCAGATATCGCGCCGGCGGAGGTAGAAACTGGCGGTAAGGCAGGCGGGATCGAAGGCCGGCTCGATCAGTTCGGCGAGCATGGCGGCCTGGAAGCAGGAAAGCTCGATGCCGGCGACGCCGTTGCCTTCATCGACGATGGCATCGAGGTAGGCGTTGATGTCAAGCGTGTTGCGCAGGCGGGGCGGCTTGCAGCCGAGCGCGGTGCGATCCTCGTAGATCCAGCCATCGTTGAACCATTCCTGCGGGGCGCCGAGGCGGCCGGTGGCGATGGCAAGTTCGGTGAGCCAGGTGCTGCCGGAGCGCGGGGTAAGGAAGATGGCGTAAAGCCTGGCGCGCCGCGCGGCGCGTTGCAGGGTTGAGGCATGCAGCACGGCACCGGCGGGAAAGGCGCCGCGCAAGCGATTTTCCGGTGCAGGGAAGTCCGGATGAGCGGGGCAGATCATTTCAGATACGGTTCCACGGTGCCTTTGAGCTTCTGGGTCATGGGGTTGCCGTGGCGGTCGGTGGCCTGGCCGAGGGTTACGCGGATCCAGCCTTCGCTGATGCAGTATTCCTCGACGTTGGTTTTCTCGGCGCCGTTGAAGCGGATGCCGATGCCGCGTTCGAGCAAGGACTGGTTATAGTAGGGGCTGCGGGGGTTGGCGCAGAGACGGTCTGGGAGGGGTTCGTCGGTCATTTGGGGTCCGATGCAGGGTTGTAGATAAAGTCTTTTTGCTTCTTTTTCTTCAGAAAAAGAAGAAACTTCCTTTTGCTTTGCCTCTGTTCCTGCTTTTCCGCGTCCCGCCAGATTTGGTGCGTGTAGGCATGCTCGGGCCAGGCGGAAAGCGGTTTGGGTGGCGGGGGCAGGAGCATGGTGATGGCGCGGCTGTAGGCGGCGGGTTCGAGGTAGCCGAGGCGTTGGAGGCTGGATTGCATCAGTTTCGCGACGATCGCGAACATGCGGGTTTGGCGCAAGGTGGCGGGTTCGGAGGCGGGGGTGGCGCCGAGCGTGTCCGTGACCGCGATTTTGGGGTGGCTGAGTGCGAAACGCCAGCCGGCGAGGGAGGCGGCGAGGAAGCGCGTGTAGAGCGCGCGTTTCTCGGGATCGGACAGGGTGTCGGCGCGGACCCAGAGACCGTCGGCCGGAGGGGCGAGGCCATATTCGGCGAGGGGGAAAATGGTGAGGGTTTTGGGGTCCGTGCCTTGTTCGGTGAGGGTGACGCCCTGGTCGTAGGTGAGGCCGGTGAGGCAGGCGAGATGCTGGCTGAGCAGGGGGGCGACGCCGGCGAGACCGGGCAGGCGCGGCGTGGGCACGATTGTCGCCTCGCCATTGTTGATGTGAGCGAGCCAGAGGGCGATGACATGGGCGGGAATACCGGGCCAGACGCCGATGCGATGGTGATGGAAATCGGTCGGTGAGCGGATGCCACTGTCACGCCGGCAGAAAAGCGCGAGTGCTGGATGATGGAAGATTTGCGCGATGTTGGTGAGCGCGAGGCCGCTTGCGGCGGCGGCGAGCGCGGGGCCGAGGGGGGCGGACCAGATATCGGCGCCCGGGGCGGGGGGCGCGTCGTCAGACTCAGGGGGGGACTGGCGGATGGTGACGGCAAGACCGGCGCGGGCATAGAAGCCACGCGCCTCGGCAACGTAATAGCCGGCGAATTGGGCCTGACGGGGGGCGGAGAGATGCAACACGATGCGCGCCGGGGCGGCGGCGGTCAGGCATAAAGAGATGGGGATAAGAAGCGACTTTTTTGAAAAAAAGTCGCGCAAAAAACTTTTGCGACTTTGGTGCCGTGGTGTGGCGCGGGGCGCGTTTTGGCGGCGGGCGCCGGGGAATGATGGGCCGCTTCGCGGCCAAGACAGTATTTTTCTGGCTTCGGCGAGCGAAGCTCGCCTTTCCATCGCGAAGCTTGCGGTGAGCCCGCGGCAGGCGCCGCAAACACCGGGAACCAAGAGTTTTTTGGTTCTTTTTTGCAAAAAAGAACCCCTTCCCTACCCCTGCCCTACCCCTGCCCTATCAACACTCCCGTGGCGAAGACGAGGGCGCCGCCGAGGGCGACCTGCATGGTGGCGGAGAGGGGTGGGGTTTCCATGTATTTCCAGCGGATCCAGGAAATCAGTGCGAGTTCGACGACGACCACGGCGCAGGCGACGGCCATGGCGGTCCAGAAATTGGTGATGAGGAAGGGGAGTGTGTGGCCGATGCCGCCGAGGGTGGTCATGAGGCCGGTGATGACGCCGCGGACGAGTGGGGCGCCGCGGCCGGTGAGGCTGCCGTTGTCGGACAGGGCCTCGGCGAAGCCCATGGAGATGCCGGCGCCGAGGGATGCGGCGAGGCCGACCTGGAACGCCTCGAACGGGCGGTGGGTGGCGAAGGCGGCGGCGAAGACGGGGGCGAGGGTGGAGACGGATCCGTCCATGAGGCCGGCGAGGCCGGGTTGGACGACGCGCAGGACGAACATGCGGCGGGCGGTCTCGGCCTCCTCGTCGCGCATCGATTTGGGCAGGTTTTCCTCGATGAGGCGGTCCGCGGTGTGTTCGTGGGCGACTTCGGCCATGGCGAGATCGCCCAGCAGTTTGCGGATGGAGGCGTCGGTGCTGCGGGCGGCGGCGTTGCGGTAGAAATTGGCGGTTTCGAGTTCCATCAGCGAAGCCTGTTTGCGAATGGCGTCAGGCCGCATGGGGGTGGCGGACCAGAAGGTGGGGCGGGTGACGAAGCCGCGCACGTCGGAGCGGCGGATGAGGGGGATGTGTTCGCCGAATTTTTTCTGGTGGAGTGCGATAAGCCATTGGCGGTGCTGGTTTTCCTCGGCGGCCATGTCGTCGAAGATTTTGGCCGAGGCAGGATAGTCGGCGCGGAGCATCTCGGCGAAATCGGCGTAGACGCGGGCGTCCTCCTCCTCGTTGGCGATGGCGAGGGCGAGGACTTCACGTTCGGTGAGATCGGAGAAGTTGCGCATGGCTTGGTAATGGCCGCGCGGGCGGCGAAAGCAAGCAAAAATGGCTGGTGGCTGGCGTGTTGGTGGGTGGGGGATCGGCCCGTAGGGCGTGGCCGAGGCGGGCAAGGCCGCCCCGGCGCATGGATAGGTCAGCCGCTGGCTTGGATGACGCCGTTGACGCCCTGCGGGAAGAACAGGCCGGCGGTGCCGGCGGTGTTGCCGTAGACGATGTTCAGCACGTGGCTGGTGGTACGGGCGAAGACTTGTGAATAGCTGTTGACGACATCGAGTTGCTGCATGCCGTTTTTGATGAGGCCGTAATCGTCGCGGCCGCGGCCGTCGAGCTTGTCGCGCAGGGTGGCGATTTGGTTGGTGGTGCGCAGGATGCCCGTGTTGGGCATGGCCTGGTTGAGCTTGGCGAGCAGCGCGCGGTTGGCGCCGGCGTGATAGGCCTCGGTGCCGCAGATGCTGGCGGCGTATTGAATGTCCTGGGCGGCGGTCAGCGCCAGGGTGGCACCGTTATAGGCGGTGGCGCCGACATCCTCGAAAGTGAAGGCGCCGAGGAGGAAGTTGGTTTCGCTGGCGAAGGGGTCGAAGCTTGGGCCGAAGCCGGCGGCCTGGGCGAGGGTGTTCCAGGCATTGCCGATGTCGATGGCGGGTTCGGCGACGGCGTAGGACCCGAGGGCGCTGCGCAGGAACAGGACGTGGTTCATTTCGTCGTGCGCGAGTTGCATGGCGTATTGGCGGATCACCGGATCGGTGAAGGTGACCATGGGGGTGGGCGGGGTGGAGATGACGCCGCCATAGGTGCCGGTGCCGGTGGTGTCGGACAAGGGGAGGCCCTGGCCGGTGGTGGCGCGGAGGTAATATTCGGCCTCGAGATATTCGAGGTTGAGGGCGAAATTGAAGACGTCGAGATCGGTTATGGTGCCGGCGGCGGCTTTTGCCGGCAGGCCCATGGCGCCGGCGAGGGCGAGGCCGGCGATGGAGCCGGAGGCGGCGCCGAGGAAGCCGCGGCGGTTTGGCCGGGCGAGCGGCGTTGGCAGGTGCAGGTCGGACATGGTGGTTCCTTCGTGGCTTGTTTTGGCCGAGGGTGGCGCCGGGCGGACGCTGAGGTCCGCGCGGGATACGCGGGGCGGGACGGGGCGGATGCAATTGAGACGAAACTGTCATGAAGGCCGGGGCGCGGCATGAGCGCCGGGGAGGTGGATTTTCCGCCGCCGCTTTCTGTGCTGCTGGGCTGGCTGGGGCTGGACGCGGAGCCGGAGGGCGATGGACGGGTGGCGGTCGAGGCGCGCGGGGTCAGGCGGGTGCTGGAGGCGTATGCGGGGCTGATGCCGTTCGATCGGGAATTTTATCTACGCGCGTATCCGGATGTGGCGGGGGCGGTGACGGAGGGACGGGTTTTGAGCCCGCGCGAGCATTTTGTGCTTCGCGGGTTCCGGGAGGACAGGATGGCGAGCGCGCCGCCATTCGACCCGGTATTTTATGCCGCACAGTATACTGATATGCGGGAATTACGCGCGCGCGAGGGGAATGCCGCGCTGGCGGCGCATTTTTTGCGCTATGGGCGCTGGGAGGGCCGGGTGGGCCACCCGGCGCAGCAGGCGGCGCTGGCGCGTTGGGGAGACGCGGCGGTGGCGCCGACGCGGCTGGCGCGGCGGACGGTGGCGCCCGCGGTGGTGCGCGCCTTTCGCCCGCCGGTGGTGGCGCCGCCGCCCGCGGGGTTTCGGGGCGGGCCGGCGTTGGGCGAGGATGGGCTGGACCGGCGGTTGCGGCACCGGCGCGGCGGGTTGGTGGTGGATGGCGCGCCCGCGGACGCGCCGCCGCCGCGGGCGCGGCTGGATGGCGAATTTGCCTATGGCGGGATCAGCTTCGGGCATTTTGGCCATACCATGTCCGAGACGCTGCACCGGGTGCTGCCGGCGCGCCGGTTTTTTCCGGACTGCCAGCGGTTGCTGTTCGTGGGGCAGATGCAGGACCTGCCGCCGGCGGGATTCGAGGTGTTGCCGGCGCGGCAGCGGGAGGCGCTGCGATTTCTGGACGTTGCGCCGGAGGCGGTGACGGTGCTGCGCGACGACCGGGTGGTGGAGAGGCTGCACCTGGCGCAGCAGGGCGCCGAGTTGGAGGGGCGGCCGCACCCGGATTATCTGCGGATGCTGGCCGAGCATACCGGGCCGAGACTGGACGCGCTGGCGGATGGCGCGGCGCCCGCGCGGCTCGTTTATGTTTCCCGCAGCCAGATACGCGACCATGGCGTGTTGCTGGGTGAGCAATATCTGGAACGGCAACTGGCGATGGAGGGGTGGACGATTTTTCACCCCGAGGCGCATGCGCTGCTGGCGCAGATGCAGACATATTACCAGGCGGAGGCGATTATTTTCGCCGGCGGGTCTTCCTGCCATGGGGTGGAATTATTCGGCGAGCGGCAATTGGGCCACTGCCTGGTGCTGCCGCGGGGGCATAGTCCGGCGGATTATTATCGGGCAGTGCTGGAGCCGCGATGCAAGGCGTATACGACGCTGCCCGAGGCGACGTTGCTGGGCAGCGCGGTCGAGGACGCGGAGAGCGAGGCGGTTCAGCCGCATTGGGGCGTGAGCCTGTTCAATGTGCCGACTTTGCGGCAAAGCCTGCGCGCGCTGGGCCTGGCCCGCCTGCCCTATTTCAGCGGCGAGGTGTTTCGGCGTGAGGCGCTGGCGGATTTCGAGGCATATCTGACGCTGGTGCCGGGAAGGGTTTCAGGCGGGCTGCGGCTGCGCGAGGCGGCGGCGTTGCGCGGCCTGGTGGACGAGGTGCGGGCGATGCTGGGCTGAGGCGTGGGCGGGCCGATTGCCAGACGCGCGGGGCGCGGGCTTGATGGCGGCGCGAGGATGATAGGAGATGCGGACATGACGAGGCGCGTTGCGGCGGCTGAGCCGTTCGAGCGGTTGGCGGCGTGGCTGGCGGAGGCGGAACAGAGCGAGCCGAACGACCCCAACGCCATGGCTCTGGCAACCGCGGACGCGAATGGCGCGCCGAGCGTGCGGATGGTGCTGCTGAAGGGACTGGACGATGCCAGCCACGGCGCGGGGCGCGGGGTGGTGTTTTATACCAATTTGCAGAGCCGCAAGGCCGATGAGTTGCGCGTGAACCCGCGCGCGGCGCTTTTGCTGCATTGGAAGAGCCTGCGCCGGCAGGTGCGGCTGGAAGGCCGGGTGAGCCCGGCGAGCGAGGCGGAGGCGGATGCGTATTTCGCCAGCCGGCCGCGAATTTCCCGGCTGGGGGCATGGGCGTCCGACCAGTCCCGCCCGCTCGAGGGGCGGGCGACGCTGGAGGCGCGGCTCTCCGAGGCGGCGGCGCGCTTTCCGGGCGAGATGGTGCCGCGGCCACCGCATTGGGGCGGGTTCCGGCTGGTGCCGGAGAGGATCGAGTTCTGGCGGGACATGCCGTTCCGGCTGCATGAGCGGTCGGTGCTGACGCGGACGGGGACGGGCTGGGAGGAAGGCGCGCTGTACCCATGACCGGATTGCCGGACGGCGAGCCGGATGCGCGCGTGCCGTTTTTACCCTGGTATCAGGATATTCTGGACGGGCTGGGACTGACGGCGGATTTTGCCCGCACGGAGGAGGCGCTGGTCCGGACCCGGTTTCTGGCATTTCTTTTCAAGGAATTCGCGCGGCTGATGCCCTTCGATGCCGCGTTCTATGAGGCGCAATACGGTGATATCGCGGCGGCGATGGCGCGCGGCGATTTGACCGACAGCCATGCGCATTATGTGAATAACGGGTTCAGGGAGGGGCGGCTGCCGCGGGCACCGCTGTTCGACGCGGATTATTATCTGGCGACATATCCGGACCTGGCGGCGCTGGCGGCGCGCGAGGGCGCGGCGGGGTTGCTCGCGCATTATATCCGGCACGGGCGTGACGAGCGGCGGTTTGCCGACAAGACCACGCGGATGGCGGCCGAACGCTGGCGGCAGATGCTGCCGCTGAGCCCGCGCACATTGGCGCATCGGAGCGTGCGCGACGCGGTGGTGCGGGCGTTCCGGCCACCGGCGATTGCCGCCGACCGGACCGGGTTCAGGGGTGGGCCGGTGCTGGGCGATGACACGTTGGACGATTTGCTGCGCCACCGCCGCCGCGGACGGGTGGTGGACCAACCGCCGCGCGACGGCGCGGTGGCGGGGAGGCTGGAGGGTGAATTCTGTTATGGCGGGATTGCCTATGCGCATTTCGGGCATGTGATGGCGGAAACGCTGCACCGGGTGCTGCCGGCACGCCGGTATTTCGGCTGCCGGCGGCTGATTTTCGTGGATGAGTTGAGGGGCGCGGCGCCATCCGGCTTCGAGAGCCTGCCGGCGGTGCAGCAGAAAGCGCTGCTGTATTTGCAGGTGCCGCCCGAGACGGTGACGGTGCTGCACGATGACCGGGTGGTGGATTGCCTGCATGTGGCGCAGCAGGGGGCGGAGTTGAACGGGGTGCCGCACGCGGAATATCTGGCCATGCTGGCCGAGTTCACGCGCGACCGGATGGCGGCGTTGGCGCCGGGCGGCGCGGCGCCGGCGCGGGTTTATGTGTCACGCAGCAAGTTGCGCGACCGTGGGGTGCTGCTGGGCGAGCGTTATCTGGAACGGCAATTGGCGCTGGAAGGCTGGCATATATTCCACCCGGAAGAGCACGAGCTGGCGATACAATTGCGGACCTATTTCTCGGCCGAGACGATAATTTTCGCGGGCGGGTCCGCCTGCCACGGCGCGGAACTGCTGGGCGGGGGGCAGATGGGGGACTGTTTCGTTCTGCCGCGCTGGGACACGCAGACGGAATTCTACCGCTCCGTGCTGGCGCCGCGCAGCCGACGCTATGCCACCCTGCCGGCCGCGTGCCTGCTGGGCAGCGCCGTGGTGGACGGACAAAGCGGCGAACGCCAGGACCAGTGGGGCGTGAGCCTGCCGCAAACGGCCGCGCTGGTGCAGGCGCTGCGCCAGCACGGTTTGGCGGAACTGCCTTATTTCAGCGGTGAGGTATTTCGGCGCACCGCCTTGGCGGATTTCGAGACCTATCTGGCGCTGATACTGGAACTGGGCCGGTCGGGCCTGCCGCTGATCGATGAGGCGGGCATGCGGGCCTTGGCGACACATGTGACGGCAATGCTCGGTTGAGGCGACGATAGGCAAGTGAAGCAAGGGCGACCTTTTTTGGAAAAAAGTCGCGCAAAAAACTTTGCGACTTCAAGGCGGAGGGTGCGGCGCGGGCTATGCGCGCCTCATCCGTCGCGCGCGCGTGCCGTGCGGGCCGTCAGCCTCAGCCATGGGTAGCGTTGTTCGATCAGGGCCACCTGGGCTTCCTTGCGGCTGGCCACCTCGACCTCGCGGTCCAGCATCGAGGCGCCGTGCACGCGATAGTCGCCC
>DAIDIQ010000290.1 GCA_027459285.1 Acetobacteraceae bacterium
GCCGTGATCGTCGCCTGGGACGGGGATGAGGCGGTTGGCGCCAGCACCTGCCTGCCCATGCCCCAGGCGGAACGCGCGGTGCAGGCGCCGTTCCTGGCCCGCGGCCTCGACCTCGACGCGTTCTTCTATTTCGGTGAATCCGTGTTGCTGCCCGCCTATCGCGGCCGCGGCATCGGCGTGCGGTTTTTCGACCTGCGCGAGGCCCAGGCGCGCGCCCATGCCGGCGTTCGCTACACCGGCTTTTGCGCCGTGCAGCGCCCGCCCGACCACCCGCTTCGCCCGGCCGATGCCGGGGATTTGTCGGGCTTCTGGACGCATCGCGGCTATACCCGCCGGCCGGACCTGACCTGCCGGTTTTCCTGGAAAGACATCGACCAGCCGGACGAGACCGAAAAGACCCTGGTGTTCTGGCTGCGCGCCCTTGACGGAGGCGACCTGCCATGACCCGGTTGCGACTGGCGCTGGCGCAATACATGGTCACGGGCGTTTCCGGGCCCGGGGCATTTCTCGACAAGCTGGATGGCCTGCTGGCCGAGGCGAAAACCGGCGGCGCCGATATGCTGGTGCTGCCGGAATATGCCTGCATGGAACTGGCCGCCGGCTATCCGGGCGCGGGCGATGCGCGGGCGGAACTGGCCAGTGTCGCCGCCGCCGCGCCCGATCTGCTGGCTGGCTGCCGCGCCGCCGCCGCGGCGCATGGGCTGTGGCTGCTGCCCGGCACGTTGCCCTGGGCCACGCAAGGCCGGGTGCATAACCGGGCGCCGCTGATCGCGCCGGACGGGCGCCTCGCGGTTCAGGAAAAATCCACCATGACCCGGTTCGAGGCCGAGCAATGGGGTGTGTGCCCCGGCGCCGCGCCGCGGGTTTTCGCCACCCCGTTCGGCACCATCGGCATCGCCATTTGCTATGATGTGGAATTTCCGCTGCTGGTGCGGGCGCAGATCGCCGCCGGCGCCTGGCTTATTCTCGCGCCGAGCTGCACCGACAGCCTGCACGGCTTCAACCGCGTGCAGCTTTCCGCCCGTGCCCGGGCGCTGGAAAATCAATGTTTCGTCGCCGTCGCGCCAACCGTTGGCGCCGCGCCTGGCCTTGCCTCGGTCGATGAGAATCACGGCTATGCCGCCCTGTTCGGCCCGGTCGATCGGGGCTTTCCGGAGGACGGCGTCATCGCCGCCGGCCCGCTCGATGTGCCGTGCCTGGTGTTCGCCGAGGCCGACCCCGACCGGCTTGCCGCCGTGCGCGCCGATGGCGCCGTGCGCAACCATCGGGATTGGGCGGCAAGCCCCCCCGAATGCCCCCTCATCCAGCCGGAGTGACCATGCCCGATACCATCAGCCTGATCCGCGCCTATTACGATGCCTTCAACCGCGCCGATTTCCCCGCCATGCTGGCCCTGCTGACCGATGACGTGGTGCACGACATCAACCAGGGTGCGCGCGAAACCGGCCGCGACGCCTTTGCCCGCTTCATGGACCGCATGAACACGGCCTATCGGGAACGGCTTGCCGACATCACCATCATGGCCACCAACGATGGCACCCGGGCCGCGGCGGAATTCACCGTGCATGGCACCTATCTGGTTGCCGAGACGGGTCTGCCGCCGGCGCGCGGACAAAACTACGTGCTGCCGGCCGGCGCGTTTTTCGTGGTCAGGGACGGCAGGATCGCACGGGTAACGAATTACTATAACCTGGAGGACTGGCTGCGCCAGGTCAGCTGACCCGACCCGCACCCCGCCTGGTGCGTCCCGCGTGCCAGTGGGTTAGAAGGAAGACGGTTCTTTTTTGAAAAAAAGAACCAAAAAACTTTTCTAACTTTAGCTCGAGTCTCCGGTGGCCCCCCTCGTCTCACGGGAATCACGCGGTTTGCACGGACCGCGAATCCCAGGCGCGACCGGCGGGATTGCTTTCAGGCGAAAGTGATGGCCGTGCCACCATGGCCGTCGGCGGCAACGACGAAATCCTTCGCCGTATATGCGCCCTTGAAATGCAGCGCGGCGACTTCGGCGGTGCCGTTGGCGAAACTGTCGGCCGCAGCCGGGGGCCTGAGCAGGTCGATGGTTTCCGAACCGAGAAAGCCCTGGACTGTGCCAAGAAATTCTCATGGGTTGGCAAGATCCAGCCGGGCGCTTGTGGGACGGGCGGGGCTTTCGGCGGTTGAGATAAGAATGGAAGAGACGGCCTTTGCCCGCCATGGAAGAAAGACTTTTCCTGGCCGCGAAGCAGCTTATATTTGCTAAGCCCCGATTCTACTGCGTTTGATAAGCCGTCAATTTTTAATAACTTTCAAAAAGAATAAGAATAGACGAAGAAAAGACAGTAAAGACCAGAAAGGCTATCTCAAGTATTCAAAGCCAAAAGAGTTTTTGGCAATTCTTAGGGAATTCACGAAATTTATGTCAATCCTGTATGTGCCGTGGTGCAATTTACGTATTCTTCGAAATGGTCATGCCATATCCATAGGCCACAGTGCGATACATGTAACAGGCCATGTCGTCTCATTTTGTCTATATTTACATCTGCACGTCCTGCTGATGCACTGATGATGGAGTGATTTTTGATTCTTGGCGCGCTCCAGCCCACGCTCAGGCTTTTGAATTTGTTATTGAGGTAGCGCCAGGTGGAGGATATGCCGCTATCCGCGATTCATAATTCATCATTGAGAAGCCTGCTCGTTCAATCGGCAACTTGCCTTCAACACTAGAGAAGTACGGACTAAAGTAACAGAAGTTTTTTGGTTCTTTTTTTCAAAAAAGAACAGACTTGACTTGGCTTTTTCTGAGATTGGGGTTGGGGGTGTGGTTCCTGGATTGCCGCGGCGCCTGGCGGCGCCTCGCAATGACGGGGTGTGGGCGTTGGGTGCTTAGCCGGTGATGCCGGGGAGGTCGAGTTTGTGGGTGCGGGCGCAGGTGAGGGCTGATTCGTAGCCGGCGTCGGCGTGGCGCATGACGCCGGTGGCGGGGTCGTTCCAGAGGACGCGGTGGAGGCGTTGGGCGGCGGCTTTCGTGCCGTCGGCGACGATCACCATGCCGGCGTGTTGGGAGAAGCCGATGCCGACCCCGCCGCCGTGGTGGAGGGAGACCCAGGTGGCGCCGGAGGCGGTGTTGAGGAGGGCGTTGAGAAGTGGCCAGTCGGAGACTGCGTCGGAGCCGTCGGCCATGGCTTCGGTTTCGCGGTTGGGGCTGGCGACCGAGCCGGAATCGAGATGGTCGCGGCCGATGACGATGGGGGCGGAGACCTCGCCGTTCGCGACCATTTCGTTGAAGGCGAGGCCGAGGCGGTGGCGGTCGCCGAGGCCGACCCAGCAGATGCGGGCGGGCAGGCCCTGGAATTTTATGCGGGCGCGGGCCATGTCGAGCCAGCGGTGCAGGTGCGTGTCGTTCGGCATCAATTCCCGCACCTTTTCATCGGTGCGGTAGATATCCTCGGGGTCGCCCGAGAGGGCTGCCCAGCGGAACGGGCCGATGCCGCGGCAGAAAAGCGGGCGGATATAGGCGGGCACGAAGCCGGGAAAATCGAACGCCCGGGCCTCGCCGGCCTCGAGCGCCATCTGGCGGATGTTGTTGCCGTAATCGACCACCGGAATTCCCCTGGCATGAAAGCGCAGCATTGCCGCGACGTGCCGCGCCATGCTGGCCTTCGCGGCCTCGGCGACGCCGGCGGGGTCGGATTGCTGGCGGGCCTGCCAATCGGCGATATTCCATCCCTCGGGCAGATAGCCGTGCACCGGGTCGTGTGCCGAGGTCTGGTCGGTTACCAGATCGGGCATGCGCGGGCCGGATTCGATTTCGGCGAAGATTTCCGCGGCGTTGCCGAGCAGGCCGACCGAGACCGGCCGGCCGGCGGCGTGAGCGGCGTCGATCATGGCCAGTGCCTCAGGGAGGCTGCGGGCTTCCTGGTCGAGGTAGCCGCCGCGCAGGCGCATTTCCATGCGGGTTGCCTGACATTCGATAGCGAGGCAGGAGAACCCGGCCATGGTGGCGGCGAGCGGTTGTGCGCCGCCCATGCCGCCGAGCCCCGCGGTGAGGATCCAGCGGCCGGCGGCGATGCCGTTGTAATGCTGGCGTGCCGCCTCCGCGAAGGTCTCGTAGGTGCCCTGGACAATTCCCTGGCTGCCGATATAAATCCAGGACCCCGCGGTCATCTGGCCGTACATCATCAGGCCGCGCCGTTCGAGCGCGCGAAAATGCTCCCAGTCGGCCCAGCGCGCGACCAGGTTGGAATTGGCGATCAGCACGCGGGGCGCGTTCTCGTGGGTTTCGAACACGCCGACCGGCTTGCCGGACTGGATCAGCAGGGTCTGGTTTTCCTCGAGCCTGGTCAGGCTCGCGACGATGCGCTCGTAACTGTCCCAGTCGCGCGCGGCGCGGCCGATGCCGCCGTATACCACCAGATCCTCGGGGCGCTCGGCGACGCTCGCGTCGAGATTATTCATCAGCATGCGGAGCGGCGCCTCGGTCGCCCAGCTTTTGGCGCTGAGCACGCTGCCATGGGCCGCCCTGATCTCACGCCGGTTGTGCAGGCTCATAGCAGCTCTCCCGTATCGGAAATACCGGCGGCGGCGGCCAGCGTGCCGCTTGCCACCAGGCTCGTTGCCCGTGCCATGTCGGGTGCCATCAGCCGGTCATCGGCGAGGTGCGGCACCTCGGCGCGGATCGCGGCGCGCGCCGCCTCCAGCCGGGTGCTGCTGATGAGGGGCGCGTGAAAATCGCAGCCCTGCGCGGCCACCAGCGCCTCGATGCCGAGGATCGCCGCCAAATTCCCCGCCACGTCCAGGGTGCGTCGGGCGCCGTGCGCCGCCATCGAGACATGGTCTTCCTGGTTCGCGCTTGTTGGAATGGAGTCGACGCTTGCGGGCATGGCGCGGCCGCGATTTTCCGCGACCAGGGCGGCGGCCGCCACCTGCGGGATCATGAAGCCGGAATTCAGCCCCGGCCGTTCGGCCAGAAAGGCCGGCAGGCCGGACAAAGCGGGGTCGATCAGCATGGCCACCCGCCGCTCGGCGATGGCGCCGATCTCGCACAGGGCCAGCACCAGAATATCCGCGGCGAAGGCCACCGGCTCGGCATGGAAATTCCCGCCGGAGAGGGCCTCGTCGGTGTCGATGACGATCAGCGGGTTGTCGGTCACCCCGTTCGCCTCGGTTTCAAGCGTGCGTGCCACCTGGCGCAGCAAATCCCATGCCGCGCCGATGACCTGTGGCTGGCAGCGCAGGCAATACGGGTCCTGCACGCGCTGGTCATCGGTCAGGTGCGAGGCGCGGATTTCGCTGCCGGCCATCAGCGCCCGCAGCACGCGCGCCGCGTCGATCTGTCCCGGTTGGCCGCGGAGCGCGTGGATGCGCGCATCGAACGGCGTGTCGGAGCCGCGCGCGGCCTCGGTCGAGAGCGCGCCCACCACCAGGCTGGTGGCCAGCAGCCGTTCCGCCTCGAACAGGCCGGCGAGGGCGTAGGCGGTAGAGAATTGCGTGCCGTTCAGCAGGGCGAGCCCTTCCTTCGGGCCGAGCCGCAGCGGTTCGAGCCCCGCCTGCCGCAGGGCCGCCGCCGCCGGCATGCGCACCCCGCGCGCGAATGCCTCGCCCTCGCCGAGCATGGCTGCCGCCATGTGCGCGAGCGGGGCGAGGTCGCCCGATGCGCCGACCGACCCCTGTTGCGGCACCACGGGGAGAATATCCGCCGCCAGCATGGCATCGATCTGCCGGACGGTGGCCGCGCGCACGCCGGATGCGCCCTGTGCCAATGAAACGAGCTTCAGCGCCAGCATCAGCCGGCACACCGCGGCCGGCATGGGCGCGCCGATGCCGGCCGCGTGCGAGAGCACGATTTTGCGCTGCAAGGTTGCCAGATCCTCGGCCTCGATGCGGATGGAGGCCAATTTCCCGAACCCGGTATTGATGCCGTAAACCGGTGCCCCGCGCGCCAGAATGCGGGCCAGCGCCTGCTCGCCGGCGGTAATTCTCGGCAGGCTGGCCGGGTCGAGTGCCGCTGGCGCCCCCCGATAAATGTGCCGCCACGCCGCCAAAGGCGCTGGCGCCCCGCCCAGCCGGACCGTCTCGTTCATGCCGATAATTCCCGTCGCCACAAAGGCCGCGCGCCGATCCAATAAGCGAGATCCGCCGGCTGCTCGATCGACCAGATGGCCAGATCCGCGCGCTGGCCCGGCGCCAGCGTGCCGATGTCATGGCCGAGCCCCAGTGCCGCCGCCGCGTCCACCGTCACGCCGCGCAGGGCCTCGGGCACGGTCATGCCGAACAGGTTGGTGGCCAGCACCAGCGCCGCGAGCAGCGAAACCATGGGCGAGCTGCCGGGGTTGCAATCGGTCGCGACCGCCATGCGCACCCCGTGCGCGCGCATCCATGCGAGCGGCGGCGGCTTGGTCTCGCGCAGGGTCAGGAAGGCGCCTGGCAGCAGCACCGCAACCGTGCCGGCGCGGGCCATGGCGGCAAGGCCGGCCTCGGCCGCGTATTCCAGATGGTCGGCCGAGAGGGCCGCGCATTCCGCCGCGAGCGCCGCGCCGCCACCATCGCTCAACTGGTCGGCGTGCAGCTTCACCCGCAGCCCGAGCCGCGTTGCCTCGGCAAACAGGCGCCGCACCGAGGCCGCGGAAAACGCGATCGGCTCCAGAAAGGCATCGACCGCGCTGGCGAGCCCTTCCGCGGCCACGGCGCGCAGCAGCGGCAGCGCCACCTGGTCGAGGTAATCCGCCTCCGTCACGCCGGCCGGCAGCGCGTGCGCGGCGAGCAGGGTTGGCACGATGCGCGCGAGCCCTGTTTCGCCCAGCGCGCGGGCCGCGCGCAACTGCCGCAATTCGGCCGCGACCTCGAGCCCGTAGCCCGATTTCACCTCCACCGTGGTGACACCATCCTCGGCCATGCGGGCAAGCCGGGTGCGCGCCGCCGCGGTCAGTTCCGCCTCGCTCGCGGCGCGGGTGGCGGCGACGGTTGCGCGAATGCCGCCGGTTTCGGCGAGCGTGGCATAGGGCACGCCGGCCAGCCGCGCCTGCCATTCCGCCGCGCGCTCGCCGCCGAACACGAGATGGGTGTGGCAATCGATCAGCCCGGGGGTGATCCAGCGTTCGGCGCAATCGATGGTCTCCGCCGCATCGAAGGCGGGTGCCGCGTCCGCGCTGCCGGCATAGACGAGCCTGCCGTCGCGGGCCGCGAGCAGCCCGTGCTCGACCACGCCGAGGTCCGTGCCCCGCATCGTCATCAGCCTGGCCTTGCGCCAGACCCGGTCAACCCGCATCGTTGGCGATCCGCTTAAAATGTCTATACAATAAGTCTAGCCGTCGTTCCTTTCGCCGTCCAGGTACGCCAATGGTTCATCAGCCGGGTTCTTTATTTTGTCATCAGGCCTTGCTGCCGACCGGTTGGGCGCGCGACGTGCGCCTGTGCTGGCAGGCGGGCCGCTTCAGCCGGGTCGAGGCTGGCGCAAGCCGCGCCGCCGATGAGCCGGCGATCGCGCTGGCCATTCCCGGCCTTGGCAATCTGCACAGCCACGCGTTTCAGCGCGCCATGGCCGGGCTTGCCGAGCAACGCGGCCGCACCGCCGATAGTTTCTGGACCTGGCGTGAGATCATGTATCAATTCCTCGATCGGCTCACGCCCGAGGATGTCGCGGCCATCGCCGCCCAGGCCTATGCCGAAATGCTCGAGGCCGGCTTCACCCGCGTCGGCGAATTCCATTATCTGCACCATGATCCGGCGGGCCGACCCTATGCCCGGCTCGCCGTCATGGCCGAGGCGATCGCGGATGCCGCGTCCCGCACCGGCATCGCGCTCACGCTGCTGCCGTGTTTTTATGCCCAGGGCGGGTTCGCCGCCGCCCCGCCCAACCGTGGGCAAATCCGCTTCCTCAACACGCCGGACCGGTTTGCCCGCCTGGTGGAGGCGTGCCGCGAGGCCATTGCCGCCCTGCCGCAGGCGGTGCTCGGCCTCGCCCCGCATTCCCTGCGCGCCGTGACACCCGAGCAGCTTGCCACCATCCTGCCGCTTGCCGCGAACGGGCCCATCCATATTCACGCCGCCGAGCAGATGGCCGAGGTGGAAGCCTGTCTGAGTGCGACAGGACAACGCCCGGTTGCATGGCTACTCAATCAACAGTCTCTTGACGCGCGCTGGTGTCTCATTCACGCCACGCACATGACCGCGGACGAGACAATCGCCCTTGCCGCTTCCGGCGCCACCGCCGGGCTTTGCCCCCTGACCGAGGCAAGCCTGGGTGATGGTGTTTTTTCCGCGCCGGAATTTCAGGCCGCCGGCGGTCGTTTCGGCATCGGCACCGATTCCAACATCCAGATCGACGCCGCGGCCGAACTGCGTCAGCTCGAATATGCCCAGCGCCTCACGCGCCATGCCCGCAACGTGCTGGCCGGCGAGGCTGGCGGCTCGACCGGCCTCACCTTGTTTCAGGCCGCCCTGGCCGGCGGCGCCACCGCGCTCGGCGCCGGCCTGGGCGGCTTCAGCCCGGGCGCCCCGGCCGATATCGTGGCGCTCGACCCGGCCCACCCCTCGCTCGCCGGCAAGCCGGCCCATGCCATTCTGGACGGGCATATTTTCGCCGCCGCCCGCCCCGCCATCACCGATGTCTGGTGCCAGGGCGTGGCCCGCGTGCGCGCCGGGCGGCATGCGCGCGCGGCGGAAATCGGTGCCACCTATGCCGCCACGCTGCGTCGCCTGCTCGATTGACCCGGGAATGCCACCGCCATGACCCGCGATCAGGGAATTGCCGCCGCCATTCACGATGAGATCGAGCGCCTGATCCTCAATGGCACCTGGAAGCCCGGCCAGCGCATCCCGACCGAACTGGAACTGACCGCCCGATATGATTGCGCGCGCATGACCGTGCACAAGGCCCTCGCCCGCCTCGCCGAACGCGGTCTCATCGTCCGCCGCCGCCGCGCCGGCAGCTTCGTCGCCGCGCCCCCCGCCGAACAGGCCGTGCTCACCATCGGAGATTTCGCCGAGGAAGCCGCCCGCACCGGGCAGCGTTACACCCACGAGATTCTGCTGCGCTCCGAAATTCCCGCCCCAGCCGGTGATTTCACGACCGGCGAGCCGCTGCTGCTGCTGCACTGCCTGCATCGGTTCGACGCGGTCCCCGCCGCATGGGAGGAACGGCTGATCCGCATTGCCGCGGTGCCTGCCGTCCGCACCGCCCGGTTCGAGCGTGAGGCCCCCGGCACCTGGCTGCTGCGGCACGTGCCCTGGAGCCAGGCGGAACACGAAATTTCCGCCGCCACCGCCGAGGCCGGCGTCGCCCGCCGCCTCAATCTGCGCCGCGGCGCCGCCCTGCTGTGCCTGCGCCGCCGCACCTGGCACGGCGGCGGCATCGTCACCGATGTCCGCCTCAGCTTCCCCGCCGAACGCCACCGCTTCACCGCCCGGTTTTCCGCAACGACGGAAAAATAGGCCGCGGCGACGGCAAGCCGCTTCAGCCAGCCCTCAGACAGCCGCGATCCGCGCCAACACCTCATCGCGCCCCAGTGCCGCCAGCGTCTGGTCGATCGGCGGGGTGGTCAGGCTGCCGGACAGGGCGGCGCGCAATGGCTGCGCCACCTCGCCCAGCTTGCGGCCGGTTTCCGCCGCGAAGGCGGCCAGCATCGTGTGCAGCGCCTCGGGCGTGAAGGCGGTCTCGCGCAGCCTCGGGGTAATTTCCGCCAGCATCGCCCGCCCGGCTTCCAGTTGCGCCGTCACTTTCGGGGCATAGGGCGGCACCGGCCGGTGCGCCAGAAACGCCGCCGCCGCCGCCAGCTCCACCAGGGTTTTCGCGCGTTCCTTCAGCCCCGGCATCAGCGCGTGCAGCCGCGCCGTCACCACCGCGTCATCGCCGACACCGAGGCGCGCCGCGACCTCGGTCACCAGCCGCGCATCGTCGGCGGCGCGCAGATAGACCCCGTTCAGGTGCGAAAGCTTGGCGTAATCCATCCGGCTGGCCGCCCGCCCCACCCCGTCCAGGTCGAACAGGTCGATCGCGGCCTCACGCGGGATGATCTCGGCATCGCCATGCCCCCAGCCCAGCCGCAGCAGATAATTGCACAGCGCCTCGGGCAGAAACCCCTGCTCGCGGAATTCCAGCACGCTCACCGCGCCATGCCGCTTGGACAGCTTGGCCCCGTCCGCGCCGTGAATGAGCGGAATGTGCGCGTATGCCGGCGCCGTCCATCCCATGGCATGGAATATCTGCAACTGCCGGAAACTATTGGTCAAATGGTCATCGCCGCGAATGACATGGGTGATCGCCATGTCATGGTCGTCCACCACCACCGCGTGCAGATAGGTCGGGCTGCCGTCGCTGCGCAGAATGATCATGTCGTCAAGCTCGGTGTTCGCCACCCGCACCTCGCCCTGCACCAGATCGGGCAGCACCGTCTCGCCGTCGCGCGGGGCGCGCAGCCTGATGGCGGGCGCAACCCCGGCCGGCGCCTCGGCCGGGTCCCGGTCGCGCCAGCGCCCGTCATAGCGGGGCGGCCGATGCTCGGCCACGGCGCGCGCGCGCATCTCGGCCAGTTCCTCAGGCGTGCAATAACACCGGTACGCGGCCCCGCGCGCCAGCAGCGCGTGCGCGACCTCGGCGTGCCGCGCCGCGCGGGTGGATTGATAGACCGGCGCCGCATCCGGGGTCAGGCCCAGCCAATCCAGCCCCTGCAAAATCACCTGGGTCGCTTCCGCGGTGGACCGGGCCCGGTCGGTATCCTCGATGCGCAGCCAGAACTCGCCGCCATGGTGGCGCGCGAACAGGAAATTGAACAGCGCCGTGCGGGCGCCGCCAATATGCAGCATGCCGGTGGGGGAGGGGGCAAAGCGGGTGCGGATTGTCATGCGAAGGCACCTAAAGTTTCCCAGCCCGGCTGCCAACCCGGCGCAGTAGCCACCCGCCCTGAGGTTGCTTAAACTCAGCACCGTTCAACCATGACGCCTCATCTGCCCCGGCCGGCCGGCCCACGCGCGGCGCTCAATGCCGTCTGGCTTCGCCTGGCCATCGCCCAGCAGAACCGGCTGCTGCCCTGGGTCGCCATCGCCGCCATCGCCGGCGCCGCCACCTATCTGTATGTCGGCGCCGAGCCGCCGGTCTGGCTCGCGCCCGGCTGTGCCGCCCTTGGCGCCACGCTGCTGCCATGGCGGCGGGCGCTTTTGCCGCATGTCGTGGCGCTGCTGTTGCTGGCCTTCGCCGCCGGCCTGTTCGCCGCCCGGCAGAAAGCCCACGCCATGCCGGCCTTTGCGCCGGTGCCCTATCGGGCCAGCATGGTGCGCGGCACCGTCATCGCCCGGGACATGCTGGTCGATGGCGTTCGATTAACGCTCGGTCGGGCGAGCCTCGATGGCTCGGCCTTCGGCCCGCGCAGCATCCGCGTCACCTGGCGGGGGCCCGTGCCAGACATCTCGGTCGGCGCCATCGTTTCCGTGCGCGCGCGGCTGTTCCCGCCCGACCCGCCCGCCATTCCCGGTGGCCGGGACCCCGAGCGCGAAGCCTGGTTCTCCGGTCTCGGCGCCTCCGGCTATGCGCTCGCCGCCCCAACCGTTCTGCGCCATGTGCCGGCCAGCCGCCTGCAACAAGCCCGGGACGACATTGCCGCCCGGCTGATGCGCGACCTGCCGGGCGCGCCGGGCGCGGTCGCCGCCACCCTGCTCACCGGCGAATCCGCCGCCGTGCCCGAGCCCGACCGGGCCGCCTTCCGCGCCGCCGGGCTTTCGCATCTTCTGGCCATCGCCGGGCTGCATATCGGCATCGTCATGGGCCTCGCGACGCTCGCCGCCCGCTTTCTGTTGCTCCGTTCGGAATATCTGGCGCTGCGCATCGAGGCCACCCGCGCCGCCGCCCTGGTCGGGCTGGTGGCGGGGGGCGGCTATTTTCTGCTCACCGGTGGCCATGTGCCGACCGGACGCAGCCTGTTGATGGCCGCCCTGGTCGTGCTCGGGCTGCTGGCCGGGCGCCGCGCCTTTTCGCTGCGCGGCTGGGGCCTTGCCGCGCTCGCGGTGGTGGCGCTGGCGCCCAGCGCCGTGGCCGGCCCCAGTTTTCAGCTCAGCTTCGCCGCCGTGCTCGCGCTCATTGCCGGCTACGAGGTCGCGGCCCCCTGGTTGCGCCGGGTGCGCGGGCAGGGCGGGTGGCGCCGCGCCACACTGCACCACCTCATCGCCCTCGCGCTCACCAGCCTGCTCGCCGGCAGCGCCTCCCTGCCGTTCATCGCCTATCATTTCGGCGCCATTCAGCCTTATTTCATATTGGCCAATCTGGTCGCCGTGCCGCTCACCGCCTTCTGGGTCATGCCGCTCGGCCTGCTGTCCCTGCCGCTGATGCCGTTCGGGCTGGAAGGGCCGCCGGTGCGGCTCATGGGGGCGGGCATCAGCGTCATTCTGCGCCTCGCGCACGCCATCGCCGGCCTGCCCGCCGCCACCCTGCCTGCGCCAGACATGCCGGGCAGCGCCCTTGTTCTGGCCGCCGCGGCGCTGGGGCTGCTTTGCCTCAACCGGGGCCGGTGGCGCGCCCTGGCCGTGCCGCCGGCCCTGGCCGCCTGCCTCATCTGGGCCTGCGCCACCCCGCCGGACCTGTTGATTGCCGCCAACGGCCGCGCCTATGGCCTGCGCGCCGGCCACAGGCTGCACATCGTGGCCCTGCGCGGCGGCGACCCATACACGGTTGCCGTCTGGCAACAGCATTTCGGGGCGCTGCCCCTGGCGCCGGCGCAGTGCCCGGCCACGCGCTGCGCCGTGCTCGGCGGGCAGGGCGCCTGGCATTTCGGCCAGCCGCCGCTGCCCTGCGCCGCCACCCTGCTCATTCTGCGCGCCAGCCCCCACCCGGGCTGCCCCGGCACCCCGATCATCACCCACACCGACCTCAGGCGAAACGGCGCCTATGCCATCTGGCTCGCGCCGCATCCGCGCGCCCGCACCGACCGGCAAAGCACCGGTAACCGCCCCTGGACCGCCCCCGCCTTGCCTGGCCTGCGCCCGATCGGGCTGAAGCTGGCCCCGACCGAGGCCCTGCCGCCCGGCCCCGATTAAGGCTTTGCCGTCGCCTGCCAGCCGGCGCCGAGGGCTTTGTACAGCGCCACGCAATCGCGCAGGCGGGTGAAATCAGCCACCACCGCCTGGTCCGCGGCGGAATCGCGCAGGCGCTCGGCGGTCAGCACGTCGATATACGGGCTGAGCCCGGCCTTGTACAGGCGGCGGGCGCGCGTGAAGGCGTCGGTCGCGGCGACGGATTGGGCGTGCAGGCTGGCGGCGCGGGATGTGTCGGTGTCATAGGTGACGAGCGCGTCCTCGACTTCGCGCAGGGCACGCAGCACGGTGGCGTGAAAGGCGATGCGGCTTGCCTCGGCGGCGGCGCGGGCCTTGCGGATGCCGGCGCTGATCCGCCCGCCTTCGGTGACGGGCAAGGCCACGCTGGCGCCGAGCGAATAGACCAGGCTTGCCGCCTTGAAGAATTCCGAGACATAGCTGCTCTCCGGCGCCAGCGTCAGCGGAATGCTGATGTCCGGGTAGAGTTTGGCGGTGGCGACGCCGATGCGCGCCGTGGCGGCGGCATAGGCGCGTTCGGCGGCGCGCACATCTGGCCGGTTGGCCAATGTTTCGGCGGGCAGGGTAAGCGGCAGGGCCGGCGGCGCGGCAAGTGCGACCCCCGGCGCGGCCAATTCCGCATCGAGCGCGGACGGGTCCTGGCCGAGCAGCACGGCGATCGCATGGGTGCGGCGGGCAATATCGGCCTCCAGCGGCGGTATGGCGGCTTGCGATGCGTGCCGTTGCGCCGCCGCCTCGGCGGTGGCGAGCGTGGTGCCAAGGCCGCTCGCATATGCACGCCTGGCCAGGCGCGCGGCCTGCTCGGCCGCCTGCAAGGCTTGTCGCGCGACAACGAGCCGCGCCTGTGTGGCACGGATATCGAGATAATCGGTGGCAAGCTCGGCGAGCAGACTGACCTGCAGCGCATCACGGTCCGCGGCGACGGCCTCGGCATCGGCGCGGGCGGCCTGCCTCGCGCGGCGGATGCCGCCGAAAATATCCAGTTCCCACGAGGCATCGAAGCCCGCGGTATAAAAGCGGTAATAGCCGATGCCGGGTGGCCAGGTCAGCGTGGTGGAGGAATAATTCAGGCTCGGATCGGCGAAGGCCTTGATTTGCGGCGCGGCATCCGCCCCGGCAATGACGATATCGGCCCGCGCCGCCAGCAGGCGTTGGCGGGCAATGCCGAGGTCGTCATTGCCGGCCAGCGCCCGCGCGACCAGGCGGTTCAATTCCGGATCGTGGAATTCGCTCCACCAGGCGCGCAATCGGGCGGCCGCCGCCTCGGATGCGGCGTCGCTCACGGCATCACGGCTCCATTGCGCGCGGGTGGTGGCGGTGGGTGGGCGATAGGTGGGGCCGACGGTGCAGCCAGCGAGCCAGGCGAGGCTGGCGGCGGCCAGGCGACGGGCCATCATAGATGGTCACGCAGCCAGCGCAGCAAGCGGGCGCGCAGATGGGCCGGCGCGGTGGCGGCCGACCCGACCGCGACCGAGGCGGTGAGCCCCGACACCAAGGTCACGCCCCGGGGCACGCTGTCTATGCCGATGCGCACCGGCACGCGCTGCGCGAGCCGCACCCAGGTGAATACCGGGTTGACGGTGGGCAGGCCGCGCGCCGTGCTGTTGTCATCGGGGTTGGCAATGCCGCGGCCGATGCTCTCGACATGTCCGGTGAGCGGCGTCGGATAGGCCATCAGCTTGATGCGCGCGACCTCACCCACATGGATGCGGGCGAGCTTGGTTTCCTCGAAATACCCATTCACCCAGAAGGAATCGGCGTCGATCACGGCCACCAGCGGCTTGCCGGTGGTGGCATAATCCCCGACGCGGGTGCGCAGATGGGTGATATACCCATTTACCGGGGAATAAAGCGTCGCGCGGGTCAGGTTCAGGGCGGCGACGTCGCGCGCGGTTCGCGCGGCATCGAGCCTGGCTGCGGCGACCTGCTGCTGCATGGCATATTGCTGCTGCGCCTCGGCCGAGACCACGCCATCGAGCCCCTGGCGGCGGCGGGCGTCGATTTTCGCCTGAGCGAAGGTGGCCCGCGCCGCGGCCAGGCGGGCATCGGCATCGCTCAACGCCAGCCGGAACCGGGTCGGATCGATGACGTACAGCACCTGGCCGCGATGCACGAACTGCCCGTCCGAGACGGGAACCGAGACGATGGTGCCGGGAATTTCCGGCGCGACATCGACCACCTGGGCGAGAACCTTGCCGTCCCGCGTCCAGGGCGCAAGCATGTAGCTGTCCCACAGCGCCGCGCCGAGAATGACGGCGATGACGACCAGGGAAAGGGTGATGGCGAGACGAAGCAGGAAAATCAGATGACGGAGCATGGAGGGCTTAATTTCATAAAAGAAAGTAGCGACTTTTTTGGAAAAAAGTCGCGCAAAAAACTTTTATTACTGGCGTTGCGATCCTGGCCGAGGTCCCACACGCTCGCATGACACCTAGACCCAGAACACCAACGCCGCCAGCAGGCAGACGAACAGGCACACCTCCACCAGGGCCGGGTGCAGGGTGCGGCGCAGCAGCCGGAAATGCACCAGCACCAGGCGAAGCACGAACAGCAGAATGGCGGCGATGATGCCATCGGCGACGATCGGGGAAAGCAGGATGCCGCCGATATCGATTTCCGACCAGTTCATGGCCTGGCGCGGGCAAAGAACGGCGCGGTCTCCGCGAGCAGGTCGGCGATGCCGTTGAGTGCCGCGGCCTCGCGCCGGGTCGGCGGGGCATTGAGGCTTTCGGCGGCGGCATAAGCGGCGGCGGCCGCGCGCAGCGGTGCCCGCCCGGCGGTGCGCAGCGTATCGAGCACGGGCAGATGCGGCGCCTTGGCGCTGAGGTGCTGCACGAACCGCCCGATGAGCACCGCGGCAATGGCCCGGTTCATGGCGAGCGGTCTGATATCCGGCCGGGTCGCCAGGCGTTGCGACAGGCGCACCAATTTCTGATGTTGCAGATGTTCCCAGGGCAGGCCGGTGCGGCCCTTGGCGCGCAGCGCGGCAAGCACCGCGGCGCGGATCGAACGCATCAGCACCCGCGCCTCGGCGGCGGGGGCCGGCGGCACCAGCACCCGGAACGCCAGCATGCCGGCAAAGCCGCCGGCGATCAGGGCAAGGCTGGTATTGAGCGCGCCGCTGAGGGTGAACTGCATGGGGTTGTCCGGCGCGACCTGGGTGACGAAGAAAATCAGAAAACCATTGGCGCGGGTGCCAGTGTTGCCGGGCTTGCGGGAAAAACCAACGGCTATCGCCAGCACCGGCAGCAATGTCGCCATCAGCAGCGGAAAGCCGGTGATTTGCGGCAACACCGCCTCGCGCATCGGCAAGGCGATCACGGTCGAAAGCAGCGCTCCCTGAAAGAACGCGAGGCTCGCGGCGGCGGCACTGTCGGTCAGGGCGAACAGGCCGGTGGTCGGGCCCAGAATGGCCAGCGCCGTGCCGCCCGACGGCCATTGCGAAAAAATCCAGAACAGGCCGGCGAGGCTCGCGGCAATGAAGGTGCGCACGCCGTTGCGCAGGGCCGTGACCGTGTTGGCGAACGTCGGCAGGCTGGTCGCGCGCGTGCGGTCGGCATGACCGTCCAGCGTCGCGAAATGGCCGAGCGCCTCGGCCAGTTGCTCGAGCATGGTTTCGGTCGCGGCCAGGGCGGACAGATCGGCCAGGGTCGGCGCCTTGGCGGGGGTCGGCGGGTCAGGCGCGTCTATTCGCGCCGCAATGGCCATGCGCGCGTCGGCGCAGACCAGGGCGAGCGGGCTGAAGGCGCGGCGCTGTGCCGGGGCAAGGGCCTGGCGGAGCGTCGCGAGCGTGCCGAGCATTGTTGCGCGGGCGAATTGCCGGGGCGGGCTCGGCGGCGTCGTTTCGGCCAGCAACTGGCCAAGCCGGCGCGTGCCGGTGAGCACGGCGAACAACAGCGCGGCCCCCGCGCGCGGTTCCTGCGCGCGCAGGCCAAAGGTCGCATCCTCGACCGAGGTGAATTCAATGCCCTGGTCGAATTCCAGCAGGTCAGCGGCGATGCGGCTGCGCCGGTCGGCGAGATCGGCGTCGGAAAGGCCGATCAGCGCCGCATGCAGGCACTCCGCGGTCTCGAGCAACAGGTTGCGCGCGGCGTCGCGCAACGCGCTTCCGCCGCGGCCACGATCGGTCAGCAGAAACACCAGGGCCGTGACGCCGACACCGAGCAGCACGACCGCCAGCCTGGCGCTGGCGATGGCGAAAATCCGGTCCGGGTCGGTGGCGGCGGGCACGGCCACCAGGGTCGCGGTATAGCCGGCGAGAACCATGCCATAGCTGCGGAAATATCGCAGCAACGACGCGGCGGCGCAGCACAGGCCAAGCCATAGCGCGAGCGCCAGAATGAACAGCACCGGCGCCTGGGCGAAGGCGGCGATCAGCACGATCGAGGCGAGCACGCCGGCGCAACTGCCGAAAAAGCGCCACATGCTTTTGGACAA
>DAIDIQ010000295.1 GCA_027459285.1 Acetobacteraceae bacterium
GCGCGCACATTGAAGGCCACCACCACGCCATGGCTCGCCTTGGCCAACTGCACGTCGGTCTCGGTGATCTGGCCAACCGAGGCAATCAGCACCCGCACCCGCACCTCATCGAGCGCCTGCTTCAGCACAGTCGCGGACAAGGCTTCAGCGCTGCCCTGGGTATCCGCCTTGATGACGACTGCCACTTCCTTCTGCTCACCGGCCTGAATCCGGGTCAGCATTTCCTCCAGGCTGCCGCGGCCGCCAGCGGCCTTCACCTGGTTCTGCCGCGCCACACTTTTGCGGAACTCGGCAATCTCGCGGCCCTTGCCTTCATCCTCGACCACAATGAAGCCTTCGCCGGCGCTCGGCACGCCGGAAAGCCCCTGAATTTCCACCGGGGTGGAGGGTGGGGCTTCGTGCAATTGCTCGCCCTTGTCGTTCAAAATCATCCGCACGCGCCCCACTTCGGCGCCAGCCACCACGATATCGCCGTGCAGCAGCGTGCCGCGCTGAATGAGCAGCGTCGCGACCGGACCACGGCCCCGATCGAGCCGGCTCTCGATCACCGTGCCCTCGGCGTTGCGCTCGGGGTTGGCGCGCAGATTGAGAATTTCCGCCTGCAGCAATATCGCTTCCTCGAGCTTGTCGAGGCCGGTGCGCTTCAGTGCCGAAACCTGCACTTCCTGCACCTCGCCGCCCAGCGCCTCGACCACCAGATCGTGCGACAGCAATTCGGTGCGCACGCGCTGCGGGTTGGCGCCCGGCAGATCCATTTTGTTGATCGCGACGATCACCGGCGCATTGGCCGCGCGCGCGTGCTTGATCGCCTCGATCGTCTGCGGCATCACCCCGTCATCGGCGGCAACCACCAGCACCACGATATCCGTCACCATCGCGCCGCGCGCCCGCATCGAGGTGAACGCCTCGTGCCCCGGTGTATCGATGAAGGTGATGCGCTCACCGTTCTCCAGCGTAACCTGATAGGCGCCGATATGCTGGGTAATGCCGCCGGCCTCGCCCGCGGCCACGTCGGTCGCGCGCAGCGCATCCAGCAAACTGGTCTTGCCGTGGTCCACATGGCCCATCACGGTCACCACGGGCGGGCGCGGCATCAAATCATCTTCCTGGTCGGCCTCGCCGCGAATACCGATCTCCACGTCCGAATCCGCCACGCGCCGCACCCGGTGGCCGAATTCCTGCACCACCAATTCGGCCGTATCAGCGTCGATCGATTCCGAGATCGTCGCCATCACGCCCATCTTCATCAAAGCCTTGATCACGTCGGCGCCACGCGCGGCCATGCGGTTGGCCAGCTCACCAACCGTGATTGTCTCCGGCAGCACGACATCACGCACGACTTTCACCCCGTCATTGCGCAGTCTTTCCAATTCGGCCTGCCGGCGCTCGCGTTCCCGCTGCCGCCGCACGGATGCCAGGCTGCGCACCCGTTCATCCTCGCCCTCAATCGCCGCCTGCACGTCAATCCGCCGGCCACGCCGGTCGTCCATCGGCTTCTTTGGCGCCACAACCGGTGCCTTGCGGCCCGGCGCGGCCACGCCCGGCCGGCGTGGCCGGCGTTCTTCCTCATCCTCGGGACGCGCCCGCAGGCGCAGTGTCTCGGTGGGCGCGGTCGCGGGCGGCGGCGTCGGCACCCGGGTCGGGCGGCGAATTTCGGCCGGGCTCGGCGGTGGTGGCGCCGCGGCGCGCTGCTTCTCGGCTTCTTCCTCGCGAACGCGGCGCGCCTCTTCCTCACGCTTGCGGGCCTCATCCTCGGCGGCCCGGCGCTCTTCCTCCTCGCGGCGGCGAGCTTCCTCGGCCGCCGACAAAATCGAAATCTTCTCCTGCTCGCGCCGTTCCGCCTCGCGCTTGGCGTTTTCGCGCTGCATCTGCTCTATCGCGCGTTGCCGCGCGGCAAGCTCGGCGGCCGTCAGCGCGCGCGCCCCAGGGCCAGTCTGCCGTCCCGCGCCGCCGCTGCGTGCGGCGGGCGGTGTGCCAGCCGGTCGCGCGCCTCCGCCCGCGGGCGCAGTGGCCGGTGCCGCGGCAGGGGTGGTGCCATGCTGGCTCGGCGTCGGTACCGCCGGGCGCTTTTTGCGCACCTCGACCTGCACCACCTTCGAGCGCCCGTGCGAAAAGCTCTGCCGCACCGACCCGGCGTCAACCGTGCGGCCAAGCTCCAGCCTGCCGGCCGGGCGCAATGAAAGCCGTGTCTTGGTTTCGTCGGTATCGTTACCGTCGGTCATCTAGCGTCCAAATCCTTCCCGCGGTCCGGCGCATCAGCGCCTGCCGCACTCCCCACGTCATCAAAGACGGCGTCCTTGCCGATAACACCGGCCAGACGCGCCGCCTCGACCTCAAGCGAGTCGGCCAGGCCGCCCGCCGCAATCGCCACATGCACCACGAAATCCCGGCCGAACACCGTGCCAAGCGCGGCGCCGGGCAGCAGGTCAATCACCGGCAGGTGCCTATGCCGGCCAACCAAACGAGCCCGCTCCTCCGCGCTGCCATCGGAGGCTTGCACCAGCAGCGACGCGCGGCCGGCAGCGAGCCAGGCCTGCGCCTTCTGGAACCCCGCCACCGCCTGTCCGGCGCGCCGGGCAAAGCCGATCCGGTCAATCAGGCGGCGCCGCAGCCCCTCGGCAATCCTGTCCGCGAAATCCTCCGGCAACCGTACTTGCCGTTCCGCCGCCCGTGCCAGTGCCGATGCCAGCTTGCGATGTGATAACACATCAGCCCGCGCGCTCAACCAGATTCCCCGGCCCGGCAGGTTTGCGGCAAGGTCGGGCACCACCACGCCGTCCGGCCCAACCACGCAGCGCAGCATGCGTGCCCGCTCATTTTCCCGCCGCGTCACCACGCAGGTACGGCGCGGCGCCGACCCTTTCTCGTGTCCCGGCTTGCTTGCGTCAGGCCTGCGCGCCGTCGCCATCCGCCTCCGCCTCAAACCAGTGCGCGCGCGCCGCCATCACAATCTCGTTCGCGGTCGGCTCGTCAATCGCCGGGTCGGCAATAATTTCCACCAGCTCGTCACCGGCCAGATCAGCCAGATCGTCCAGCGTCTTTACCCCCGCCTCGCCCAGTTTCACCAGCATCGCGGGCGTGAAAATCTCGAACGATGCGACATCGTCGGTCACCCCCAGCGCCAAGCGCTTTTCATCGAACTCGGTGTCCCGCCGGGCCAGAAACGCGCCCGCCCGCCGTATCAGCTCGGCCGCCACAGTCTCATCGAAGCCCTCGATTTCCGCCAGTTCCTCAAGCGGGGTATAAGCCAGCTGCTCGATCGTGGTGAAATCCTCCGCCACCAGCAGCCCGGCAATCACGTCGTCCACGTCCAGCGCCTCGACGAAAAGCCCGGTACGACGACGGAACTCCTCCTGCCGGCGCTCGCTTTCCTCACGTTCGGTCAGAATATCAATGTCCCAGCGCGTCAACTGGCTGGCCAGGCGAACATTCTGCCCGCGCCGGCCGATCGCCAGACTAAGCTGGTCGTCCGGCACCACCACTTCAACCCGCCCGGCCTCCTCGTCCATCACCACCTTGGTCACTTCCGCCGGCGCCAGCGCATTCACCACGAACGTCGCCGCCTGGGCCGACCAGGGAATGATATCGATCTTCTCGCCCTGCAATTCCTGCACCACCGCCTGCACGCGCGACCCGCGCATGCCCACGCACGCCCCCACCGGGTCGATCGAAGAATCCCGGCTCACCACCGCCATCTTGGCGCGTGACCCAGGGTCCCGCGCCACCGCCTTGATCTCGATGATGCCATCATAAATCTCCGGCACTTCCTGCGCGAACAGCTTGGCCAGAAAGCCCGGATGCGTGCGGCTCAGGAAAATCTGGGGCCCGCGCGGCTCTTCCCGCACATCGTAAATATAGGCGCGCACCCGGTCATTGTTCCGAAAGCTCTCACGCGGAATGAGCTCGTCACGCCGCAGCAGCCCTTCGGCCCGGCCAATCTCGATCATCAAATTACCATATTCGGTGCGCTTCACCGTGCCGTTCACAATCTCGCCGACGCGGTCCTTGAAGTCATCGTACTGCTTCTTGCGCTCATATTCGCGCACCCGTTGCACAATCACCTGCTTGGCCGTCTGCGCCGCAATCCGCCCGAAATCGATCGGCGGCAGCGGGTCGATCAGGAATTGCCCAAGCTCGATATCCGGCTTGAACTTGCGCGCAATGTGCACCGGTATCTGCGTCTCCTCGTTCTCCACCACCTCCACCGCCTCTGTCCAGCGCGAAAGCCGCACATCGCCGCTCTTGCGGTCTATGGTCGCGCGAATATCCTTCTCATGCCCGTATTTGGCGCGACCGGCCTTCTGAATGGCCTGTTCCATCGCCTCCAGCACTTCTTCCTTGTCGATCGATTTTTCCCGGGCCACGGCTTCGGCAACCAGCAGCAGTTCGGGACGGGCGACAGCGGTATCCATCGGTCAATGTTCCTCAAAACCCTCAATGCGCGTCGGCCGCGGGCGCGGCCGCTTGCGCGGTGGCATCAATCAAGGCGTCGGTCAGCACCAGCTTCGCGCGCCTGATGGCGGCAAACGGCACGGTAAAAGCTTCCCCGGAGTCCAACATCATTTCGGCACCCACGCCATCCGCGCCCCGTATCACGCCGGATATGCGCTTACGCCCCTCGATCGGCGTTTCCAGCTCAACCCGGGCCAGATGGCCAACGAAATTCATCCAATCCTTGCGCCGCGTCAGCGGCCGGTCGATCCCCGCCGAACTCACTTCCAAAGTCCATGCCTGCGGTAGCGGATCCGCGACATCCAGTACCGCGCCAAGCGCGTGGCTGATCTGCTCACAATCCTCAATGCCCAGCGCCGTCCCGTCCGCCCGGTCCACCATCACCTGCACGGTCGGGCGTTCCCGCCCCAGCACCGCCACGCGTACCAATTCATAGCCCATATCAGCCAGCGTCGGCTGCACAATGCCACCTATCCGCGCATCAAGCCCGGTCAGCCTCGGTAACACATCGCCGTCGAATTCAGTCTGCAACGCCAAACGGGCGGCCCGCGAAGGCCACCTCCCTGTCAGTTTCACGGGTGAGGGGATACCGCTAAATAGCGCCGCGCCCGCCACTCCGCAAGCGCGCGCCAATTCCGCCATGCTAACCGCAAGGATGTGGCTTGCTCGAGGTTTTTCTCGTCTTCCTGCGGCTCGGCGCCACCAGCTTCGGCGGCCCCATGGCGCATCTCGGCTATTTCCGGCGCACTCTGGTGCAACGGCGTGCCTGGCTGACCGATGCCGACTACGCCGACCTGATCGCGCTCTGCCAAATGCTGCCCGGCCCTGCTTCCAGCCAACTCGGCTTCGCGCTCGGCCACCGCCGCGCCGGCTGGCCTGGCGCCATCGCCGCCTTCGCGGGCTTCACCCTGCCATCGTTCCTGCTCATGGTCGTTGCCGCCACCTGGCTGCGTCATGTCATCACCGGCGGTCTCGCCCATGGGCTGCAACTGGCGGCGGTTGCGGTGGTGGCCCAAGCGGTGCTCGGCATGGGCCGCAAACTCTGTGTGCCCCTGCCGGCCAGGGGGCTGGCACTGCTCGCCGCCGGGCTCGCGCTCGCCTGGCCAGGCTTTGCTGGCCAGTTCGCCGCCATCCTGCTCGGCGCGGGTGCCGGCCTCGCCCTGCCGCTGGCGCCACCGCGTCTTTCGTCGCCCGCGCCCGCGCCCCTGGCCGCCCCCGCTTCCACGGCGCGCCCCGCCATGCTGCCGCTCGCGTTTTATGGCGTGCTGATGGTCGCCGCGCTCACATGGCGCGGCACCGGCAGCGTCGCCCAAATCGCCGCCTTCGTCCGTTCCGGCGGTCTGGTCTTCGGTGGCGGCCATGTCGTGCTGCCCTTGTTGCAACAAGCCATTGTCGCCCCTGGATACGTGCCCGAATCGCGTTTTCTCGCCGGGTATGGCGCAGCCCAGGCCTTGCCCGGCCCATTGTTCAGCCTCGCCGCCTATCTCGGCGCCATGCTGCCGCCGCCGCTCACCGGCCTAGCCGGCGCGCTGCTTGCCACAATCGCCATCTTTCTACCCGGCTTCCTGCTGCTCGCCGCCATGCTGCCGGCCTGGGCCGGTCTGCGTCGCGCGCCAAAGGCCCGCGCCGCCCTGGCTGGCATCAATGCCGCGGTGGTCGGCCTGCTGGCGGCAGCCTGGGTCACGCCCGTCCTGGGCCATGCCGTTCACGCCACCGCTGACCTTGTCATCGCCGCGTTGCTGTTCCTTGCCCTTTTCTTGGGAAACTGGCCCGCCATCGCAGTGGTTGCGGCCGGTGCCACCGCCGGCGCGCTCGGTCTATGATGCACCGCACCCCAGCCCCGCGCCGTTTTTGCTTGACCCGCTCACCGCCAACC
This sequence comes from Acetobacteraceae bacterium, assembly GCA_027459285.1. Classification (GTDB taxonomy): domain Bacteria; phylum Pseudomonadota; class Alphaproteobacteria; order Acetobacterales; family Acetobacteraceae; genus JAJXVA01. Next base: position 6,329 of record DAIDIQ010000295.1, read on the forward strand.
CGTCACAAGCCGCAGTGCGCCCCCTGTTGTCGTTCGCGCCGCTAATCCGGGCCCCCGGCCCGACGCACCCGACCCTTCAGCATTACGCGCCGGCTTGCGGTCCTGCCGACCGCTCTCATGCCCCGCACATGCTGCGTCGGTCATACGTCAAGGTTTTTCATGTCCTCTGTCCACACCGGGTCCAATCCACCCTCGGGTTTCGCCACGCTTGGCCTCGCCCCCAACCTGCTCAAATCCCTCGTCAGCACCGGCTACACCCAGCCCACGCAAATCCAATCCCAGGCCATTCCGCACATCCTGGCCGGCGCCGATCTGCTCGGCATCGCGCAAACCGGCACCGGCAAAACCGCGGCCTTCGCGCTACCCATTCTGCAGCGTCTGGCCACCAATCGCCGTGCCCCGGCCCCTCGCTCGACCCGCGCCCTGGTGCTCGCTCCCACGCGTGAACTCGCCTCGCAAATCGCCGCCAGCTTCCGCCGCTACGGCGCCGACAGCGGCGTTCGCGTCGCGCTGATGTTCGGCGGCGTGCCCAAGGGCAAGCAGGCCCGCGCCGTTGCCGGCGGCGTCGATATTCTCGTCGCCTGCCCCGGTCGTCTGCTCGACCATATGGGGGATCGCGCGGTCAACCTCGATCAAACCGAAATTCTCGTGCTTGACGAGGCCGACCACATGCTCGACCTCGGTTTCATCGTGCCGCTTCGGCGCATCGCCGCCACCCTGCCGCGCACCCGCCAGACCATGCTGTTCTCCGCCACCATGCCAGACGAAATCGCCAAGCTCGCCAAGGATTTCCTGCGCAACCCGGTACAGGTCTCGGTCACCCCGGTCGCCACCGCCGCCACCCTGGTCGACCAGAAGGTCATGTTCGTTGCCACCGCCGAAAAGCGTGCCCGCCTGACCGAATTACTGCGCGACCAGCGCATGACGCGCAGCCTCGTCTTCATGCGCACCAAGCACGGCGCCGACAAAGTGGTGCAGCACCTCGCCGCCTCGGGCCTCAATGCCGCGGCCATTCACGGCAATAAAAGTCAGGCCCAGCGTGAGCGAGCACTCGCCGCCTTCAAAGCCGGCGATACCCCCATACTGGTCGCGACCGACATCGCCGCCCGCGGCATCGATGTCGCCGGCGTCTCTCACGTCATCAATTTCGATCTGCCGAACGTGCCTGAAAGCTATGTCCACCGCATCGGCCGCACCGCCCGCGCCGGCCGCGCCGGCGTCGCCATCTCGTTGTGTGATGCCTCGGAACGCGCCTTCCTGCGCGCCATCGAAAAACTCACCCGCACCCGCCTCGCGGTTATCGACCAGGCGGCGTAACCAGCCATTCAGGCTCCAGGCTGACGTGCCGCCTGGCACCCGGCGCCGCCGCCGTGCCCATATAGAGTATCGCCACAATCCGGTCCCCGGGCGCAAATCCAAGCGCCCGGGCCACCGCCGCCGCATGCGCCGCCGGCCCGGTCTTCCAATTCGCGCAAAATCCCAACGCGTGCGCCGCCAGGCACATATTCTCCACACACGCACCCACCGCCAGCATCTGCTCGATCTCGGGCACCTTCGGGTGCGCCACCACACGCGCCGCCACCACCACAATCAACGGCGCCCGCACCGCCTTGGCCCGCTCGGCCGCAACCGCGGCCTCCGGCGCATCCGGATCGGTCGCGCGCTTCAAAGCCGCCATCGCCTCGCCCAACAC
>DAIDIQ010000003.1 GCA_027459285.1 Acetobacteraceae bacterium
AGCAGCGTATCAACCGGTATCGGCTTGCTCAGCTTGGCGTTCGTCAGCCCATACGCCTGCCGCGCCGCATGGCTCGCGCCCACGATCATGTCGTCGCGGTCAATCGCCAGCAGCCCCGCATTATGCCGGTCCAGGTCTGGCGTCACCACCACCCGGGCATTGGCGAAGGCGTGCCGGAAATTCAGGGATTCGATGCGCCGCGCGGCGTCCGCCACCGCGATCGTGATCAGCCCGACAAAGGCCTCGGTCATGTCGACCCGCGCCGAGGAAACATCCAGCGCCGCGGCCAATTGCCCTTCATGGTCATAAATCGGCGCGGCCGAGCAACTGAACGCCGTGTTGCGGGCATAAAAATGCTGGTCGCGGTGAATGGTCAGCGCCCGTTCCTCGGCAAGGCAGGTGCCGATGCCGTTGGTGCCCTCGGCCTCCTCGCTCCATACCGCGCCGGGCCACAGCCCGCAGCGCTGGAACACCGCGTCATCCGACGGATGGCCGCGCCGGTCCAGCACAACGCCGTGCCGGTCGTTCAGCAACACCGAACAGCCAACCCCGCCCACCGCCTGAAAAAGCTGGTCGAGGCTGGATTGCGCAAGCCGCACCATGGCGCCGAGCGATTCGCGCGCATCGTGCAACTCGGTCTCGCTCAGCATGCGCACGGGTTTTGGCCGATACGGGTCGAGCCCATAGCGTTGCACCGAGCGTGCCCAGGATGCGGCGATGGCGGAGCGCGCCGAGGCCGAGCTGTCCCGCGTGACCGCGATGATGCGATCCTCGTGCGACAGCCGTGCATTGGCCAGCTTGTTTGGTCCGATCATCCCCTCACCCCGCTCCCAGGCCCCGATTTTTTCGACGCTCATTGTCACGCCCGGTTATGCTTCGACCCGGGTTTCCCTAAGGGGCGCCGCGCCCCTGCGCGCGTCGCCCCATTGCGCCACTGTTGCGGCATGCCGGCAAGCCGAGTCAAGTGTTGCGGCAGCAATGGGGCTTTGCGCAAGATTCGTGAACCGCTTTGTGGGTTGCGCGCCACCCCCTGGGCCTGGCGAGGTAACTGCCTTAAGGATGCGACAACGCATTCGGTGATATCCCGTGCCGGCCGGCGCCGTTCTGGCCGTGCGGGACGTGCCGTCTTAGTCTGCCGCCATTCGCCCGGGCCGCTGTCACGCGGCCGGGCGCTTTTCACACGACGTTCGTTGACCAGGAGAAGCGATAGTGAAAACACGCGCCGCCGTTGCCTTCGAGGCAAAAAAGCCGCTCGAGATTGTCGAGGTGGACCTGGAAGGCCCGCGCGCCGGGGAGGTGCTGGTTGAAATCATGGCGACCGGCATCTGCCATACCGATTCCTACACGCTGGACGGGCTCGATTCCGAAGGGCTGTTCCCCTCGATTCTGGGCCATGAGGGCGCGGGCATCGTGCGCGAGGTCGGCGCGGGCGTAACCAGCGTCAAGCCCGGTGACCATGTCATTCCGCTCTACACACCGGAATGTCGCCAGTGCAAATCCTGCCTGTCGCAAAAAACCAATCTCTGCACCGCCATCCGCGCGACCCAGGGCAAAGGGCTGATGCCGGACGGCACCAGCCGCTTCAGCTACAAGGGCAAGCCCATCTTCCATTACATGGGCTGCTCCACCTTCGCCAATCATACGGTGTTGCCGGAAATCGCGGTGGCGAAAATCCGTGACGATGCCCCGTTCGACAAATCCTGCTATATCGGCTGTGGCGTCACCACCGGGGTCGGTGCCGTCGTCAACACCGCCAAGGTCAAGCCGGGCTCCAACGTCGTGGTGTTCGGGCTCGGCGGCATCGGCTTGAACGTCATCCAGGGTGCCAAAATGGTCGGCGCCGACAAGATCGTCGGTGTCGACCTGAACGATGGCAAGGAAGAATGGGGCCGTCGCTTCGGCATGACGCATTTCGTCAACCCGAAGAAAATCGACGGCGATATCGTGGCGCATCTGGTGGCCTTGACCGATGGTGGCGCCGATTACTCGTTCGACTGCACTGGCAACACCACCGTGATGCGCCAGGCGCTGGAATGCTGCCATCGCGGCTGGGGTGAATCGATCGTGATCGGCGTGGCCGAGGCCGGCAAGGAAATCTCCACCCGTCCGTTCCAGTTGGTCACCGGCCGCGTCTGGAAGGGGTCAGCCTTCGGCGGTGCCCGCGGGCGCACCGATGTGCCGAAAATCGTCGATTGGTACATGAACGGCAAAATTCAGATCGACCCGATGATCACGCATATTCTCAAGCTCGAGGACATCAACAAGGGCTTCGACCTGATGCATGCCGGCGAATCGATCCGTTCCGTCGTGGTTTACTGAGGCGGGGGGCGCGCACGGTGAGCCTGGAAATCGTCTCACGGAACTACAGCCATGGCGGGGTGCAGGGTGTCTATCGGCACCACAGCGCCGCCACCGGCACCGACATGGTGTTTTCCGTGTTCATGCCAGATACCAAGGGCGTAAAACCGCCCCTGGTCTGGTATCTTTCCGGGCTTACCTGCACCCATGCCAACGTGACCGAGAAAGGTGAGTTCCGCGCCGCCTGCGCCGAGCTTGGCCTTGCCTTCGTGGCGCCGGACACGAGCCCGCGTGGCCCCGACGTGCCCGGCGACCCCGATGGCAGCTATGATTTCGGTCTCGGCGCCGGTTTCTATGTCGACGCGACCGAACCACCCTATGCCGCCAACTATAAAATGTGGAGCTACGTCACGCGGGAATTGCCGGCGCTGGTCGCCGCAGAATTCCCGGTCGATGCCACCCGGCAGTCGGTAATGGGCCATTCCATGGGCGGCCACGGCGCGCTGACCGTGGCGCTCGGCAACCCCGGCCAATACAAATCGGCCAGCGCCTTCTCACCCATCGTCGCGCCGACGCAGGTGCCGTGGGGTCAGAAGGCGCTGCCCCGCTATCTCGGCAACAACCCGGCGGCCTGGCGCAAGCATGACGCGGTCGCCTTGATCGAGGATGGCGCGCGCTTTCCGGAATTCCTGGTCGATCAAGGTGAGGCGGACCAGTTCCTCGCCGGTCAATTGCAGCCGGAACGCCTGCAGGCCGCCTGTCAGGCAGCGAACATTCCCCTGACGCTGCGCATGCACCCGGGCTATGACCATAGCTACTATTTCATATCCACCTTCATGGCCGACCATCTGCGCTGGCACGC
>DAIDIQ010000009.1 GCA_027459285.1 Acetobacteraceae bacterium
GAAACCCCGCTCGCCTCCCACCTCCGCCGCCTGACCCTCACCGCCGCCCTCAACAGAAAAATATAAAAGAGACTCTTCTTTTTCTGAAGAAAAAGAAGCAAAAAGACTTCGACTCAGAGCACCTCTACTCCCCCCCCCGTCATCGCACAGGCGCCAACGGCGCCGCGGCAATCCAGGGGCCACAAACCCCACCCGCACCCCCAATCACCCCAACCCCCGTAGGGCGGGTTAAGCGCAGCGCAACCCGCCAACGCAAGTCAAACCCAAATCACGGCGGCAAAAAGCCAGAAAAAGCCCGTTCTTTTTGTGAACAAAAAGAACCAAAAAAACCTCAAAACCGTAGGGTGGGCTTCAGCCCACCACCCCACCCCACCGCCCGGTCATCGCACAGACGCCAACAGCGCCGCGACCACCCAGGGGCCACAAACCCCGCCCGCCTCCGCCCTGAGAGCCTGTTTGAGACGTTTCACGGAGGGTCAGATCCGGCGGAGCATGGTTGCGGCTGCGGCGATCGGGATGAGGGTCTCGGCGACATCGATGCGTTGCTCGAAGTCGCGGGTAAGGCGCCGGTGCGTGATGAGCCAGGCGAAACTACGCTCGACCACGCAGCGGCGCGGCAGTGGCCGGCCCGCAACGCATGAAGGATCGCGTTGACCAGGTCTCGCGACGGCGCCAGACGCGGCCGGCCGCCCGCTTTGGCCCCCGGCACCAATCCGGCGATGGCCGCCCACCGGCGGTCGGTCAGATCGGCGGAATAGGCATGGCGGCGTCTTGGCATGGGGCGTCGTCCTCAAGGGCGACGCCCCATGCATCATGCTTTCAGCCGCGCCCGAATCCCCTTCTCAAACACGCTCATAGCGAATGGACATCGGGCCGATACCTTTCTGGCGCCACTTCATTTTGCGAGATGAATACCCATGCGCTGACTTCCGGCTATCTCAGTGTAATTCAACAGGTTCGGAGCGCGACGTGGCAGTCTCCTCATCTTTCGACGGTGTGGAAAACACCGTCGGTTCACGTCCGGTCCGACCGGCCGCTGTCAACACTCTATCTCGCGCTGCACGCCGACTGGTCGGCAACACGAGCGATCAAGGATAAATTCATGCAAAATCGGACAAAAATTCTGTTAACGACAATTGCAGTTTGCGCCGTCTCTCTAGGGTCCGTCCCGGTGATTGTACGGGCGCAAGCCTCGCCAAATTCGCAGCAGCCACAACCCGAAAGTGACAATCCGCTGGTCAGGACACGAGAGCTCCCCCAGTACACCCCCTCCGGCCAATTGAAATTGCCGATTGGGTGGCGTGACTGGATTTTCGTTGGTGCGCCACTTACGCCCAATGCACTCAACGACGGTCACGCGAACTTCCCCGAGTACCATAATGTCTACATCGAGCCAGGATCATACGCGATCTACAAGAAAACCGGCAAATTTCCCGACGGTACCATATTCGTCAAGGAGCTGCAGCTCACGAAGCAGCCATCGGAATACCCGGACGGTTCACAGAGGCAGCCTTCGGGGCGGGGGTATTTCCCGGGTAAATTCAACGGTGCCGATGTCACCGTGAAAGACACGAAGCGGTTCGCCGCTACGGGTGGATGGGGATATTTCGACTTCAATCATCATGAGCCGAAGGCTTTGACAGCTAAATTGGAACCCGTCAGCAAATGCGCCTTCTGTCATATCGCCGGCGCCAAGCGAGACGAAGTCTGGACGCAGTTCTACCAGATCCTGGACGAAGTACCCGCTCCCCAGAAGGCAAAGCACGGATGACCCCATCGAAAGCAGGTTCCATGAAGAAAAAGCTACCCCTCGCCTTGTTGGGGCTCTTGTCGCTCGCCTCATTGGCTTCCGTTGCGCAAGCGATGGGAAGAAGCGGCGCCAACCCGGCCAGTCGGATCGACGCAAGGTCACGCGTCGTCGATGCAAGCGGCAATATTCGGGTGCCGGCGAACTATCGGGCGACATATTCGTTCCTGGGGAGCTGGGCCATTGCGGCCGACCATGGCCAAGGTTCGAAGCAGATACATGATGTTTATGCGTCTCCGGGTACGGTCGCTGCCTATCACAAAACCGGCCGCTTTCCGGATGGCTCCGTCCTGGTCAAGGAGGTCTACGAGACCGCCACCGGCGCAATGACAACGGGTATCGTGAGCCATGCGGAGAAATTAAAGGGCTGGTTCGTGATGGTAAGGGACAGCAAGGACAACCATCCTGGTAACAAACTTTGGGGTGATGGATGGGGCTGGTCGTGGTTCGATGCCTCCGATCCCTTGAAGACGACGTCGACCGACTACAAAGCCAATTGCAGGAGCTGTCACATCCCGGCTCGCGGCTCCGAATGGGTTTATGTCCAAGGGTATCCAGTGCTGAAATGAGAGAGGGCATCGTCCGGCGTGAAATTTGCCGTCACTCCCATTTGGCGTGACAACGGTCTGGTTGCGCATGCGGGTCGGCATGTATGAGCGTGTTCGAGAAGTGGTTCCGGCGCGGCTGGAAGCATGATGAATGGGGCGTCGCCCGTGAGGACGACGCCCCATGCCAAGACGCCGCATCACCAATGTCCCCGGCCCTGAAACTGGGGCCCCACATCAAGCAAGCGCAGCCCATCCACCGCCCCCACCCATCCCCGCAAACAACTCAAAAAGACAGAAAAACTAACACCCAAGCAAATTCCTATTGACATTCCCCGCCCATTCTGCTAAACCCCCCGCATGCCCCATCCGCGCCCCATCCCCGGGCCAGACGCCTTGGAAAGTCTCGCCCCCCGCGCCCTCCCCCAACGCACCCGCCAACCGGCGGGGGCGCCGGACGCGCTGGCGGTCATCCTGCTCGAACTGCTCATCCTCATCGTCGCCCCCTGCCGCGCCAACGTCCCGGTTCCCCCCTGCGCCACGCTGCTCTGGTTTCTCGCCGGTGAAAATTTCGATTTGCCGGCCCCCCTCGCCGCCAGCCTCCGCGCGAAGCTTCTCCGCCTCGTGCTCACCCTCCCGGTTCCCCCATCCTGGCAAGCCGCCACCGCCCCTCGCCGCACCCCTCACCATACCCCGCGCCGCACCCCCCTCGCCCGTCGCGCTCACGCCTCCCGTCCCGCCGCATCATCCGCGCACCCCATCCCCGCGCGCGCGCCCTCGCCCGCCATCCGCGTCGCGCGCGCCCCGCCCGCGCGAAAAACCACGCGCGGCCACGGCACCTACGCACGCCCATTTCGTTCCGCTATCGAAACAAAACCGACGCCGTCAGCCCCCTATTTCCGCCCGAACATCCGCTCCAAATCCCCCCGGCTCAGCTTCAAATAGGTCGGCCGCCCGTGGCTGCATGTCGCCGCCCGCGGCGTCGCCTCCATCTGCCGCAGCAACGCGTTCATCTCCGCCGCGTTCAGCCGCCGCCCCGCCCGCACGCTGCCATGGCACGCAAGCCGCGCCACCGCCTGGTCCAGCCGCCGCTCCAGCGACACCGCCGCCCCCTCCTCGGCGAATTCCTCGGCCAAATCCCGCACCAGGCCCGGCACGTCCGGCATCCGCGCGCCATCGCTCAGCACCGCCGGCACCCCCCGCACCAGCACCGCCCCCGGCCCGAACCCCTCCACCTCCAGCCCCAGCCGTGCCAGCACCGCCGCCTGCGCCAACACCCGCGCCGCCAGGTCCGGCGCCATCTCCACCACCACCGGCAGCAACAGCGCCTGCATCGCCACCCCGCCCGCGCGCAATTCCGTCGCCAGTTTTTCATGCGTCAGCCGCTCATGCGCCGCGTGCTGGTCCACCAGCACCAGGCTGCCATCCGCCGCCACCGCCAGCACATACGTATCCAGCACCTGCGCCACCGCCGCCCCCAGCCCGTGCTCGCCCGCCCCCGGCGCGGGCTCAGCCGCCGCCACCACCCGCGCCGATGGCGTCGGTGCCAGCAGCGCCGCCTCGGCAAACCCCGCCGCCATGCCGGGTGGGCGCGGTTGCGGCATCATCGCCGGCGGCCGGAATTGCGGCCGCGCCGGCATGAAAACCCGCCCCGCCGGCACCGCAAGCGCCTGCCGCACCCCGCCAATCACCAGCGCCCGCACCGCGTCCGGGTCGGCAAAGCGCAGTTCCGCCTTGGCCGGGTGCACGTTCACGTCCACCGCTTCCGCCGGTATGCGCACATACAGCGCCGCCACCGCGTGCCGCCCAACCTCCATCACGTCCCGATACGCCACCCGCAGCGCCGATTTCAGCAGCGGGTCGGCAACCGGCCGCCCATTCACCACCAGCGCCTGGGCGCTGGCGCTGGCCCGGTGCAGCGCCGGCCCGCCCACCAGCCCATCCAGCCGCAAATCCCCCCGCGCATGCGCCAGCGGCAGCAATTGCCCGGCGCAGTCCGGCCCGAACAGCGCCTTCACCCGCGCCTCCCGGCTCTGCCCGGGCAAATCCAGCGCCACCCGCCCATCCCGCGTCAGCCGGAACGCCACCTCGGGCGCGGCAAAGGCCAACCGCCGCAGCGCCGCCTCCGCCGCCTCGCCCTCGGTGCGCACCGATTTCAGAAATTTCCGCCGCGCCGGCGTCGAAAAAAACAGGTCCCGCACGATCGCCCGCGTGCCCACCTCGCCCGCCGCCGGCGTCACCTCGCCCACCACCCCGCCTTCCACGCTCAGCGCGCTCGCATGCGCCGCCTCCCGCGTGCGGCTGATCAAGCTCAGCCGCGCCGCCGCCCCGATCGAGGGCAGCGCCTCGCCGCGAAACCCCAGCGTGCCGATGCGCACCAACTGGTCATCGTCGAGCTTGCTGGTCGCGTGCCGCTGCACCGCCAGGCGCAAATCCTCGGCCGCGATGCCGGCGCCGTCATCAACGACCTCGATCCGCTCGATGCCCCCGCCATCGACCGCGACCTCGATCCGTCGCGCCCCGGCATCCAGCGCGTTCTCCACCAACTCCTTCAGCGCCGCCGCCGGCCGCTCGATCACCTCGCCAGCGGCGATCCGATCAATCAGGGTCGGCGGCAGCAGGCGCAACACACTCGCTGGCATGCCCCCAGCATACCCCGATTCGCCCAACCGCGTCTTAACCCCCGCCTCAGCCACTCGCGAGGCGCGCTTAACCAAACTTCAACCGCTTAGCGGGAAACGCTTCACCTTTGCATGAAGATGTGCGATTCCTTATCGGCGTCATGCGGTTTCACCATCGGGCGGTTTCTATCCATGCGCATGCGGCGGGCTTTCTCTCGCGCCATCGGCGCCGCGGCGGCGGCCCTGCTGCTGGTTCAGCTTGCCGGCTGCGCCGGTGGCGGCTCGCGCGGCCCATCCCTCGCCGGCTTGAACGAAACCCCGCGCTATTACCCCCCGCCTGGCCCGCCGGACGATCCCTGGGGGCCTTATCTGGTCGAGGCGTCGCGGCGTTTCGGCCTGCCACAGGCGTGGCTGCGCGCCGTCATGCGCCAGGAATCCGGCGGCCAGCAACAGGCGGTCTCGCCCGTCGGCGCCATGGGGCTGATGCAGTTGATGCCCGAAACCTATGCCGCAATGCGCGACCAGTACGGCCTCGGCAACGACCCGTTTCAGCCGCGGGATAATATCTTCGCCGGTGCCGCCTATCTGCGCCAGATGTATGACCGGTTCGGCGCCCCGGGGTTTCTCGCCGCCTATAATGCCGGCCCGCAACGCCTGCAGGACTATCTCGCCGATGGCACCCCCCTGCCCGACGAGACGGTGAATTACGTCGCCGCCATCGCCCCGGAACTCGGCGCGGATACCCGATTAACCGGGCCCCTCGCCGCCTATGCCGATACCCGCCTCGCCATGCGCGCCCCACCACCGCCGACGCCGGCCAGTTTCGCCTCCGGCTGCGACGTGAACCAGGCATATGACCCCGCCCACCCCTGCCACGCGCTGGAGCGTGCCGCCACCGCGCCCGCCGCCCTGGTGCCGCCACCGCCCGTGCCAGAGCCGGTCGTGGTCGCCGCCGCCGCCCCGGTCACGCTGCCCCCGCCCCGCTACGCACCGCCACGCGCCATCGACCCGGGTGGCTGGGGCATTCAGGTGGGTGCCTTCAATAGCCCCGAATTGGCGCAATCGCAGGCGCTCCGCGCCCAGCACGAGGTGGCGGATCTGCTATCGGGCGCCACCCTCAGCGTGCCGGCAACCTCGCCCTTTGGCGGCCGGGTTCTCTATCGCGCCCGCCTGCTCGGCCTGCCGCAAACCCTGGCCGAACTCGCCTGTCAGCGCCTGAACGCCGC
>DAIDIQ010000023.1 GCA_027459285.1 Acetobacteraceae bacterium
GCCGGGTCCTCCATCATTTCCTGCCACTGGCTGACCCAGCCGATGGTGCGCGCCACCGCGAACAGCACGGTGAACATGCTGGTGGGAATACCCATCGCCTTCAGAATGATGCCGGAATAAAAATCCACGTTCGGATAGAGCTTCTTGGAGATGAAATACTCATCCGACAGCGCGATCCGCTCCATCTGCGTCGCCAGTTCCAGCAGCGGATCGTTGATGCCGAGTTCGCTCAGCACCTCGTGGCAGGTCTGCTGCATGATTTTCGCGCGCGGGTCGTAGTTCTTGTAGACGCGGTGGCCGAAGCCCATCAGCCTCGTGTGGTTGGCGCGGTCCTTCACCTTTTCCATGAACGGCTTCACGTTCGCGACCGTGCCGACTTCGGCGAGCATGCGCAGGACCGCCTCGTTGGCACCCCCATGCGCCGGCCCCCACAGGCTCGCGATGCCGGCGGCGATGCAGGCGAAGGGGTTGGCGCCGGTCGAGCCGGCAAGGCGCACCGTGCTGGTCGAGGCGTTCTGCTCGTGATCGGCGTGCAGAATCAAAATCCGGTCCATCGCGCGCGCCAGGACGGGATTGACGACATAGGCCTCGGGCGGCACCGCGTTCATCATGTACAGCAGGTTTTCCGCGTAGCCGAGCTTGTTCTGCGGATACATGAAGGGCTGGCCGATCGAGTATTTATAGGCCCAGGCGGCGATCGTCGGCAGTTTCGCGATCAGCCGGAAGGCGCTGATCCGCCGATGCTCGGGGTTATTGATGTCCAGACTGTCGTGATAGAAGGCCGACAGCGCCCCCACCACCCCGCACAGCACCGCCATCGGGTGCGCGTCACGCCGAAAGCCGTTATAGAAGCTCCGGATCTGCTCATGCACCATGGTGTGATAGGTGATGCTGCGGTGGAATTCATCGCCCTGCTTGCGGTTCGGCAGTTCGCCATTCAGCAGCAGATAGCACACCTCCATGTAATTGGAGTGCTCGGCCAATTGCTCGATCGGGTAGCCCCGATACAGCAAAATGCCCTTGTCACCATCAATATACGTGATCTTGCTTTCGCACGCGGCGGTGCCGCCATAGCCCGGGTCGAAGGTGAACACATCCGCCGTGCCGTACAGCTTGCGGATATCGACCACGCTCGGCCCAAGCGTGCCGTGCAACACCGGCAGGCTCGCCTCCTGCCCGGAGCCCATCGTCAGCGTCGCGGTTTCTGGCGTGTTCGCGTCCATGGCAAGCTCTCCTGGCAGGCGGCCCCGGCCGGTCCGGCCGTCTTCGCTCCTGCAACATAACCCGCTTGCCGCCATGAACAAGCCTTGCGCCCGGTTTCCGCCGGAGATGAGGGCCGCAAGCCCGCTATCGGCGCATGGCCGAGGGCCTGTCGGGCCTCAAACCGAAACACCACGGTGGCAACGTCGTGCTTGACGCGCGGTTGCTAGCATGCTAGGGACCTAGCATGGCAAAAGACCCTGAGCCCGGGCAACAGGTCGATCCCAAACAGCAATTCAACGTCTATCTGCCGACGAGCCTGGTCCGGACGTTGAAATATCGGGCACTCGATGCGCAGCTTTCGTTGTCGGATTTTGTTGCTCGCGCTCTCGTTTCCTACCTGAGGAAGGAACACGCCCATGCCGACCCAGACCAGCCGGACCCATGAGGTGGATCTCTCCGTCCAGCCAATGGTCCATGTCGCCCGGCTCGATACGGCCATCGCCTTCTACGAGTTGTTGGGCGGGCGGCTGATCTACGGTAGCCGTGATGGAGACTGGGCGCTGATCGGTTTTGCTGGCGGTGCGCTCAGCTTGCTGGCGCGGCCCGGCGGGCCGGATAACCCTGAACCGGTGGAGCTGCAATTCGTGACACGCGGCAAGCTGGAACCGATTGCGGCCCGGGTCGAGGCGGGTGGCGCGGTCATTGCCCAGCCAGTCACCGACGAGGCATTCGGCCGCATGCTGCAACTGCGAACACCCGATGGGTTGCTGATCAAGCTACTCGAACTGGACCGCGATCTTATCGACTGAGGCACGGCTGCCGATTCGGCCCGCGCCGGGCTTGCCGCGAAAGCGCGGGGCGATGCCGGACTGTTTTTGCACTGAGATATTGGCCAAGGTTTTCGCAACACCGCTTACCCAGCCTGACGCATCGTTCGCCTGCCAGCCTCGGACACCCATGATCGCAGACGCTGCCCGCGGCCACGATGTCATGTCGGCGGCGGGCAGCGCCTGGTCAGGACCGGCCGTATGTGTCCTCGAAGCGGACGATATCGTCCTCGCCGAGATACGCGCCGGACTGCACCTCGATCAGCGTCAGCGGAATCCGCCCCGGGTTGCTCAGCCGGTGCATGACGCCCAGCGGCAGATAGATGCTCTCATCCTCGCGCAGCATCGTCTCGGTGCCATCGCGCGTCACCAGCGCCGTGCCGTGCACCACCACCCAATGCTCGGCGCGGTGGAAATGCTTCTGCAGCGAAAGCCGCTGTCCCGGCAGCACCACGATCCGCTTCACCTGAAACCGATCGCCCTGGATCAGCCGCTCATAAAAGCCCCACGGCCGATAGATGCGGTGATGCGCCGTCGCCTCCTCGCGCCGCTCGGCGCGCAGCCGGGCGACGATGTGCTTGACCTGTTCCGCGTCCTTGCGGTGCAGGGCCAGCACCGCGTCCTTGGTCACCACCACCACCGCGTCATGCAGCCCGACCACCGCGGTCATCACGCCGTCGCTGCGCACATAACAATCCCGCGCGCCCTCGAGCATCACATCGCCGATCGTCACGTTGCCGCCTTCATCCTTGGCGCCCAGCTCCCACAGCGCGCGCCAACTGCCCACATCCGACCAGCCGAGATCGGCCGGCACCACCGCGGCGTGGTCGGTGCGTTCCGCCACCGCATAGTCGATGCTGATCGAGGGGCTGGCCAGAAACGGCGCGCGCGCCAGCCGGATGAAATCCAAATCCTCCTGCCGCGCCGTCACCGCGCCGCGCATGGCCGCCAGCACGTCTGGCGCGTGCGCCGCCAGTTCCGCCAGCATGGTCCGGGCGGTGAACACGAACATGCCGGAATTCCACAAATGCCGCCCATCGGCGCAAAGCTCGGCGGCGAGGGCGGCGTCCGGCTTCTCGATGAACCGCGCCACCGCATGCACCCCGTCCAGGCCCGGCAGCGCCGCGCCGCATTCGATATAGCCATAGCCGGTTTCCGGCGCGCGGGCCGCCATGCCGAAGGTGACGATATGACCGGCGCGCGCCGCCGCCGCCGCCGCCCGCAAGCCTGTGTGCAGGGCCGGCGTATCCCCGATGGCGGCATCCGCCGCCATCACCCACAGCACCGTGTCCGGCTCGGTCTCGGCCACCAGCAGGCAGGCACAGGCAATCGCCGGCGCGCTGTTGCGCCCCTCCGGCTCCAGCAGAATGCGCGCCCCCTCGATGCCGGCATCGCGCACCTGCTCGGCCACCAGAAAGCGATGCGCCTCGTTGCACACCAGCACCGGCGGCGCGAAGCCCCCGCCCGTGCCGCGCCGCAGCGCGTCCTGCATCAGGCTCTGCTCACTCACCAGCGGCCAATATTGCTTGGGGTAGCTCTCGCGCGAGATCGGCCACAGGCGTGACCCCGATCCGCCAGCCAGCACCACCGGCACTATCGGCGACACGCCGCCCGGTGCCGCGTCCGGTCCGGCCGTTTCCGTTGTCGCATCCATCGCCAAGCCTCCCAGGGCATGCCGGGGCTCAGCCCGCTTCCGGCAGCCTCAGCCAAACCGCGCAGGTGGCGCCCGGCGCAATGCCCACCGCGCCGCCATGCGCCACTGCCACCTCGCGCACAATCGCGAGGCCAAGTCCGCTACCGTCGGTCCGCTCGCCCTTGACGAAGCGGTCGAAGGCCCGCGCGGCCAGATCGGGCGACATACCCTCGCCCTCATCGGTCACCGTCAGGCTCAATTGCCCCGCCTCACGCTCGCCGCGCAAGGTCACGGTGCCGCGCCCATGCCGGGCCGCGTTCTCCAGCAGGTTGCGCACCGCGTCACGCACATCGCCGGGCCGGCCGCGCGCCGGCATGCGCTCGGGCAACGTCACCACCAGCGCCCGCCCCTCGGCTTCCAGCAGCGGCAGCACCATCGCCGCCGCCTCGCGCGCGGCGCGGGACAGGTTCATCACCGGCATGCTGGCCCCGTCCGGCTGCGCCTTGCGCGCGAGGTCCAGCAACCCGGCCACCAGATGCTGCAACGAGGCAAGGTCCGCCTCGATCGCCGGCCAATCCGGGCTGCCGCTGGCCCGTGCCCGCTGCAAGCGCAGCGACAGCACCGCCAGCGGCGTGCGCAATTCATGCGCCGCGTTCTCGGTGAAGCGCCGCTCATTGGCGATGGCCGCGGCCATGCGGGCCAGCGCCCCGTTCACCGCCTCGACCAGCGGCGTCACTTCCGCCGGCAAGCCCTCGGCGCTGATCCGCTGCCCGGGCGCGGCCGGCCCCATTTGCTTTGCCTCGGCCGATGCCCGCGCCAGCGGCTTCAGGCTCCAGTCACTGACCATGCCAACCAAGGCCAACGTCACCACGCTGAACAGGCCGAGCACCAGCCCGTCCTGATACGGCTCGGGCAGACCCGCGCCAATCAACACCTGGCCGCGCCCATGCCCATCGCCCAGCGCCGCCTCGCCCAGCAAGGCCAGCAACAGCACGCAACTCATGGCCAGCATCAGCCGCCCGCGCAGGGTGCGCGGCTTCAGCCAGGCCCACCGCGCCCCCTCAAGCGCCATCACGCAGCCGATAGCCGATGCCGCGTATCGCATCGATCTGCACGCGTGACTGCGCGGCCGCCAGCTTGCGCCGCAGCCGGGAAACGATCGCCTCCATCGCGTTGCCAGACGCCTCGCCCTCCGCGCCGTACAGCGCGTCGGCCAGGGCGTCGCGCACGATCACCGCGTCTCCCGCCCGCAGCAATTCCTCCAGCAGCCGTGCCTCGCGCCGGGTCAGCGTCAGGACGCGGCCGTTCACGCTGCCGCT
>DAIDIQ010000038.1 GCA_027459285.1 Acetobacteraceae bacterium
GATACTTCCCTTCCCTTCGTCCATCGCCTAGGCTCGTGCCCATGCAGCCCGTGCCCGACGACGATGATGACGAGGAAAACCCTTCGCCGGTCGTTCCCGCCTCGGGACCCCGGCTGTTGCGCAGTCTCGGCCCCGGGCTGATCACCGGCGCGTCGGACGATGACCCGAGCGGCATTGCCACCTATTCGCAGGCGGGCGCGCAGTTCGGGTATGCGGTCGGCTGGACCATGCTGTTCAGCTATCCGCTGATGGTCGCGATCCAGATGATCAGCGCGGAGATCGGGCGGGTTACCGGCCATGGCATTGCCGGCGTGCTGCGCCTGCATTATCCGCGCTGGCTGCTGACGGCGTGTGTGTTGCTGCTGGTGTTGGCCAACACCATCAATCTCGGGGCTGATATCGGCGCCATGGCGGATGCCGCGGCGCTGTTGCTGCCGGGGCCGCGCGCCATCTGGGTGTTGATGTTCGCGGTATTGTGCATCTGCCTGCAACTATTTCTACAATATACGCAATATATCGCGGTGTTGAAGTGGCTGACGCTGGCGCTGTTTGCCTATGTGCTGTCGGCCGCGATCGTGCATGTCGACTGGCCGCGCGCCCTGTTGCACATGGTCTGGCCTGGTTCCGGCTGGTCGCGCCAGGGGCTGGAGATGATGGTTGCCATTTTTGGCACCACCATCAGCCCCTATCTGTTTTTCTGGCAATCGGCCGAGGAGGTCGAGGATATTCATGCCCATGCCAAGCGCATCGAGTTGATCGACGCGCCGTCGCAGGGTCCGGTCGCGCTGCGCCGGATCGAGACCGACACGGCGGTCGGCATGGCGTTCTCCAACATCGTGGCGCTGGCCATCATGCTCACCACGGCGGCAACGCTTGGCGCGCATGGGCTGCGCACCATCACCACCTCGGCCCAGGCCGCCAAGGCGCTGGCGCCGCTGGCCGGCCGGTTCGCCTCCACCATTTTCACGCTTGGCATCGTCGGCACCGGGTTGTTGGCGGTGCCGGTGCTGGCTGGCTCGGCGGCTTATGCCATTGGCGAGGCGCGGCGCTGGCCCAGGGGGCTTGGCCGCCGCCCCAAGGAGGCACAGGCCTTTTACGCCACCATCGTCATGGCGACCCTGATTGGCATGCTGATCAATTTCACCCCGATCGACCCGATCCGCGCGCTGGTCGTCAGTGCCGTCATCAATGGCGTGGTGGCGGTGCCGCTGATGGTGGTGATGATGCGCATTGTCGCCCGGCCGGATATCATGGGTCCGTTCGTCGTGCGCGGCGCGCTGCGCCTTTTCGGCTGGCTCGCGACCGTGGTGATGGGCCTGGTGGTGTTGGGCATGTTTCTGGCCTGACGCCGCCCAACCGTCCGGGCACGGTTTTTTCCAGCACCACCCCGTCCACGTCGTGGCCAGCCAACCGGAACAGGCCGAGTTCCGCCCCATGCCCCGCCACCAGAGAGCGCACCGCGCCACAGCCGGTTTCACGGGCCAGGGCTTCCAGCCGGGCCAGCAGGGCCGCCAAAACCTGCTCCTCGCGCGCCAGACCGGGGGCGATGAAATGCTCCGCGGTCAAAATCGGCGCATCGGCCAGGGTTCGTTCCCGCCGATAGCACACGCTGCCGCAGGGAAAGGCATTGCCTTCGCGCCGTGCCACCAGCACCCCGGCATCGGCCGGTCGCGCCCGGCGCACCATGCGCCGCGCGAAGCGCAGCCATTGTGCCAGCGTCAGCCCCGGCACGGCCGCCTGTATCAGCGGAAACACCGTGCGCATTGTCGCCGCCGACAAGGGCTCAACCGTGATCGGAACCATGCGCGCCTCGATGCGTTCGCGCCATCCTGAGAGGCTTTGCCGAGGCCTGTTTTGATGCCGATCAATCAAGCCGGCTTTTCTGAATTATCTCGCCATTTTGGCCGGCGGGGCCTAAGGGTGTATGGTGTGGTTGGCCGTTGCCAGGAGGCATGCATGATCGTCTCGCGCGCCCGACCCCTCGTTGTTGGTGATGCGTTCGGCCATGCCGCCTGCGCGGAATGTGACGCGCGCACTGTCAGTGTTTGCGATGCTCTCGATACCGCGGACCTTTCGCGCCTGGCCGCGGTGGCGGCGCAGCGCAGCCTGGAAAAGGGCCGCGTGTTCATCGAGGAGGGCGAGAAGGCCGCCGATTTCTTCAATATCACCGCGGGCACGGTGAAATTATTCAAGCTGCTGCCGGATGGCCGGCAACAGATCACCGGCTTTGCCGGGCCGGGTTATTTTCTCGGTCTGGCGGTTGGCGAGACCTACGCGTTTTCCGCCGAGGCCATCGAGCCCGTGCGCCTATGCCGGTTTTCCCGGCCGCGCCTGTATGCGTTGATGCACGATCTGCCGGCGCTGGAGGCCCGGCTGCTGCAAACCGCCTGCAACGAGCTGGTCACCGCGCAGGAACAAATGCTGTTGCTCGGCCGCAAGACCGCCCGTGAACGGGTCGCGAGTTTCCTGTTGCTGCGCGCCGCCGCGGCGGCGCCCTGCTCGCACCGGCAAACCGAAATCCGCCTGCCGATGACCCGCGCCGAGATCGCCGATTATCTGGGCCTGACCATCGAGACCATCAGCCGCGTGCTGTCCCGCTTCCGGGCGGACAAACGCATCGATTTGCCCACCCCGGACCGGGTGATACTGACCGACAGGCCCTGGCTGGAAGATCTGGCCGCCGGCAACCTCGAGCATGTGTGAGTGCTGATCCGCCCCATCGGGCTACATGCGCACCAGCGCCGACCCCCAGGTCAGCCCGCCGCCAAGCGCCTCCATCACCACCAGATCGTGGCGCTTGATGCGTCCATCCGCCACCGCCTCGGCCAAGGCGAGCGGAATGGACGCGGCGGAGGTGTTGGCGTGCCGTTCCACCGTCACCACCACGCGTTCCGGCGGCAAGGCAAGGCGTTTGCCCATCGCATCGATGATGCGCAAATTCGCCTGATGCGGCACCAGCCAGTCGATCGCGCTGGCATCCAGCCCGTTGGCGGCCAGGGCCTCATCCACGGCTGACGCCAATTTCACCACCGCGTGGCGGAAAATCTCGCGCCCGTTCATCACCAGCGTGCCCGGCCGGTCCGGTTGGCCCACCGCGCCATCGATGTACAACAGGTCGCCCAGGCTGCCATCGGCGTGCAGGTGGGTCGACAATATTCCCCGTGTCTCGTCGTCCGCGGCGCCCGCGCGCAAAAACACCGCGCCCGCGCCATCGCCAAACAGCACGCAGGTGCTGCGATCCTGCCAGTCCATCAGGCGTGAGAATACCTCGGCGCCAATCACCAGCACGCCGCGCGCCTGGCCGGCGCGAATCATCCCATCCGCCACCGACAGCGCATACACGAAGCCGCTGCACGCCGCCGAAATATCGAAACTGAAGCCGCGCGCCATGCCAAGCGCCGCCTGCACGCGCACGGCGGTGGCGGGAAAGGTCTGGTCCGGCGTCGCGGTCGCCACAATCACCGCGTCCACCTCGTCCACGCGCGCGCGGGCATTGGCCAGTGCCTGGCGCGCGGCGGCGGTGGCCATCATGGCGCAACTTTCATCGGCCTCGGCAATATGCCGCGCGCCTATGCCCGTGCGGCTGCGAATCCACGCGTCGCTCGTGTCGATCCGCTCGGCCAGCGCGTCGTTGCTGACGATCCTGCGTGGCAGATAGGCACCCACCCCCTCCAACAGCGCGCGTGCCATGCTCAACCGGCCACGGCGCTTCTGGGGCTGGCCGACACGGCATGGCCACGTTTTTCCAATCCCGCGCGAATCAGCCGGTCGAAGCGATGATCGATCATGTCGGCCGCCACCGAAACGGCGGCGGCGAAGCCTTCCTCGTCGGTGCCGCCGTGCGATTTCACCACCACCCCATTCAGCCCCAGCAGCACCGCGCCATTATAGCGCCGGGGGTCCAGCCATTCGCGCAGCCGTTCCAGCCCCGGCCGGGCCAGCAGATAGCCGATCCGGCTGGCCAGATCGGTCTGAAACACCTGGCGCAGCAAATCCGCCATCAACCGCAGCGCGCCCTCACCGGTCTTCAGCGCCACATTGCCGGAAAACCCGTCCGACACCACGATGTCGGTGGTGCCGGCGGCAATATCGTGCCCCTCGACAAAGCCGGTGAATTGCGGCGCCAGAAAGCTGGCACGCAGCAACTCCGCCGCCTGACGCAGCGACTCGACGCCTTTCTGTTCCTCGCTGCCCACGTTCAAAAGCCCCAGCGTCGGGCTGGTCAGCCCCAGCACGGCGCGGGCAAACGCATCACCCATGATGGCGAATTCCACCAGGTTGCGGGCATCGCATTCCAGGTTGGCGCCAAGGTCCAGCATCACAATGTCGCCGCGGGCCGACGGGCCGATCGCCGCTATCGCCGGCCGGTCGATGCCCGGCACGGTCTTCAGCACCAGCTTGGCAATCGCCATGATCGCGCCGGTATTGCCGGCCGAAACCGCGCCCGCCGCCTGCCCCTCCGCCACCAGGTCGATGGCCCGCCGCAGCGACGATTCGCGCAGCCGCAGCGCCTGCGCCACCTTCATGTCCGGCCCGACCACGGTTTGCGCGTGCGCCAGCGTGCATTTCTCGGCCGCGCGCCGGTGCCGGGCCAGCAGCGGCGTCAGCCGCGCCTCGTCTCCCACCAGCACATAGCGCATGTTCGGGTGCCGCTCGGCAGCCAGCGCAAGTCCCGCCACCACCGACTGCGGCGCGTGGTCGCCGCCCATCGCATCGATGGCAAGCGTGTGGCTGGCGCTCATCGACTAGCAGCGGTCACAGGGCATGACCGTCTGGTTCAGACCCGGACAACGCCCTTGAGCTTGTCGCCCGCCGCCACTTCCCGCCCATCATAGTGGCCGCAGCGCGGGCACACATGATGCGGGCGCTTGATCTCGCCGCAATTCCCGCATTCCTGGTGCGCGTCCGCGCTCAGGGCCTGATGGCTGCGGCGCATGCCGCGCCGAGAGGGCGAGGTTTTCTTCTTCGGAACAGCCATGGGACCAGCCCCTCTATCGCGTCAGCCAAATATTACCGCGCCGGCCCGGATAAGCCGAGGCCGGCGCGAGCCGCGGCGCTTAGCAGAGACAGCCAGATCAAGCAAGGCAGGAGGTGGAAGGTAGCGCTTCAGTTCGCAGTCCGGCACCGGCCCGCACCCCCACCCGGCCACCCATGGCAGTGTACGCTCGTGGGTGGCCGGGTGGGGGTGCGGGCCGGTGCCGGACTGCGCGCCGGTCAGGCGCGCCGAACAAAACACAGGCGCGCCGGTCAAACACTCCCCCCCTGCTCGTCGCGCGGATAGGGGTCCAGCGTCAGGGCCAGTTGCTCGGCCATCGCCTCGTGCAAATCGATCGTCTCGTCGACATAGCCGACATCATCCACCGGGTCCTCGATATCCAGCACCGGCGGCAGCGC
This sequence comes from Acetobacteraceae bacterium, assembly GCA_027459285.1. Classification (GTDB taxonomy): domain Bacteria; phylum Pseudomonadota; class Alphaproteobacteria; order Acetobacterales; family Acetobacteraceae; genus JAJXVA01. The sequence goes on from DAIDIQ010000038.1 coordinate 5,395, forward strand.
CGCCTCGGGCATGAAGCGGAGCTGAAACACCTCGCTCACCCGCGCCGTGAACGGCGCCAATGTGCGCACATCGCGCTGCACCAGCGTTGCCTCCAGCGCGCCATCGGCCAGCACCCGCGTGCCATTGCCCGGCCGCCGCAAATGAAAGGCGCAGCGCAACGCCAGAATGGCGTCCACCCCCAATCGTTCAGCCAGCGCCGCGCGCCCCGCCTCATCGGGCGTCAGCGTCACCGCCCGCCCCTCCGCCCCGATCTGCCCCACACGCAGCCGGCCGCCATCGCCCGTCCCTGCCTTGCCCATTCCCGTCTCCGCCCGGCCCCGGCTTGCCATGCCCCGGCTGGTCACGCCGCGGCGGGCGAGGGGAACGACACTTTCCCCGCCAGCAGCGCATCGCTCGCCTGCCCCGCCAGCGCCGCATCCGCCGCGCGCACGATAGCCGCCAGCCTCCCGGCACCGGGCGCCGGCTCGCCCCGCCACACATTGCGCGCCAGCGCGTCCCGCAACTCCGCCAAATTGCCGCTTTCCAGCGCCAGGTCATACGCCATCGACCGGCCGTGGAAAGCCTCCCACATCGCGCGCACCCGCTTCGCCACCGACATGTCACCCACCCCGATCTCGCGCAGCGTGATGTCCATGTCGGCGAACATCGCATCGAACAGCTTCTGCGCCACCGCCGCCGCCTCGGCGGTCTCGTCCCGGCGCAGCCGGCGTATCACCAGCCCCACATGCAGCCCGACCAGATCGAACCGGCCGTCCAACGTATCCGGCACGCCAAGCTCGGTATAGAAAAACGCATCCCGCGCCGCCGCCACCGCGGCGTTGTATAGCTGAAACCCGGTCCGTTCCTGCCGAAGACGCCGGCCACGCGCGAAAACTGTCATGGCGCTGAATAAAGCGCGGCCTGCCCCTCTGCAAAGAGGCGGTGATGTCCCAGCATGAAATCCGGCACCGACCCGCATGCTTACGTGAAGTCCGGCACCGGCCCGCACCCCCACCCGGCCACCCACGAGTGTACACTGCCATGGGTGGCCGGGTGGGGGTGCGGGCCGGTGCCGGACTTTCTTCGTAAAGCTCGCCGGACTGCGCGCCGGACAGGCGCGTCGCACAAAAACTTCCGGTGCCGGACTTTCCATGAAACTTGACAGACAGCATGCGCGCGGCGTGTGTACGCCGGTGAACGGTAATGAGGGTCCGATGGCTCGGGCAGGCAGTCTTGCGCTGGCGTTGATTTGCAGCTTTCCGCTGACCGGCTGCGGGTTCCTCGCGGCAAATCCGCAGGCACGCGGCAACCAGGTCGACCCGGCCGAATTGTCCGAACTCGTGCCCGGCGTCTCCACCAAGGCAGACGCCACCAGCCTGCTCGGCAGCCCCACCGCCCATGCCAGCTTCGATGACAATAAATGGATCTATATCGGCGGCATGACCCGCCCGGTCATCGGCGGCACCCAGCACCTGATCAGCGAGGAAAACGTGGTGCTGAGCTTCGATAATGGCGGCGTGCTGCGCGGCATCAGGGTAACCCACCTGAAGAACGCGCTGCCCCACACCATGATAGCCCGCACCACGCCAAGCCCGGGCAGCAACGCGAGCTTCCTGCAGCAATTGCTGGGCAATGTCGGCAAGGTGAACACCTTGTCGCAAGGCCC
>DAIDIQ010000101.1 GCA_027459285.1 Acetobacteraceae bacterium
CCATCGCCTCGGCCTTGCGGTCGTTGCGCTTGCGTTCATGCGGATCCAGGAACCGCTTGCGCAGCCGGATGGCGCTGGGCGTCACCTCGACCAGCTCGTCATCCTCGATATACGCGATCGCCTGTTCCAGGCCCATCTGCCGAGGCGGCACAAGCAGCATCGCCTCGTCCTTGCCGGCGGCGCGGATGTTGGTCAGCTTCTTTTCCTTGATCGGGTTCACTTCCAGGTCCGATCCCCGGCTATGCTCGCCCAATATCATCCCGACATACACCTTGTCGCCGGGATTGACGAACAACGTCCCGCGCTCCTGCAAATAGAATAACGCGTAATGCACCGCCTCCCCTGGCTCGGTCGAGATCAACGACCCGTTGCGCCGCCCCTCGATCGTGCCCATCCATGGTCCATAGCCGTCAAACAAGCGGTTCATGATGCCGGAACCGCGGGTATCGGTCAGGAATTCCCCATGATAGCCAATCAACCCGCGTGACGGAATCCGGAAGGTCAGCCGAACCTTGCCGCCGCCGGATGGCCGCATGTCCTGCAATTGTCCCTTGCGGCGGCTCATTTTCTCCACCACCACGCCGGAATATGGCTCATCGACATCGATCAGCACTTCCTCGATCGGCTCTTCGCGCTCGCCGGTCACGTCGTTGATGCGCGTCAGCACGCGCGGCCGGCCAATCGCCAGCTCGAACCCCTCGCGCCGCATCGTCTCGATCAGCACGCCGAGCTGCAATTCACCCCGGCCGGAAACCTCGAACGCATCCGTCTCGGCGCTGTCGGCCACGCGTATTGCCACATTGCCTTCCGCCTCGCGCATCAACCGGTCCCTGATCTGCCGGCTGGTCACCTTTTTGCCCTCGCGCCCGGCCAGCGGGCTGTCATTCACCCGGAAGGTCATGGCCAGCGTCGGCGGGTCGATCGGAATCGCCGCGAGCGGCGCGGTCTGTTCGGGGGCGCAGATCGTGTCGGGAATGGTGCCCTCGGTCAGCCCGGCAATCGCGATCAAATCGCCCGCCTCGACCTCGTCGACCGGTATCCGCTCCAACCCGCGAAAGCTCATCAGCTTGGTCAGCCGCCCGGTCTCGACCGGCGTGCCGTCGGCCCGCAGCACTTTCACGGCCATGTTCAGCTTCGCCGTTCCCTGTTCCACCCGTCCGGTCAGGATGCGCCCGAGGAACGGATCGGCCTCCAATATGCTCGCCACCATCGCAAACGGCTTGTCCGGCGCCACCGCCGGCGGCGGCACATGGCGCACCACCAGCTCGAACATGGCCGAGAGGTCCTTGCGCGGCCCGTCCAGGCTGTCATCCGCCCAGCCATTGCGGCCGGACGCGAACAGCGTCGGAAAATCCAACTGCTCATCGGTCGCGCCAAGGGCGGCGAACAGGTCGAAAACCTCGGTATGCACCTCGTCGGGTCGCGCATCGCCCCGATCCACCTTGTTCACCACCACGATCGGCCGCAGCCCGCGCGCGAGCGCCTTGCCGACCACGAACTTGGTCTGCGGCAGCACCCCCTCGGCCGCGTCCACCAGCACGATCACGCCGTCCACCATGTTCAGAATCCGCTCGACCTCGCCGCCGAAATCGGCGTGGCCCGGCGTGTCGATGATGTTGATGCGGGTCTCCCCGGTCTCGCCCCTCCACAATACCGACGTGCATTTCGCCAGAATCGTGATGCCGCGCTCACGCTCCAGGTCGTTGCGGTCGAGTGCCCGTTCCGCTACCTGCTGGTTGTCGCGGAACGTGCCCGATTGCCGCAGCATCTGGTCGACCAGGGTGGTCTTGCCGTGGTCGACATGCGCGATGATTGCGACGTTGCGCAGGTTCATGCTCTTCTCCAAACGCGATGGGACGCGGCCAGCCGCCAACAGGGCTGTTCAGGCCGACGCGGCCTGACACATAGGAGCCAGCCCCTATGTGCGCGAGGAAAAACGTTCGATATGACCGAATGGCAGACGTGCTTGGCCGGTTATGCGTCGGCGCGGCGGCTCAACCCCGATAACAGTGCCGCCGGCGGCCGGGCGCCAAATTGTTCTATCGCCAGGGTCGCTGCCCGCGTCGCCAGCCTGCCACACTCGGCCAATGTCTCGCCGCGGGTGAACCCGGCCAGAAAACCGGCGGCATAACAATCACCCGCCCCGGTGCTGTCGATCACGCGGGCAGGCTCGGCGGCAATCGTCACCGTCTCGTTGCCGTGCAGGATGACACTGCCCTGCTCGCTCCGCGTCAGCGCCGCCACCGTCACATCGGCGCGCGCGCGCGCCATCGCGGTCTCGAAATCATTGGCCTCATACAGGCTGGCCACTTCCGCCTCGTTGGCGAACAGAATGTCGGTCAGTGGCAGCAGCGCATGAAACGCCGCCCGGTTGCGCTCCACGCAGAAAGCATCCGAGAGGCTGATCGCCACTTTGCCGCCCCGCCGCCGCGCCGCCAGGGCCGCGGCATGAAACGCGGCTGGCGCGTCCGGTGCATCCAGCAGATAGCCTTCCAGATAGACCACACTCGACGCCTCGATCAGCCCCAGGTCGATATCTTCCGGCCCGAAATGCTGGCTCGCGCCCAGATGGGTGTTCATGGTGCGCTGCCCGTCCGGCGTCACCAGTATCAGGCAGCGCGCGGTGGCCGCGCCGTTGGCGACCGGCGGGGTCGGGTAATGCACCCCGGCCGCGCGAATCGCCTGCGCGAACGCATCTCCCATGGCATCCGTCGCCACCTTGCCCAGAAACGCCACCTGCGCGCCCAGCATCGCGGCCACCGCGCACGTATTCGCAACCGACCCGCCGCTGCTGACCACGCCTTCGGGCATGCGCGCGGCCAGGCCGGCGGCTTTTTCCGCGTCGACCAGTTGCATGCTGCCAGGGCGCAGCCCCTCATGTGACAGAAACCCATGCGTTACCGGTGACAAAACATCCACCACCGCGTTGCCGATGCCGACAATGTCAAAAGCGCTCATGGCCCGAGCGCCTAACCGTTGCCGCCGCAAATGCCAAGTCGGGCCCGGGTGGGGGGTGGCGCGCGGCGATGCTGGTTTGCCAGCCCCCGGCAATCACCCTAGCATCGGCGTGCCGGTCCGTGGGCCGGACAGGCGGCGCCACGGTCCGGCCATGGCCGGATGCGACGTCGCCGACATTGCCATGAAGGAAGGGGCCATGTTCAAACGCCGTCGCGACGAACCCGAATCGAACCCTGCCCCCGTGGCGAGCCCCCAGCCACAGCCCGCGCCGGCGCGCCCGGACGCGCCGCTTTTTCCGCCAAGGCCAACCCAGGCCCGCGTCGCCGAGGCCACGCCTGGCCAAGCAACGCCCCGACCAGTCCCGACCCAGGAAGCACAGCCCATGTCCCGACCGCCCAACAGCCCCGTCGCGCCGCCCGGCCCGCCAGCCCCCGCCGCGAATGCCGTGCCGCCGCGCCCGGTCCTGCCGGCAAGCCCGCCCCCGGGCCAGCAGGGCGCAAGCCCGGCCACCCCGCACGGCCAATTCCCGCCCGGCCCGGGCACCCCGGCCGCGCGCCCGGCCGTGCAGGATAAGCGCGTGCTCGTGGTCGGCCGCGGCATCAGCCTGCAAGGCACCATCAAGGACGCCGAGCGCCTGGTGGTGGAAGGCACGATCGAGGCGGAAATGCTGCATGTGGTCGAAATCTCGGTGCAACCCGGCGGCACGTTCAAGGGCGAGATCGAGGCGGATGATGCCGAGGTCGCGGGGATGATCGATGGGGTCATCACCGCCCGCAACAGCCTGGTCGTGCGTGGCACCGGTCGCGTCGTCGGCTCGGCCCGGTGCCGCCGTCTGCAGGTCGAGGAGGGGGGTCAGATCAGCGGCAAAATCGAAATGATCACCGACGCCCACCCAGCCTAGCTTCTATGCGGCCACGCCAGCGGGTCTAGGCCAGCATGCCCGCCGAGGCGCCGGAGCGGTCGTCAGCGCGTCTTGCCGCTCCGGCCCGCGCGGGGGCAACGCCCGCCATGGCGCAATGGTTCGCCGCCAAGGACGCCCATCCGGATGCGTTGGTGTTCTTTCGGATGGGCGATTTCTATGAGCTGTTCTTCGCCGACGCCGAGGCCGCCGCCGCCGCGCTGAGCATACAACTCACCGAGCGCGGCACCCATGCCGGCCGGCCCATTCCCATGTGCGGCGTGCCGCTGCACGCGGCCGAGGCCTATCTCGCGCGGCTCATCCGCCAGGGCTTTCGCGTCGCCATCGCCGAACAGATCGAGGATGCGCGCGACCGCAAGCCGGGCGCCAAGACGCCCCTGCACCGCGAGGTGGTGCGGCTGGTCACGCCCGGCACCCTTACCGAGGATTCCCTGCTCGACCCGGCAAGGCCGAATTGGCTGCTGGCCCTGGCCCCCACGGGCACTGGCATCGGCACCGCCCGCGCCGACATCTCCGCGGGCCATTTCGAGACCGATTCCATCAGCGCGGCCGAACTGCCCGATTTCCTGGCCCGCCTCGATCCGGCCGAAATCCTCGCGCCACCGGACCTGGACCTTGCCGGCTTCGCCGATCGCCGCGCGCGTGTGGACCCCGACTACGCCGCAAGCCCGACCCTGCCGGAGACGATGACGCTGGAGGAGCGGCGGGCCGCCGCCGCGATCCTGGCCTATCTGCGCGCAACCCAGGGCAATGGCCTGGCCAGCCTGCCCGCGCCGCGATCGGCAACGCCGGACCCGGTGCTGGCCATCGATGCCGCCACCCGCGCCAATCTGGAACTGCTCACGGCGCAGCATGGCGGCGGCCAGCATACGCTGTTCGCGGTCACGCGCCGCACCCTCAGCGGGCCCGGCCACCGGCTGCTGGCCGAGCGTCTCTCGGCGCCGAGCACGAACGCCGCCGAGATCATCGACCGCCAGGATGCCTGGACATGGCTGCTTGCCAACCCGGACCTTGCCCGCCTGCTGCGCGCACAGATCAAGCGCCTGCCGGACATTGCCCGCGCCCTGGCCCGGCTGCGCGTCTCCCGCGCGGCCCCCCGGGACGCGCACGCCATTCTCACCGGGCTCGATGCCGGCCACAGCCTGGCCGCCTCGCTCGACGCCGCCATCCCCGTGCCGCCCCGCCTGCTCATGCGGCTGCGCGCCTCCCTCACGCCGGCGCCGTCTTTGTTGCGCCACCTCAATGCCGCCCTCGCGCCGGATCCGCCGGCACGGCTCGATGATGGTGGGGTCATCGCCGCCGGCTTCGATGCCGCGCTCGATGCCGCGCGGGCGCTGCGCGACGATAGCCGCTCCGCTCTCGCCGCTCTCCAGCAAAGCCTCGCCACGCGCCATGCCATTCCCAATCTGCGCATCCGCCACCATCAGCAGCTCGGCTATGTGCTCGAGGTGACACCCGCCATCGCCGAACGATTGCGCGCCGAGCCAGGCTTCGTGCAGCGGCAAAGCCTCGCCGGCTGCGTGCGGTTCTCGTGCCCCGAACTCGCGGAAATGGACCAGCGTATTCTCGACGCGGCGGAACGGGTCAGCGCGCGTGAACTCTCCCTCTGGCATGCGTTGGTCGCCGCCATCCTGGCCGAGGCCCCGGCGCTCGACGCGCTCGCCGCGGCCATCGCCATGCTCGATGTCTGCCAGGCTTCGGCGAGCCTCGCCCAATCCGGCACCTGGTGCCGTCCCACCATCACGACCGGGGTCGAGTTCGCGATCACCGGCGGCCGCCACCCCGTGGTCGAGGCCGCCGTCAGTCGCGAAAGCCGGTTCATCGCCAATGATTGCGATCTCGGCCCCGGCCGGCGCGTGCTGCTGCTGACCGGGCCGAACATGGCCGGCAAATCGACCTTCCTGCGCCAGAATGCCCTTATCGCCGTGCTCGCCCAGGCCGGCCTGCCCGTGCCCGCCCGGGAAGCGCGGATCGGCATCGTGGACCGGCTGTTCTGCCGCGTCGGCGCGTCCGATGACCTGGCCCGCGGGCAAAGCACCTTCATGGTGGAGATGTCGGAAGCGGCCGCCATCCTGCATCGCGCCACCGCGCGCTCGCTCATCATCATCGACGAAATCGGCCGCGGCACCGCCACCCTCGACGGTCTGGCCATTGCCTGGGCGGTGCTGGAGTCAATTCACGACCGGGTGCGCGCCCGCACCATCTTTGCAACGCATTTTCATGAGCTGATACGGCTGGTGCCAGAACTGCCGGAGCTCAAGCCATACACGCTACGTGTCAAAACCTGGAAGGGCGACGTGGTTTTCCTGCATGAGGTCGTCAGTGGCGCGACCGGGCGCAGCTTCGGCGTCGAGGTCGCCAGACTTGCCGGCCTGCCGGCCCCGGTGGTCAAGCGGGCCGAGACCGTGTTGCGCGCGCTCGAGGCCAGAGCCATTGGCCTGACCCAGGATCTGGAGTTGCCGCTGCTTGCTCAGGGCTGGATTGCCGAACCCGAACCTGCCCAGACCGCCATGACGGCCCATCTGCAGGCAAGGCTCGATGCCGTCGAGCCCGATACACTCTCGCCGCGGGAAGCCTTGGAACTCATTTACACGCTGAAAGCCATCTGTAATGACCATCGGACGGCGACCGACCGCAAGGCCTGATGCACAAAACCCTTCCCGATCACCCTGACCACGCCGGCGCCGAACTTTTGGCCGCGCTTGATCTGGCCGGCCCGGCCCGGCCCGGCCGCGACGCGGCACTCGGCATTTTCCGCCGCCACCTCGGCCGCGCGCAGGGCTATGTCAATGAACGGTTCGAGCATGGGCGCCTCGCCGGCCGCCAGGCGGCGCAGAAACTCGCCGCCTACATGGACGGGCTGATCCACGCGCTCACTTTGTTCGCGATCGAGGAAACCCGCGCCGCGCGCACCCTCGCCGTGCCGAAAACCCTGCCCGGGGGCGCCGAGGAACTCGCGATCGTCGCCACCGGCGGCTACGGCCAGGGCGTGCTCGCGCCCTTCAGCGATATCGACCTGCTGTTCCTGACCGTCGAGGATGCGGCGCCGGACACGCTCATGGTCGTCGAGTTCATGCTCTATGTGTTGTGGGACCTCGGGCTGAAAATCGGCCACGCCACCCGCTCGATCGATCAATGCCTGAGCGCGGCCGAGGCTGACGCCACCATCTGCACCGCTTTGCTCGATGTGCGCTGCCTCGCCGGCGCCGCCGCCACGCACGAGGCGTTCCGCAAGCGCTTCCACGCGGCCCGCCTCGCGACCGGTGCCAGCGAATTCATCGCCCTCAAGCAGGCCGAACGCGCGGCCCGCCACACGCGCTATGGCGACAGCCCCTACCTCGTCGAGCCCAACATCAAGGAAGGGCGCGGCGGCCTGCGTGACATGCAGACCCTGCTCTGGATCGCGCGCTATGCCTTCGATGTGCAGGGTTTCGCCGATCTCACCGGCCCGGACAGCCCGGGCGGCGGGCTGCTCACGGAAAACGAGGCGCGCCTCGCGCGGCGTTCGCTCGATTTTCTGTGGACGTTGCGTTTCAACCTGCACTACGTCGCCGGCCGCGCCGAGGACCGGCTTACCTTCGACCTGCAGCCCATTGTCGGCGCGCGCATGGGCTATACCCGGCACGGCAAGCAGAACAGCGTCGAGCGCTTCATGCGCCACTATTTCCTGACCGTGCGCGAGGTGGTGCGGCTCACCCGCGTGCTCGAACCCGCCCTGGTGCGCGCCGCCCTCGGCGCGCCGGCCACCCAGGCCAGCACCGACCAGAAGCTGCTCGAAGCCGGCTTCATGCTGCTCGACGGGAAATTACTGCCGGTCGGTGGCGGCACCGACCCCGGTGATCATGGGCTGAATGCCTTGCGCATCCTGCAGATCGCGCGTGACCGCGATCTGGAACTGCATCCGCTCGCCATGCGCGGCCTTATCCGTAACGAGCGCGTCGGCATCGAGCTTCGCCGCGACCCGAAGGCGGCCGAGATATTCCTTGACCTGCTGTGCGGCCGGCCCGCGCCCGGCCGACGACCCAACGGCGCGCGCTGGCTGTCGATCATGAACGAGACCGGCTTTCTCGGTCGCTATCTGCCGGACTGGGCGCGCGTGGTCGGCCAGATGCAGTTCGACACCTATCATATTTTCACCGTGGACGAGCATACGATCGAGGCCATTCGCGTCCTCAACCAGCTCGAGGCCGGCGATCTCGCCCACATCGCGCCGATCGCCTCGGGCGTGATCGACCATGTCCAGTCGCGGCGCAGCCTCTATGTCGCCATGCTGCTGCACGATATCGCCAAGGGCCGCGGCGGTGATCATTCGGAACTCGGCGCGGAAATCGCGATGAAGGTCGGCCCGATGCTTGGCCTCTCGGCCGAGGAAACCGAGATGGCCTCATGGCTCGTGCTGCACCATCTGCTGCTGAGCCAGGCTGCCTTCCGCCGCGATATCGACGACCCGAAAACAATTCTCGATCTGGCGGACGTCATCCAGTCGCCCGAGCGGCTCAGGCTGCTGCTTATTCTCACGGTGGCCGACATGCGCGCGGTCAGCGCCAAGGTCTGGAACAACTGGAAGGCCACCCTGCTGCGCGAGCTTTATGCCCGCGTCGCCGAAGTGCTCGAGGGTGGCCTTGCCACCTCGGAACGCGATGTCCGCGTCAAGCGCGCGCGTGACGCGGTCACGGCTTTGCTGGCGGATTGGCCAAAAGCCGCGCTCGATGCCTATCTGGCGCTCGGCTACCCGTCCTATTGGCTTTCCTTCGATCCGGAAACCCATGCCCGCCACGCCCGCATGATCCGCGACGCGACCGAGCGCGCGGTCGATCTCACGGTCGAAACCCAGCCCCTGCCGGCCCGCGCGGTCAGCGAGGTCACCGTCTACGCCGCCGACCACGCCGGGCTGTTCAGCCGCATCACCGGCTCACTCGCCATCGCCGGCGCCTCCATCGTCGATGCCCGCATCCATACCATGACCAACGGCATGGCGCTCGATACATTCTGGATCCAGGATGCCGCCGGCGGCCCGTTCGACCAGCCGCACCGGCTCGCCAAGCTCTATGTGCTGATCGAGCGCGCGCTGTCCGGCAAGCTGTCGCTCGATTCCGAAATCCAGAAACTCTCGCACGGCGTGCTCGGCCGGCGCATGCGCGCGATCCATGTGCCGCCGCGCGTCGTCATCGATAACCGCGCCTCCAACACCCACACCGTGATCGAGGTCAACGGCCGCGACCGGCCCGGCCTGCTGCACGACGTGACCGCGGCCATCAGCGAACAAGGTCTGCAGATCGCCTCGGCGCATGTCACCACCTACGGCGTGCGCGCCGTCGATGTTTTCTATGTCAAGGATGTGTTCGGCCTGAAAATCGACCACGAGCGCAAGCTCAGCCAACTGCGCGACGCGCTGCTCGACGCGCTGCGGGAACCTGGGCCGGAAGCGGCGCGGCGCGCGGCGCTCTGACATGGCAGGCCACATCTGTCTCGTTCTGCACGGTGCCGCCCACGGCGGCGCGGCCCTGGTCGATGACCAGGCCATCATCGCGCGCGCGACGCTGTCCGCCGGCGCCGATGTCGCCGCGACCCTGCCGGTTCTGGTCGCCGGCCTCCTGTCCCGCTCCGGCCTCGCGGCACCCGGCGTCATCGCCGCCTGCACCGGGCCGGGCAGCTTCACCAGCCTGCGCGCAACCCTTGCACTCGCCGCGGGTCTTGCCATGGCCTGGACCATTCCGGCCCACGGCATCACGGTCGCGGACGCGTTCGCCGACCAGTTCGGCCACCAGGCGCCGCTCTGGGTCACCATCATGGCCAGGTCGAACCGGATATTCCTCGGCCAGCCCACGCCCATGCGCGGGCTTGACCCGCGCGACCTCCCGGACGCGCCGCCCGGCCTGCATGTGGCGGGCGACGCCGCGGCGCTCGTGCACGCCCTGCTTGCGCAACGCGGCCAGGGCGCGACCATTCTGCCGGGTGACGCGCCCTCGCCCGTGGCATTCGCGCGGGTCGCGCGCCACATGGCCGCCTCGGGCCGTCCGCCCGTGCTCGAACCCGCTTACATCGACCAGCCCGAAGCACGCCTGCCCGCGGCATGATCGCGCCCGATCCGCTGCCGCTCACGCCCGCCCATGCCGCTCTCGCCGCACACATCCATGCCGCGGCCTTTCCGGCCGGGGAAGCCTGGTCGGCCTCGGCGTTCGCCACCCTGCTCACCCTGACGGGGGTGCTCGGCTGGATCATGCCCGATGCCGCCGGCCTGCTGCTGGCCCGGCATGTGCTTGACGAGGCGGAACTGCTGACCCTCGCCATCCTGCCTGAGAGGCAACGGCAAGGCTTGGGCCGCCGTCTGGTTCAGACCTGGATCATGGCGACCGAGCACGCCGGAATCGCCCGTCTCTATCTGGAAGTGTCAGACCGGAACCGAGCGGCGTCCGCCCTTTACGCGAGCCTCGGCTTTCACCCGCACGGCACCCGCAAGGCATATTACAAGGATGGCAGCGCGGCCCGGCTGCTGGTGCGCGCGGGCGCGCGGGACGCGGACCGGATTTCCCCCCCATTCCGCTGACAATGACGGGGAATGTCGGAACATCCTGGCCGCGGGGCTCTGTCCGCGCATGCCGGGCATTGCCCTTCAGCGGGAATTGACGCGACCGATAGCCTTACGCATTGGCCATCGATCGGCCCGGCCGCGCCCGCCGGTGACGGGCCGCGCGCCGTCGGTTCATTGGCGGGTCTGAAACCGGGCCTCGGTCTTGGCGCGGATTTCATCGAGACCGATGCCAGGAGCGATCTCGAGCAAGGTCAGGCCGGCCTGGCCGGATTTATCGACGCTGAACACGGCGAGATCGGTGATGATGAGATCGACGCAGGCAACACCCGTAAGCGGCAGCGTGCAATGGCGCAGCAATTTGCTGGCGCCGTGCTTGTTGGCGTGTTCCATGACGACAACGACCCGCTTCACGCCGGCGACCAGGTCCATGGCGCCGCCCATGCCTTTCAGTATCTTGCCGGGAATTGTCCAGTTGGCGATGTCGCCGCGTTCACTGACTTCCATGGCGCCGAGGATGGTGATGTCGATATGCCCGCCACGGATCATGGCGAAGCTCTCGGCGGAGCTGAAAAAGGACGAGGTGGGCAATTCGGTGATGGTCTGCTTGCCGGCATTGATGAGATCGGCGTCTTCCTCACCCGGGTAGGGAAATGGCCCCATGCCGAGCATGCCGTTCTCGCTCTGCAGCGTGACGTTGACCCCGGGCGGGATGTAATTGGCAACCAGGGTCGGGATGCCGATGCCGAGATTGACGTAATTGCCGTCCCGCAATTCGAGCGCGGCGCGTTCGGCCATTTGTTCACGGGTCCATGCCATGGGTATTATCCTTGTGCCGGCGTGGCGTGCGGGCGCGGGCGTGTAGTGACGCGCTCGATGGGTTTTTTATAGTCCTGGCCTTGAAAGATGCGCGTGACATAGATGCCGGGGGTGTGGATCGCGTCAGGGTCAAGCCCGCCCGCGGGCACGAGGTGTTCGACCTCGGCCACCGTGACGCGGCCGGCGGTGGCCATGACGGGGTTGAAGTTGCGGGCGGTCTTGCGGAACACGAGATTGCCCTCGGGGTCGCCCTTCCAGGCCTTGACGATGGCCAGATCGGCGGTCAGGGCACGCTCCATGACATACAGATGGCCGTCGAATTCGCGTGTTTCCTTGCCCTCGGCAACGACCGTGCCGACGCCCGTGCGGGTGTAGAAGGCGGGAATGCCGGCGCCGCCGGCGCGGATGCGCTCGGCCAGCGTGCCTTGCGGGTTGAGTTCCAGCTCGAGATCATCGGACAGGTAGAGCTGTTCGAACAATTTGTTCTCACCGACATAGGACGAGATCATTTTCCGGATCTGGCCGGCGTTGAGCAGCACCCAAAGCCCCAGCCCGTCGGCGCCGCAATTATTGGAAATAACCGTCAGGTTGCGCACCGCGGCGGCGCGAATTGCCTCGATACAGTTTTCCGGGTTGCCGGAAAGGCCGAAGCCGCCGGCCATGATGGTCATGCCGTCATGCAACACACCATGCAGCGCCGCGGCGGCGTTGGGGTGGACTTTGCTGCTCATCGGGTTGCGATCCCTGCCTTTGATGCCGCCCCTGCCCTGCCCCGGGCCGGGCGGCGGGTCAAGTGTGGCCCCCCAAACCCGCCGCGGAAACACGACCGACGCAGCAGTCTCAGTTTGAAGTCCGGCACCAGCCCGCACCCCCACCCGGCCACCCATGGCAGTGTACGCTCGTGGGTGGCCGGGTGGGGGTGCGGGCCGGTGCCGGACTTTCTTTTTCAAAAGAACAGACTCACCCGCTCTTCAACGTGTCACACCGGAAACGCCTCCCAAGCACCAGGCAACAGGCTGGCCGCATCCCCGTCGAGCGCAAGGCGGAGAAACGGGGCCGGGACGCCGCCGAATTGCTGGCGTTTCAAGGCTGGGGTGGTTTCGGGGTCGCGGCCGGCGAGCCCCCACAGATCGGTGAAGCTGGTGACGGCAAGCTCACCCGTCACCCACCAGGCATAGGCTTGCAGGGGTTCGGCCGGCGGGTTGGCGAGCACAAGGCCGGAATGGTTGAGGGGGCGGTATGGGCCGCGAATGGCATCGGCGACCATACCATAAAGCCCCGTGGGGCCGGCATTGGCGGGGGTGAAGGTATGGCGCTGGGTGCACCAGAAAACATAGACGCGCCCGTGGTGGCGGATGGCGTGGGGTCGTTCCAGCTCAAAATTCAGGCCGGTCGCGGTGATGATGGGGGGCAGGTTATGCCATGTGCCACCCTGCTGGACCGCGAGGCCGATGGCCCCGTTGGCCATGCCGGGGGCGGCCGGATGGGAGGCGGCAAACAGCATATAATCCTGTCCCGTTTCCGCGTCACGGAAGAAGGCGGGATCTCGGAAGGCGCGGATCCGCCCGGGAAGGCCCTGGGGTTCGTTCGCCTCGAGGTAATGATGGGTGTCCGCGACAATGATTTCGCGGCCGGGGCGGTGCCAGGCGATGGGCGGCGCGGCGGCCGGGTTCAATGTGCCGACGAGTTCGAACAGGCGCTGGGCGGGGCTGGGATCGGCTTCGCCGCGATGGCCGGCGACGGTGAAGAACAGCCGCACCTGGTTGCCGGCCGGATCGAGAATGGCGGAGCCGGACCATTCCCGGCTGCCGGGATGCAGCCCGTCCGGCAGGGCGGGGCCGAGATCGTGCCAGTCGGCACCGGTTTGGCGCAGCAGGCGGATACGGGCGAGGCCGTGGCGCTGCACGGGGTCCGGGCAGCGGGGGGCGGCAAGCGCGAACCAGAGAATGGCATCGGCGATGCGGGCGGTGGCGCCGTCCGGCAAGGCGAGGGGCCACATGTCCCAGATATCGTGGCTGGGCAGAATGCGAGGAAGATCGGCAGCGGTGATGATGGGTGGGCAGGGCGGCGGCGTCGGCAGGTGGCTGAGGGCCGCGTACGTCCATGCGGTGGCGGTGCTGGCGGGGGCGGCGGCAAGGGACATGGGTCGTTCCGGTATCAGTGTCAGGCGTGACGGGCGGTGACGCGGGACGCATCCGGCACGCGGAGCGCGAACGAGGCGGCGGCCAGCATGAGGGCGGCACAGAACAGCAGCACGTGGCGCGGGTCGCCGCCGAGGCCGTGATTGAACAGAATCGGCAGGGTGAGGGATTCGATCACCATCGGCACGACGATGAACAGGTTGAAAATGCCCATATAAACGCCGGTGCGGGCGGGCGGCACGGCGCCGGCGAGCAGCACATAGGGGTTGCCCATCATGCTGCCCCAGGCGCAGCCGAGGCCGATGGCCGGCAGAAACAGCATGAGGCGCGTGTGCGCGAGGCCGATGGCGGCCATGCCGAGCGCGCCAAGACCCAGCGCGCCGGCATGGGTGCGGGCGGCGCCGAAGCGGCCAACCAGCGGCACCATGAGGAAACCGGCGAGAAACGCGACGGCGTTATAGAAGGCGCCGACCTGGCCGCTGATCAGCAGCGCGTGCCGAAATGCCGGGGTCGCGGCGTCGGCGGTGCCGAACAGGCCGCGCGAAATGGCATAGGTGACGTAGGTCCAATACGCCCAGAGCGCGTACCATTGGCACAGGCACATGGGCGCCATGCGGCGCATGGCCAGCGGCATTTCCCGCATGGCGGAGACGATTTCCCGCCAGGTGGCAACAAGCCCGCGCGGGGCGGCACGGATCGCCGCGATCTGGTCGGCGGAGAGTGGCAGTTCACGCACCCGGAACACGGAATAAACAATGGTGACAAGCGAGATGACCCCGCCGATCAGGAAGGTGAGGCGCGTATAGAGCGGAATATGGTTGGTGGACTGGCTGTTGATGTCGAGGCCGCCGAGCACGAGCAATGACGGGGTGAGATAGGCGAGGGTCTGGCCGAGCCCGGTGAAGGAGGCCTGGACCAGGAAGCCAAGCCGATGCTGCGCCGGGGGCAGACGGTCACTGACATAGGCGCGGTAGGGCTCCATGGTGATGTTGTTGCCGGCATCGAGCGACCAGAGCAGCAAGGCGGCGACGAGCAGGGTGGGGCTGAACGGCATGGCAAGCAGGCTGAGGCTGCACAGAATGGCGCCGATCAGGAAATAAGGGGTGCGGCGGCCAAGCCGGGAAAGCGTGCGGTCACTCATCGCCCCGATGACAGGCTGCAACAGAAAGCCCGTGACCGGCCCCGCGAGTTGCAGCAGCGGCAGGGCGGCCTGCCCGGCGCCGAGAAAACCGTAGATCGGCGCCATGTTGTTCTGTTGCAGGCCGAAGCTGAATTGCAGGCCGAGGAAGCCCGTGTTCAT
>DAIDIQ010000115.1 GCA_027459285.1 Acetobacteraceae bacterium
GGCGCGGCATGCGCGGCACACATGAGGCCAGAGCCCAGCGCAGCCGCGCTGGCCAGCAGAACTAATCTATACATAATCGATCTCCAAAGAGAATTTCAACAGGTGACGAACCCTAACCGTCTGTTAAATTCCCTGCTAGCCTGGCGATTGTGTCAGAAGCGAAAAATCTACCTGGCAAGCGCCTTCGACCCTTGCAGGATCGTCTTGCGTACAGCGCGGCGCGGCGCATGCTGCGACGCAAAACCAGCGACGCGAACGGTGAGGCGCGTCCTTTCGGGGACGAAAAGGAACCGGGACACGGCTTGAAAATTCCGCACACAGGGAAGGCGGGTGACTGGCGCCGCGAACCGGCGGAATTGCCGCTTACCGCCGCAAAGCCGCCATGGCCGCCGCGTGCAGCGTGGCGTTGGCCGCCGCCACCACCGTGCCGCCCGCCAGCGGCAATGAACCGGTCAGATCGGTCACGACGCCGCCGGCCGCCATGATCAGGGGCACGAGCGGCACGATGTCGTAGGGTGCGAGGCCCGCCTCGACCACCAGATCGATATGGCCCGCGGCCAGCATGGCGTAGGCATAGCAGTCACCGCCATAGCGTTGCAGCCGGCAGGCTTTGGCCAGCGCCTGGTATGGCGCGGCGAGCCCCGCGTCATGCAGCAGGTCGGGGTGGGTGCTGTAGAGAACCGCATCCGCCAGATGGCGCGTGGCACTGGTGGCCAATCTGGTCTCCGTGCCGGCGTGGCGCAGCCAGGCGCCGTGCCCCTCGCCGCCTTGGAACAGTTCATGGGTGAAGGGCTGGTGCATCAAGCCCGCCACCGGCTTGCCGCCCAGAACCAGCCCGACCAGCGTGCCCCAGCCCAGCATGCCGGAAATGAAGGCGCGCGTGCCGTCGATCGGATCGATGATCCAGTAATCCTCGGTGCTGCCTTCGCGGCCGAATTCCTCACCGACCATGCCGATGCCGGGCAGAAGTGCCGCGAGGCGCGCGCGCAGCAGGCGCTCGATCGCGCGGTCGGCCTCGGTCACGGGGTCGAAGCGGTGTCCGCCTTTGTCATCGACCAGCGGGCGCGCGCGGAAATGCTGGCGCGCGATTGCCCCCGCCGCCTCCATCGCCGCGGCCGCCCCGGCCAGCACCCGTTCAAGCGCCGCGTCCATGCCCACCCGCCGCGATCAGTGCATGTCGGTCAAGGCGGCGATATCCGCTTGTGCCAGGTGCAATGCCGCCGCCGCCACGTTTTCGCGCAGATGCGCGACACTGCCGGTGCCGGGAATTGGCAGCATGACGGGGCTGCGGTGCAGCACCCAGGCGAGCGCCACCTGTGAGGTGCTGGCGCCGAGGCGCGTGGCGATGGCATCGAGCTTGCCACCGGGGCGGGCGAGATTGCCGGCGGCGAGCGGATACCAGGGAATGAAGCCGATATTTTCCTTCGTGCAGAAATCTACCACGTCGGCATCGGCGCGGTCGGCGAGGTTATAGCGGTTCTGCACGGTTGCAACCGGAAAGAATTTGCGCGCGTGCTCGATCTCGGCCTGGCTCACCTGGCTCAACCCGGCATGGCGGATCAGCCCCTCGCGCCGCATGTCGGCGATCACGCCGAATTGTTCATCGGCCGGGACCAGCGGGTCCACCCGATGCAACTGCCAGAGATCGAGCCGGTCGAGCCGCAGCCGCCGCAGGCTCATCAGCACGCATTGGCGCAGATACTCGGGCCGGCCGACCGGGCGCCAGATATCCGGGCCATGCCGCGTCAGCCCGCCCTTGGTGGCGATGGTGAG
>DAIDIQ010000135.1 GCA_027459285.1 Acetobacteraceae bacterium
CACGAGCTGCCCCAGCTATTGGTGGAACGGTGACCGTTATCTCGGCCCCGCCGTCCTGCTCGCCGCCTATCGCTGGATCGCCGACAGCCGTGACGAAGCCACCGGCCAACGGCTCGACGCCCTGGAAGACCCGTTCAAGCTTTATCGCTGCCACACCATCATGAACTGCACCCAAACCTGCCCGAAAGGCCTCAACCCGGCCAAGGCCATCGGCACCATCAAGCAGTTGATGGTGGAACGGCAGGAATAAGCGACAGGCGGGCTGAGAGCGGCATCGCGGCCTCGAGCGGGTCTGCCCGACGGCGATCCGCTCTACGCTGCCCGTGCCTGTCCCGCGATCCGCGCGAGGCTCAGCAGAATCTCCCGGGCGGCCCGAAGGCGCTGTGCCAGGTCCATTTCCCGCACCAGGGCCAGCTTGTGGTCCGGCCGCAATTTCAACTGCGTGGCCAGGCCGGATTTGCCGGCGCCGAGCCAGGCGATCAGCCCGCCAGGGTTGCCGAAATGGTTGCCACGGAACCCAATCACCATGCCTTTCGGCCCGGCTTCGAGTTTCTCCACCCCGGCTTCGCGGCACAGGCGCTTCAGGGTGACGACCTGCAGCAGGTTTTCGACTTCCGGCGGTAATTTCCCGAACCGGTCGATCAGTTCGGCGGCCATGGCATCGGTTTCGCCATCGGTGGCCAGCGCGCCAATGCGCCGATACAGGCCCAATCGCACCGGCAATTCGCTGACGTAGGTTTCCGGTATCAGCACCGCCAGCCCGAGCGAGATGTTCGGCGTCCAATCCCGGTCGGCGGGGGTCGCCTTGCCCCGGTCCGACTTCATGTCCGCCACAGCGTCTTCCAGCATCTGCTGATAAAGCTCGATACCGACCTCGCGGATATGCCCGCTCTGCTCGTCGCCGAGCAGATTGCCGGCGCCGCGAATATCGAGGTCGTGGCTGGCGAGCGTGAAGCCGGCGCCGAGATTATCGAGCGTCTGCATCACGTTCAGGCGCTTTTCGGCGGAGGCGCTGAGCACATGGGTGCTCGGCCAGGTGAGATAGGCATAGCCGCGCAGCTTGCCGCGCCCGACCCGGCCGCGCAGCTGATAGAGCTGGCCGAGGCCGAACATATCGGCGCGGTGGATCAGGATGGTGTTGACCGCCGGCATGTCGAGCCCGCTTTCGACGATATTGGTCGAGACCAGAATATCGTGCTGACCATCACTGAACTCGGTCATCACGCGCTCGAGCTCGGTGGGCGCGAGCCGGCCATGGGCCAGCGCGATGCGGCTTTCCGGCACGATCTCGCGCAGCCGCTCCGCCATCCGGTCCAGATCCTCGATGCGTGGCACGACGCAGAATACCTGCCCGCCGCGGAAGCGCTCACGCTGCAATGCCTCGCGTATCACCACCGCGTCGAACGGCATGATGAACGTGCGCACCGCCAGCCTGTCGGTCGGTGGGGTTGCGATCAGGCTCATTTCGCGCACCCCGGTCAGTGCCAGTTGCAGCGTGCGCGGAATGGGGGTGGCGGTCAGGGTCAGCACATGCACATCCTCGCGCAGCGCCTTCAGCCTTTCCTTGTGGGCCACCCCGAAATGCTGCTCCTCGTCCACGATCACGAGGCCGAGCTCGGTGAATTCGATGCCCTTGGCCAGCAGCGCGTGCGTGCCGATGACGATATTCACCGTGCCGTCGGCAAGACCACGCTTGACGTCGGCCGCTTCGCGCGCCGTCACCATGCGGGAAAGCTGGGCGATGCGGAACGGCATGCCCTCGAAGCGGGCGCGGAAGGTGCGGAAATGCTGGCGCGCGAGCAGGGTGGTTGGCACGACGACCGCGACCTGGGTGCCGGAGGAGGCGGCGACGAAGGCGGCGCGGAGTGCCACCTCGGTCTTGCCGAAGCCAACGTCGCCGCAGACCAGCCGGTCCATCGGCTTGCCCGCCGCCAGATCCGCCAGCACATCGGCAATCGCGTTCGCCTGGTCGTCGGTCTCGACAAACGGAAAGCGGGCGCAGAACTCGTCCCACGCGCCGGGCTCGGGCGCCATCAGGTTCGCCTCGCGCACCTGGCGGGCCGCCGCCGTGCGGATCAAGGTCTCGGCCATGTCGCGTATGCGCTGGCGGGCGCGCGCCTTGCGGGTCTGCCAGGCAGCACCCCCCAGCTTGTCCAACGCGACGCCGCCGGTCTCCGCGCCGAAGCGACTGAGAAGTTCGATGTTCTCGACCGGCAGAAACAATTTCTGGCCGCCATCGTAAAGCAGGCGCAGGCAGTCATGCGGGGCGCCGGCCGCCACCACAGTCTCCAGCCCGTCATAACGGCCGACGCCGTAATCCTGGTGCACGACCAGATCGCCCTCGGCGATTTCGGTCGCTTCGGCCAGGAAATGCTCGGCGCGCTTGCGGCGCCGTGCCGGGCGGGCAATGCGCTCGCCCAGCAGATCCTGCTCGGCGATCACGGCCAGGGTCTCGGCCACGAAGCCGCGTTCCAGCCCGAGCGTTACCAGCCCGATTTTGCCTGGCGGCAGCGCCTTGGCTTCGGCAAAGCTGTCAGCCGTTGCCGCCTCCATGCCGTGTTCGGCCAGCATATGCGCAAGACGCTCACGCGCGCCGCGGCTCCAGGCCGCGAGCAGCACCCGCTTATGGTCACTGACATAGCGACGCGCACTCGCCTTGAATGCGTCGAGCGCGCCGCCCGGGGCTTCCTTGCCGAAAATCGGCCCGGGCCGCGCGCCACCGTCCAGCCCGGCGGCACCGTCCGGGCGGGCAAACGGGCTGAAAACGAACCGGCCCGATGCCGCCTCGAGGTTGAGGGTGATTTCGTCGCGGTCGAGGTAAAGCAAGGCTGGCGGCAGCGGCCGGTATGGCAGTTCGCCATCGCGCGTCGGCGCGCGCCGGGCCGCGTAATGGTCGGCGATGGTCTCCAGCCGCATCGACAACACATCATCGAATTGATGGTCGGCGCTGACCGAGGCGTCAGGCATATAGTCGAACAGGGTTTCCAGCGAGGCGTGAAACAGCGGCAGATAATGTTCCATGCCGGGGTGGCGGCGCTGGTCGCTGACGGTCTGGTAAATGGGGTCGCGCGTCGCCTCGGCGCCGAAATGCTCGCGCCACACGGTGCGGAAGCGCGCCACGCTCTCGGCATCGAGCGCGATTTCCCCGACCGGGCGTAGCGTCAGCCCGGCCAGCCGCGCGCCCGAGCGTTGCGTGCCGGGGTCGAAGCGGCGGAGCGATTCCACCTCGTCACCGAACAGATCGATCCGCACCGGCGCCGGCTCACCGGCCGGATAAATATCGAGAATGCCGCCGCGCACCGCGTATTCGCCCGGCTCCATCACCGTGCCGGCCCGGTTATAGCCGTTCGCCTCGGCGAAACTGATCACCGTCTCCGGGTTGCAGCGTCCTTTCGGGACCAGCGTGATGCCGGCGCCGGTAAGCCGCGCCCGCGGCACCACGCGCTGCACCTGCGCGCCGACCGTGGTCAATAGAATACGCGGCGCCCTTGGCGTCTCCAGCAGGCGCGAGAGGGTTGCGATGCGTTCCGAGATGATCGGCGCATTCGGTGAGACCCGATCATATGGCAGGCAATCCCAGGCGGGAAAACGCAGGACCTCGATCTCGGGCGCGAAGAATGCCAGTGCGGCGGCAAGGCGCGCCATGCGCGCGTCATCGCGCGCGATGTGCAGCACGCCGCCCGCGTGCTCGGTGGCGCGGCGGGCCAGCAAGACCGCGTCCCAGCCCTCGGGCACGCCATAGACCGGAACCATCATGGTCGGCGCACCGCGCCGCCGGCTTGAACATGCGCGTGCATGGCACGCAGCATCGGGGTAAAGGCGCGATCCTCAGGGATCGGCCGCCGCCCGGTCAGCCAGTCGGCCAGGCTCGCCTCCGGCTCGGCCAGCAATGCCTCGAGCAGGTCGATCTCAGCCTCGGTGAGGCCGGCGACACGGGCCGCGACAAAACCGCCGATCATCTGGTCGTTTTCCTTGGTGCCGCGGTGCTGGGCGCGGAACAGCAGGCGGCGGCGGCGTGCGTCGAGCGCG
>DAIDIQ010000169.1 GCA_027459285.1 Acetobacteraceae bacterium
CAGGGCCCGGGCATGTCCGCCGATGATCGTGCCCGCGCCACCGAGCGGTTTTTTCGTGCCGAGACGGCGCGCAGCACCCCGGGCTCCGGCCTTGGCCTGTCGCTGGTCGAGGCGGTGGCCCATCTGCACGGCGGCACCCTCACGCTCGAGGATAACAATCCCGGCCTGCGGGCCCGCATCATGCTGCCGGTGCCGGACTTCAAACTGAGACACTACCCGGGCATAACGGCGCGTGCCATGGGGTCGCGCCCAAGCTAGATTTCGGACATGGATCTCATTCTGCATATCGGTTGCGAAAAAACCGGCACCACCTCGGTGCAATCCTGGTTTCACGGCAACGACCTCACGCTGCGCGAGCAGGGCATCTGGTATGCCAACGCGTTCGGCCGGGCCAATAATCGCGGCCTGATGTTCTATGGACTGCTACCCGGCACGCCGGACGACCAGTTGCGCGCCATCGGCGTCGAAACCCCCGACCAGCACATCGAATTACAAGCCCAGATCGCGCGGGACTTCGCCGCCGATATCGCGGCGGCCAGGGAGGCGGGCGCGAAAACCTACGTCATCAGCAACGAACATTGCCAAAGCCGCCTGAAGACGCATGACATGGTCGAGCGCACCCACGCGCTGCTCGCGCCGCATTTCGAGCGCATCACCATCCACTGCCTGCTGCGCCCGCAACTCGATCTCTGCCTGTCACTCGCGTCCACCCTGTCGCGCAACCGCAACGTGGTCGATCGGGGTTGGATCGACCGTGAGATGAACCCGAATTTTCCCTACTACCGGTTCGACCTGCTGCTCGCCCGCTGGGCCGATGTCTATGGCCATGACGCGGTCGTGCCAGTGAGTTTTCAGCGCCAGAAGGATTCAGTCCGATATTTCGAGCATCTGCTCGGCCTCACGCCGCTCGGCCTGCCACGCCCACCGGTTGCCAACGCCGCGCTCGATTATCGCGTCATTGCCATCATGAACGCGCTGGTGCGCGGTGGCTACGGGGAGCGTCCGCTGGATTACGCCACCCGCACCTTCATCAACGATCTGCCGATCGAACAGCGGCTTTCGCTCGACCGCGCCACCGGCATGGCCATGCAGGCGCGGTTCGATGCGGCAAACCAGGCCTGCATCGCCGCCTTTCCCGCGATCACGGCAGATGACCTCACGCCGGACTGGTCGAAATACCCCGAGACCGGCAATGTCGACAGGCTGCACATGGCCGATGACGTCGCGTCCCTGCTCTGCGCCATGGTCGATCGCATTCGCTATGAGACCTGTTTCGAAAAAGCCCGCCGCCTCGCCATGCTCAGCGAACGGGAATGGCAAACCGGCCGGATCGAAGCCTCACTCGCCGCGTGCCGCGAGGCGGCAAAATACGCCAGCCTCGCTCTCGAGGTCGATGCCTATGCCAAGCTGGCGCAGCAAATTCTGACACGCATGGAACGCAGGCTCGCGCGCTGGGGCTGCAACATGGGCACCACACCCGCTTTCGCCGAAACCCCACCCGGCGCATTGCCGGTCGAGGAACCCGCGGATAGTTGACGCCACCGGCACCCGGCAATGCCGTCATCGATGGGTCAGAAGTCGGACATCGAACCGGGTCACGACCCAAAAACGTCCTCACCCGCTTTGTGTGCCATGCGCGTCGCGCATCCCCCGCCCATGCAATCCTGCCGCTTGCGTCCCGCGGTTTACGCAATATTATTGCG
Source organism: Acetobacteraceae bacterium (assembly GCA_027459285.1). Taxonomy (GTDB): domain Bacteria; phylum Pseudomonadota; class Alphaproteobacteria; order Acetobacterales; family Acetobacteraceae; genus JAJXVA01. Next base: position 1,704 of record DAIDIQ010000169.1, read on the forward strand.
CCAACACCAGGATACGCACCGCAATGGATAGCCAACCCGCCGAACTCTCCGCGCTCGACGCGATCGATCGCATGATCCTCACCGAACTCCAGCAGGACGGGCGCATGACCAATGTCGAACTCGCCCGCCGCGTCGGCATCTCCGCCCCCCCATGCCTCCGCCGCGTCCGCCGCCTCGAGGAGGCGGGCTATATCCGCGGCTACCACGCCGAGACAGACCCCCATCGCCTCGGCTGGACCATCACCTTCTTCGTCATCGTCGGCCTCGAAAGCCAGCGCCAGGCCGCCCTCGCCAATTTCCAAACCCTGGTCGCCGCCTGGCCCGAAGTCCGCGAATGTCACATGATCCGCGGTGGCGGAGATTTCCTCCTCCGCCTCATGGCCCGGGATGCCGCGCACGAAAACCGCCTCACCCAGGCCCTGACCGAGGCTGATGGCGTCGCCCGCATCCAAACCCTGCAAACCATCGAAACCAATATCTCCCTGCCCGGCGTCCCGATCTAGCCCGTCCGCCGCCATGGCCCCGGCCCCCGACGGCGCGCCCCAACTCAGCGTCGTCATCCCCTGCTACAACGAACGCGCCAACGTCGCCCCCCTCGTCGCCCGGCTCAACGCCGCCCTCGCCGGCATTGCCTGGGAAGCGATCTTCGTCGACGATAACAGCCCGGACGGCACCGCCACCGCCGTCCGAGAGGCCGGCCGCCTCGATCGTCGCATCCGGTGCCTCCGCCGCGTCGGCCGCCGCGGCCTCGCCTCCGCCGTCATCGAGGGCGCCATGGCCGCCGCCGCCCCCATCATCGCCGTCATGGACGGTGATCTTCAGCACGACGAAACCCGCCTGCCCGCCTTGTTCCACGCCGTCGAATCCGGCACCGGCATCGCCATCGCCAGCCGCTACGTCGCCGGCGGCGACGCCACCGGCCTCGCCGATCAAGGCCGCAAATCCCTCTCCGCCGCCGGCATAAAACTCGCCAACCTCTTCCTGCCGGTCCCCCTGACCGACCCGATGAGCGGCTTCTTCGCGCTGCGCCGCGATCTGTTCGACGCCCTGGTCCCCCGCCTCTCCGGCCAGGGCTTCAAAATCCTGCTCGACCTGCTGCTCTCACTGCCGCCAGGCGTCACCGTGCGCGAACTGCCCAGCCATTTCGCCGCCCGCATCGCCGGTGAAAGCAAGCTCGATTCCCTCGTCCTCGTGCAATTCGCCGGCCTCCTGCTCGATAAGCTGCTCCACGGCCTCGTCCCGCTCCGCTTCATCGCCTTCGCCGCCGTCGGCCTCGTCGGCCTCTGCGTCCATCTCGCCATCCTGTTCGGCGCCCGCGCCGCCGGCCTCGGCTTCGACCCCGCGCAAAGCCTCGCCACCCTCATCGCCATGGTCGCGAATTTTCAGCTCAATAACCGCCTGACCTACCGCAGCCAGCGCCTGCGCGGCGCCGCCCTCTGGCGCGGCCTCGCGCTCTTCATGCTGGTCTGCGGCGTCGGCGCCATCGCCAATATCGGCATCGCCACCATGCTCCGCGCCGACCATGCCCGCTGGCTCCTCGCCGGCGCCGCCGGCGCCCTCATCGGCCTCGTCTGGAACTACACCATTTCCTACACCCTGGTCTGGCGCAACGCATGAGCCTCGAAATCGAGGGAATTCCCGCGCGCCTCCGCCGTCACTTTCTCGCCCTGCTGCTCGTTGCAACCGCGCTCCGCCTGCTCGTCGCCGCCTTTGCCCCCCTCTCGCCCGATGAAGCCTATTACTGGGTCTGGTCCCGCGCCCTCGCCCCCGGCTATCTCGACCACCCGCCCATGGTCGCCCTCTGGATCCGCCTCGGCTGCCTCATCGCCGGCCAAACCCCCCTCGGCATCCGCCTGCTCGGCCCACCCTCCATTCTCGCCGGCTCCCTCCTGCTCCGCGCAACCGGCCGAGACCTCGGCAGCGACGATGCCGGCCTGCTCGCCGCTGTCTTGCTCAATGCCAGCCTGCTGTTCGGCGTCGGCGCCCTGACCATGACGCCCGACACCCCCCTCCTGTTGTTCTGGACCGCCACCCTTGCCGCCCTCGCCCGCCTCGTCGCCACCAACCAGGCCCGCTGGTGGCTCATCGCCGGCCTCTGCTGCGGTCTCGCCATGGACAGCAAATACACCGCCGCCCTGCTGCCGCTTTGCGCCCTCGCCTGGCTGCTCTGGTCGCGCCAATTCCACTGGCTGCGCCACCCCGCACCCTGGGCCGGCGCCCTGCTCGCCGCCCTGCTCTTCGCCCCAACCCTCGCCTGGAACGCAGCCCATCACTGGGTCAGCTTCGCCAAGCAGGGCGGCCGCACGCTCGATTTCACCCCGGCCCATGCCGCGCGCTATCTCACCGAACTGCTCGGCGGTCAGGCAGCCCTGGTCACGCCGTTCTTGTTCCTGCTCTGCCTCGCCGGCCTCGCCGTCTGCGCCCGCGCCGCCTGGCGCGGCCACGCCGCCGCGCCCACCCTGCTCGCCGCCTTCAGCCTGCTGCCCGCGCTCGTTTTCGTCCAACATGCGCTCGGCGACCGGGTTCAGGCCAACTGGCCGGCCATCCTCTGGCCCGCCGCCGCCCTCACCGCCGCCAGCGCCCCACAAGCCTGGCGCCGCACCCTGTTCCGCCCCGGCCTCGCCTTAGGTCTCGTCCTCACCGCGCTGGTTTATATCCAGGCATGCCTGCACCCGCTGCCTTTGCCGCCCCGCCTCAACCCGCTCGCCCGCATCGTCGGCTATCGCGGCCTCGCCACCCGCCTCGCCGCCCTGCCGCAATCCGACGGGTTTCTCGCCATCGATGAATACGGCACCGCCTCGCTGATCGATTTTCTTGCCCCAAGCTGCCGGCCCGTGCTCGCCGTCGCGCCCCGCTGGCGATACTTCGCCCTGCCTTCCGGCGCCGGCCTGTTGCGCAATCGGTCCGGCCTGCTGCTCCGCACCACCCGCCGCCACAATCCGCCGAGCCATGAAGGCTGGCGCGCCGCCACCAAGGGCGTAACCGTGGCGCGCCGCGCCGATGGTGCAACCCTCGAAACCTATCACCTCTGGCACGTCACCGCCGGCGCCACACCCCCCGAGGCCGCCGTGCTACCGTGTCGCTCACCCCACCCGCCAAACCCAAAGTCATAAAGTCTTTTTGCTTCTTTTTCTTCAGAAAAAGAAGAGTCTTACCTGCCTGGCAAACCTGACGGGGCGGGGGACTAATCCCCCGCCGCCATGCGTGCGTTGGCGAAGCCCAAGGCTGGCAGTGGTGCCGGCAGGGGCGCGGGTTTGCTGGCCGAGTCCTGCCGGGCGGCGAGCACCGAGACGGTGACGCTGGCGAGGTAGGGCAGGGACTGCACGAACAGCACCGCGCACCAGAGGCGGGATTCCGGGGTGGCCCAGGCATGGCTGATGCCAACCCCGAGCAGCGCCGCCCAGGACAGGGCGAGCAGGGTCAGTTCCTGGCGCGCCATGACCAGGCCCTGCACCAGGGCGGGGGCGTTGGCCATTTTCGGCGTGCGCAGGAACGGCGCGGTTTTCACCACCAGGCCTTTCCAGACCGCGAGCCCGATGCCGTGGCTGAGTGCCAGGCCGGCGAGCGCGGCGAGGCCGCGATTCTGCACCGAGCAGCGCACCCGGGCCGCGTATAGGGCGAGAATTTGCGCGACCTTGAAGACGAACAAC
>DAIDIQ010000196.1 GCA_027459285.1 Acetobacteraceae bacterium
ACCGGGCGATGTCGGAGGATGGGCTGTGGGAGCGGTTGCACGCGGCGCTGCCGAAGCCGCCGGCGCGCGATGTGATGGTGCGGGGGTATCTGGACGCCTATGCGGAAGCGGCGGTGGCGCGGGGTGTGGCGGCGGGTTAGCGCCGTGTTGGCCGATGTGGGGAATTAAGGCGCGGTGAGGCAGGCTGTGACTTTTTTTTGAAAAAGTCGCGCGAAAAACTTTTCACCCCCGGAGCATCCCGCAGGGCGTGGTCAGACGCGCGCGGGTTTGGCGCGGTCCAGTTGAAGGAGCAATGCCTCGGCCAGGCAATCGGCCTCGTCGGGGTCGTCGGGCTGTTCGGGGTAGCGGTCGAAATCCGGTGTGAAGAGGGTTTCACGGTCAGGGAAATACGTGGCGCGGACAGCTTCGTTGACAAGGGCGAAGCTGTGGTAGAAGGCGGCGGCGTCGTGCCGGCTGGGGCGGCGGCCGGGGCCGCGGCTCGCGGCCTGCAACTGGGTGATGAGAGCCTGACGCTGGGTGGGCGGGAGGGGCTGGTTGTGGGCGCGGGCGCGGCGGTTGATGGCGTTGAGCGCGATTTGCATGGGCGCGCTCATGCTGGCGTTGTTGGTGCGCACGGCGGTGAAATTCCCGGGCTCGAGGTCGAGGCGGCGGAGAAAATCCTCGACCACGTCGCCGCCGGCGAGCGCTTCACGGCCGTAGAGGCGAACGTCCATCGCGTCATGGCCGAAGACGCCGGACCAGCGGCTGAGCAGGTCGGCATAGTCGAAAAAGCCGCGATGCACCCAGAGCGGCCGGCGGCCCGAGAAATCCGGCAGGACGGGAATATCGGCATAGCCGGCCTTGAGGGCCTGGTCGTAGAGGCTGGTGGCGACATCGTGCTGCGGGCGGAGATAGACGATGATGCTGTAGGATTCGACGAATTCGTCGAGGAAGGTTTTGAGGCGGCGGACCTCGGCCACGTCATTGAGGCGGCTTTGGCAATGTTCGTTGCTGAGCAGCAGGGTGCGGGTGCTGTTGGGCACGTCATCGGGCAGGGTGAGGATTTCGTCGCGGAGCGATTGCGTCACCGCCGCGCGGTGGGGAGCGAGATCGTCCGGGATCAGCAGGTTGGCGCCGAGCCTGAGATCGTCGTTTAATTTGCTATCGTCGAGGGCGAAGGTGGTGAGGCGTTCGTGATTGGCGCGGTTGGGATAGGGCGAGAGCGAGGCGGGCACGAAGAAGCCGGCATCGAGCAGGGCGGCGCGGTTGGCGCCGAGCATGTCCTGCAGGGTGGTGGTGCCGGTTTTTTCCATGCCGATGTGGAGCACGCAGCGGCCGAAGCGGTGGGCAGAGCCGTCCCACAGGCCAAGGTCGCTCCAGAGATCAGGGGTGACGAGGTTGCTCATGCGCGTTTCCAGCCGAGGATATGGGGCCTTGGACCTTTCCGTGTATAGTCGGGCCGTCTGTTTGGCTAATACGTGCCGGCAACATGACAGGACGCGGTGGCGCCGCGATTTTTTTGTGCTGCGATGCAACCAACAGGGGAAACGCATGGGTCTGGCGTGGCGAGACCCGGGGCCCTACAGACAGTCGCATGCGGCAGCGAAACATTGGGGTGAGCGAGTCTTGGCCACGGCATGGCAGCCACGCTTGCCGCGCACGGCGGGCGTCGGGCGCGCGGCGCCAGCGGGACGGGAATAGACCGGGTTGGCGACGCAGCGCAAGCCCGTGAGGCCGGCCCGACGGGACGTCTGGCACGGCGCGGTGACCGGGTTTGCCGGCCCGCTTCTGACCGGCTGGGTGGCGGGACTGGAAGACGCGCCGCCGCCGCCGATACGGGTGCTGGACCAGCATGACGCGGTGCTGGCGACCGGGTTGGCCGAGCGGGTGGCGGCGGATGGGCGCGGCGATGGCAGGGCCGAATGGCGGTTCGGGGTGACGCTGAGCCTGCCCGACGGGCCGGGGCAGGTTCGGGTGCTGGCGGGCGATACGGAGCTTGCGGGGTCACCCATGGCGGTGGGGCCGCATAGCTGGGACGGGGCGCTGAGCCTGGCTGGCTTGTACGCAGAGGGTTGGGTGGCGGCGCGGGCGCGGCGGTTCGAGCCGCCCGAGGTGCGGATTTACGACCAGCTTGGCGTGCTGCTGGCAAGCGCGCGGGCGCGGGCGGCGGCGGCGACGGACGGGTTTCGGCCCGCGCGGTTCCGGGTGCGGCTGCCGGACGCGGTGCTGCGGCATGGCTTGCTGCATGCGCGCGCCGAGACCGACGGGCAGGTGTTCGCGGTGGCGACCATCGGGCTGACCATGCAGGGAAATCTGGACGAGGTGACGGCGCGGCGTTGCGTGGGCTGGCTGTATGCGCCGGCGGCGCCGACGCGGCGGCTGCGGCTGGAAATTCTACGCGACGGGGAGGTGCTGGCCGAAACGGTGGCGGACCGCGCGCGCAAGGATTTGCAAGACGAGATCGGCCTGGATGTCGATTGCGGGTTCGAGGTGGATTTGCCGCCGCCGGCGAGACAGGAGACGAGCCACGAAATTTCCCTGCGGCTGGCGGGCACGGATTGCGCGCCATTGGGCGGGCCGTTCGTGGTGGGTGCGCAGCGCGACCTGGTGCCGGCCTTGCACCGGGCGGCGGCGGCGGCGCGGCAAGCCGGGCTGGACGGGGAGGCGTTGGCGGCATTGCAGGCGGCGGTGGCGTTGCAGGCGGCGGCCTGGCGCGCGGCGCCGATGCGGCCGGCGCGGCTGGCGGTGCCAGCGGCGGCGATGACGACACCGCGACTGACCGTGATTATTCCTGTATATAGGGACGTGGCGCTGACCCGGGCCTGCGTGGACAGCGTGTTGCGCGACCGGGATGCGCGGCACGATGCGGTGCTGCTGATCGACGATGCCTCACCCGAGCCGGGGATGGCGGAGATGCTGGCGCGCTATGAGAGCGCGCCGAACGTGTTCGTGCTGCGCAACGCGGAGAATCTCGGTTTTGTCGGCAGCGTGAATAAGGGCCTGGCTTTTGCCCGCGAGGGTGACGTGGTGCTGCTGAATTCGGACACGGTGATATTCTCGGGCGGGCTGGCGGCACTGTCGCGGGTGGCGCGGGCGGAGCCGGGGGTGGCGACAGTGACGCCATTGTCGAACGCGGCGACGCTGTTTTCGTATCCGGTGCCGGACCAGACCAGCGGGCGGCTGCGCGACGTGGATTTCGAGACGTTGGCGGCGATTGCCCTGGCGGACAATGCGGGGCTGACGGTCGCGGTGCCGACCGGACACGGATTTTGCATGCTGATCACGCGGGCGGCGCTGGATGCGCTGGGCGGATTCGACCCGGAATTCGGGCGCGGTTATGGCGAGGAGAATGATTTCTGCCGCCGTGCCGCCGATATGGGGTTGCGCAATCTGGCGGCGGCGGAGGTGTTCGTGGAGCACCGGGAAAGTGTTTCCTTTACGGAGGAAAAGAAGGACCTGCTGACGCGCAATCTGGCGCGGTTGGAGACGCGGTTTCCGGAATATGCGGCCGAGGTGCGCACGGCGCTGGCGCGCGATGTGCTGCGCGGCGCGCGCTGGGCGCTGGATGGGGCGCGCCTCGCGCGGGGGCGGGCGGCGGGGACGCGGCATCGGCTGGTGGTGCGCAACTGGCTGGGCGGGGGCACGCAGCAGGCGATTGCCGACATGGCGGCGCATGGTGGCAGGGACGGCGTCGAGGTGCTGGATTTATGCGCGCTGCCGGGAGGCGGCTCTGTGCTGCGCGGGTTTGCGCCGCGCTTGCGCGCGGTGTTTGCCGAGCCCGAGACCGACGCCCTGTTCAAGCTGTTGGGCGAGGCGGCGGTCGAAGCGATCGATGTGCACCAGGTTCTGGGATTTTCCCCGGCCTTCGTGGCGGCGCTGCGCGACTTTGCCGCCGGGCGGCATTGCCGGGTGGTGCTGCATGATTATTACACGCTGTGCCCGCGGGTGACGATGATCGATGCGAGCGGGCGGTTTTGCGGCGGGCCGGCGGTGGCGCAATGCGAACGCTGCGTGCGGCTTGGCGGCGGCCACGAGGCGGACCGGATGCTGGGGCTGAGCGTTGCCCGCCAGCGCGGGCTGATGCGGGAATTGCTGCTGGCGGCGGACCGGGTGGTGGCACCCTCGGCAAGCGCCGCCGGATGGGTGCGGCACGCATTTGCCGAGGTGCGGGTGGACGTGGTGCCACACCCCGAGGATCCGGCTTCGTTCCAGGTGCCGGTGCGGCGGGGCGATGCGGCGACGGTGTTGCTGCTGGGGGCGATTGGCCCGCACAAGGGGGCGGACACGCTGCTGGCGGTGGCGCGGCGGGCGCGGCTGGTGGCGCCGGCGCTGCGGTTTGTGGTGGTGGGGTATACCTCGTGCGACGCGGCGCTGCGCGCGGTGGGCAATGTGCGGATCACCGGCAATTACGCGCGGCATGAACTGCCCGGCCTGATCGAGGAGGCGGACGGGGTGATGGCGCTGTTTCTGCACAATTGGCCGGAGACCTATTCCTATACGCTGAGCGAGGCGGTGCGGCATGGGCTGGTGCCGGTCGTGCCGGATATCGGCGCGCCGGCGGAGCGGGTGCGGGCGGCGGGGTTCGGCCACGTGGTCGCGCACCCGGTGGATGTGGCGGGGCTGGTGGCGCTGCTGGACGGGTTGGCCAGCGGGGCGCGACCGATGCTGACGCATGGCGTGGGACCCGAGGGCTTTGCCCGGTGATCAACGACACGGGCTTCGCCCGGATGGGGCGATGAGCGGGCGGCAGGGGTTTTTGCTGATCGGCGTGGATGCGCCGCGGCCGGGCACGCGGGTGACGCGCGGCGGCGTGCTGAGCGGGCGTGGCTATGCGTTCGGCGATGCGGCGGTGGCGCGGATCGAGGTGAAGCTGGGCGAGACGCGCCTGACGTTTGCCGATTACGGGCTGGCGCGGCCGGAACTGGCGCCGTCCTTTCCGCATTTTGCCCAGGCCGGGTTTGCCGGCTTTGCCTTTTCGGCCAGCGTGCCGGAACAGGGGGTGGCACCGGATACGCCGCTGAGCCTTGTGTTTCATACCGAGGATGGGCGCGAGCACCGGCGGGTGGTGGCGCTCGATTGGGTGCATGCGGCGAAGGGCGAGGCGGGGGGCGAGGCGGAAGCCCTGCTGCCGCCGATACGCCTGGCGCTGGAGACCTGCCGGCTGGATGGCGAGAACCGGCTGGTGCTGCGTGGCTATGCGCTGGCGAGGCGGGAACTGACGGCGCTGGAATTGTATTTGAACGCCGAGCGGCTGCCGGCGCCCGAGATGGGGCTGAGCCGGCCGGAAATGGGCCGGCGGCACGCCGCCTATAAGGACGCGGCGAAAAGCGGCTTTCGACTGGTGCATGTGCTGGACCGGGCCGCCGAGCCGGGCGACGCGGTGCGCGTGGTGGCGCGCGCCGAGGGGCACAGGCGGCAGGTGATTGCCCCCCTGTTGCGCGCCGGCGAGGCGAGCCAGTGGCTGCGCGCCGACGCGGTGACGCTGTGTTGCGAGACGGCGCGGCTGGAGGCGGGGCGGATATTTCACGTCAGCGGCTGGGCGGTGGGGGACGTCGCGACCCGCGCGATCGAGGTGATGGATGGGGAGACGAGCCTGGGCCTGGCCGAGATTGGGCTGGAGCGGCCGGATATCGGCAACCGGTTTCCGCGCCTGCCGGGCGCGCGGCAGGCCGGGTTCAGGTTCAGCGGGCGGCTGAGGCGGGGCACGCAGACGCTGGCCTTGCGGCGCATCGATGAGGCCGGGGCCGAGACGCGGCTGCGCCTGCCGGTGCCGGGCGCGGCGCGGCCCGGCCGCGATGGCGATGCGGCGGGCGGGGCGGGCGCGCCGGTGGCGCCGATGTTGATGGTGGAGACGCCGGCAGCGCGCGCGGCCGGGCTGGTGGCGGAATGGCGCGGCACGTTGAGCGTGACCGGCTGGGCGCTGGTGCCCGACACGGCGGACCGCGTCGCCTCGGTCGAGATCTGGGCAGATGAGCGCAGGCTGGCGGTGGCGCACCATGGGCTGCGGCGCGAGGAGTTGGCGGTGCATTACCCTGAGCTGCCGGCGGCGCTGACCGCGGGCTTCGCGGCGTTGCTTCCGCCGGGGCTGATGAAGCCGGGCGAGCATGTGTTGCGCGTGGTGGCGCGCGGCGAGCGCGGCGGGGTGCGCGAGCAGGCGCTGCGTGTGGTGCTGACGCCCGACGATGACCGGCGGATCGGCCGGCCCCTGCCCTTCGTGCCGCTGGCCGAGACGCTGCTGCGGCGGCAGATTTTCGCCCGTTTGGGCATGACGCCACGCTTTTGCGTGTTGATACGCCGGCCGGGACGCGCCGGGCTGGCCGGGCTGGGCGCGACCCTGCGCAGCCTGGCGCGGCAGGATTGCCCGGATTGGCGGGCGATCGTGCTGTGCCGCGACGAGGCCGAGCGGCTTTTGCTGGCACGCTGCCTGGAGACGCTGCCGCTGTTGGCGCCACGCGTCGTGGGCATGACCGCGGCGGCGGAGGCGGCGGCGATCGATTGGCCGGACGCGACGCCGGGGGTGGAGGATTTTCTGGCGATCGCGCGGGCGGGCGACCGGTTTGGCGCCGACGCCTTCTCGGTGTTGGCGCTGGAGGCGGCGGTGCGGGGCGCGGATTTTGTTTATGCCGACGAGCGCGCGCATGACGCGGCGAACGACCTGGCGCGGCCATTCGCCAAGCCCGGCTGGTCACCGACCTTGCTGACCGGGTTCAATTATATCGGCCGGGCCTGGTGCGCGACGCGGGCCCTGGTGACGGCGGCGGGGGTGGATGCGGGGTCGGTCGAGCAACTGGGCGAGTATGATGCCGTGCTGCGGCTGACCGAGGCGGCACGGATGGTGGCGCATGTGCCGGCCTTTCTGGCCGAGCGGGTCGGGCCGATCATCGAGACGGCGGCGCGCGAGCAGGCGGCGCTGGCGCGGGCGGCGCGGCGGCGGGCCGTGCCGGCGCGGGTGCGCGAGGCGCCGGTGCCGGGGGCCTTCGTGCTGTTGCCGGCGCCGCCGCGGGCGGCCCGGGTTTCGGTGATCATTCCGACCAAGGGGGCGCGCGGGCTGATACGCGACTGCCTGAGCCGGCTGCGGGCGCTGGCACCGGCGGCGCGTGGCGGCGCGACGCTCGAGATCATTGTGCTGGACGGGATGGACGAGGCGGCAGAGACGCTGCGGGACTTTGTGCGGGCGCACGCGGATACGGTGATACGGCTCGAGGGGCCGTTCAATTGGTCACGCGCGAACAATGTGGGCGCGCGGGCGGCGCGCGGGGCGTTTCTGCTGTTTTTGAACGACGATGTGCTGCCGCTGGACGATGCGTGGTTGCCGGCGCTGCTGGGACGGGCGGCGGAGAAAGGCGTGGGCGCGGTGGGGCCGAAGCTGCTGTATCCGGACGGCACGGTGCAGCATGCCGGGATGTTTCTGCACGGCGCCGAGGGCATTCATGCGTTCCGGTGCGCGCCGGGCGACGCGCCGGGGCCGTTCGGGCTGGCCAGCCTGGCGCAGGAGGTGAGCGCCGTGACCGGGGCGTGCCTGATGACGCGGCGGCGGGTGTTCGAGCGGCTGGGCGGGTTCGATGAGGCGCACGACCTGATCAAGAACGATCTGGATTACTGCCTGCGGCTGGGCCAGGCCGGGCTGCGCGTGGTGTATGCGGCCGAGGCGCGGCTGACGCACCATGAGATGGCGAGCCGGGTGGCGCTGCCGGACAGCCACGACGCGGCGGCGTTCGCGGCGCGTTGGACGCTGACGATGGCGGCGGGCGATGGGCTGCGCAACCCGATGCTGGCGGCGGGCGAGGCGTATCGGCCGGAGCCGGAGCCGGTGGAGTGGCTGGTGCCCGGGGGCAAGCTGCTCAGCCGCGAGGCGGTGCGGGCGGTGCTGGTGGTGAAGCTGGACCATATCGGCGACATGGTGACCGCGCTGCCGGCCCTGCTGCGGCTGCGCCGGGCCTTTCCCGCGGCACGGCTGCATCTGCTGGCGCAACCCGATGTGGCGGCGCTGGCGGTGAAGGCGGGCGCGGTGGACACTGTGGTGCCGTTTCAGTTTTTCGCCGGGCGCGCCGGCAGCGGGGCGCGGCCGATTGCCCCCGGCGAATATGAGACGCTGGCGGCGCGGCTTCGGCCGCACGGGTTCGACCTGGCGGTGGATTTGCGCACCCACCCGGATACGCGGCCGATTTTGAAGCTGAGCGGCGCGCCGGTGCTGGCCGGGTTTGACCGCGATGGCGCCTTTCCCTGGCTGGACATCGCGGTGGAATGGGAGGGCGATGTGCCGCTGCGGGCGAAGCGGAGCCATATTGGCGGCAGCCTGATGCGGCTGGCGGCGGCGGTGGAGGCGGCGTGCGGCGAGGCGGACCTGCCGCCGCCACCGCAACCATCACGCCCGGCGCGGATTTTTGTGCACGCCGGCGCCGGCAACGCCTTGAAGCAATGGCCGGAGGCGCATTTCGTGGCGCTGATCCGGCTTTTGCTGGCAAACCATGCGGCCGAGATCGTGCTGATTGGCGGCACCGAGGAGGCGGCCCTGGCGGCGCGGCTGCTGGCGGCGCTGGGGGAGACGGACCGCGTGCGCTCGATGGTGGGGATTGCGCGGCTGGAGGCATTGCCGGGGCTGCTGCGCGGCGGCGCGCTTTTTGTTGGCAATGACAGCGGCCCCAAGCACATGGCGGCGGCGCTGGGCGTGCCGACGATTGGCATACATGCCGCGCATGTGGACGCGGCGGAGTGGGGACCGGCCGGACCGCGCGGCCTGGCGCTGCGCCGGCGCATGCGGTGCGGGCCGTGTTATATCAGCCAGGAAACGGATTGCCCACGCCAGGTGGCGTGTTTGCGCGAGATGAATCCGGCGCAGGTTTACCGGGCCTGCCGCACCCTTTTGGCGCTTTCCTTGCCGCCAGCCGGCTGAGTGGCGCCGGCACGGACGGGCGGTGGGTGCAGCGCGTCGAGGCGGTGGCCGAGATCGATGATCAGTGCCTCGAGCCGGTCGAGCCGGGCGAGCACGGTGGCGAGGGCGGGCTGAATGGGATGGGCGTGGGCGCCGGCATTCTCGACGACGCGGGCGCGAAGCGGCGGGCCGAGTGGCTCGGGCGCCGGCGGCTGGTCTGGCGCGGGGCCTTCGGGCGGGAGGATCTGCGGGTCGAGAAAGCCGTCGAGCGCCAGCAGATAGGCGAAGAAGCTTTCCCAACTGGTGGCGGCGCGCAGGGCGAGCCGGTCATCCTCGTCGAACAGGACATGCTCGAACAGCCAGTCCAACTGGTCGGTGGTGGGAACCGGCTCGGTATCATGGCGATGCACGGGCTGGCCGAGGCGGGCGGGTGCTACGGTACCGGCGCGAAACTCGTCGGAGGTGAGGAAGGTGCGGAAGGCGGCGGCCAGGGTTTTGGAGCGATGCTCCATGATGACATGTGAGCTTTCCGGGTTACGGCCCAGGAAAAGCTGATATAGCATCACGATGTCGTAATCTGTGCCCCGCTGGAAAGTCTGCTCCGCGAGCGTGAAGACCTTGCCCATGCCCTACTCCCTGCCCGTGCGGCGAAAATGCACCGGGAGCGCCCGGCACGCCAGTCTAACGTGACGAAGCGACGCGCGGATGCACGCGGGCGCGTGCGAAAGGGGGCGGTGGCGGAGGCGGGCGGCCCGGCCGGGTGGCCGGCCCTGTTCATGTCATCGACGGTGACGGGCGAGATTGCCCGGCACTTGGGGGTTGCGCATTATTCGTACCATTTCGCGGCGGCGAAGTTCGCGCGCCTGTTGACGCGGCATTTCAGCGCGCCACGGATGCTGGCGATGCCGGAATATTATGCCGGCCGCGACGCCATGCCGGAGGCGCCGGCGGGGGCGTGGACGCATTTGATTTTCCGCTCGACCGCGGAGATCAGGCTGCTGAAGCCGGCGCGCAACATTGCCTGCTTTGCCTGGGAATTTCCGGTGCTGAAGACCGAGACGCTGCCCGGCGAGCATCCGTTCTTGAACCAGGCGGCGATGCTGAATTTGTGCGACGAGGTCTGGGTGGCGAGCCGGTTTGCCGAGACCGTGCTGCGCGCGCACGGTGTGGCGCGGACGCATGTGGTGCCGGCGCCGATCGAGCCGCCGGCGGTGCCCGGCCGGGCCGAGGCGCTGCGGGCGCTGGCCGACCTGCCGGTGACGCCCTTGCAGGTGAATTTTGCCTGGCCCGAGGGGTTGCAGGATGAGCGGGCCGAGGCGGCGATTCTGAGCCTGCGGGCGGGACTGCGCGCGCTGGGCGGCAGGCCCACGATATTTCTGGCGATTTTGAACCCGGAGGATGCGCGCAAGAACCTGGATGCGCTGGTGCGCGGCTTTCATGCGCACAGGCTGGCGTTTCCGGATTCGGTGTTGCTGTTGAAATTGCTGCGTGGCGGCGACGGGGTGACGCTGGGCCGGGTGGCCGGCAGCATCATGCGGGCAAGGCTGGCCGGGGGTAGCGCGATGCACGATACGGGGATTTTGCTGTGCCACGCTTATCTGGACGAGGCGGAGATGGCGGCGCTGTACGGGCTGGCCGATTTCTTTGTTTCGGCGTCGGTGGCCGAGGGGCAGAATTTGCCGCTGCTGGAGGCGATGGCCGCGGGCTGTGTGGCGGTGAGCACGGGAGGCACGGCGATGGAGGATTATCTGGATGAAAGCTGCGCGGTGCGGATTGGCGCGCGGGTGGCGATGAACGATGATCCGGGATTGGCCGGGCTTGTCGCGGGGCGGAATTTTGCCGTGGCGCGGGCCGGCGGCCCCGAGGTGGCGGCGGCGCTGGCGACGGCGCGCGGCCTGTCGGCGCGGACGCGGGCGGGCATGGCGGCGGCGGGGCGGGCGCGGGTGGCGGCGTGCTTTGGCGAGGACGCGGTGCGGGCGCTGGTGGCGGCGCGACTCGGCACCGGCACCGCGATGGCGGCCGCGTGAGACGACGCTTCTGGCTGGAGATCGGGCCGCTGCGGGAAGGCCAGTATACCGGCATCAGCCAGGTGACGGCGGGACTGGCGGGGGCGATGCTGGGGGATGCGACCCTGGATGGCACGCCGCTGGATGGGACGACCCTGAATGGGGCGGGGCGGGCGCGCGGGTTTTTTTTCGGCCGGGCCGCGGTGCCGGCGCGGGTGGTGGAGACGGCGCTGACCCGCGGCGAGGGCGAATGGCTGGAATTCTGGCTGGCGCGGGCCGAGCCCGTGGCGCCGGCGCTGGCGGCCGATGAGACGGCGATCGCGATATTCCCGAACGTGAAGACGTGCCGGCGCGGCTTCGCGGTGGAGACGCAGATCGTGCATGATTTGTCGGCGCTGCTGACGCCGCAGTTTCATATGCCGGAGACGGTGCGCTTTCATGCGAGCGCGATGGCCGCGGATATTGCCAGCAACGATCTGACCTTTTGCGTATCCGAGGCGACGCGGCAGGATGTGCTGCGCTATCTGGCGCCGCCCGAGCCCGGGCGGGTGCGGTGTGTGTATCCGGGGCCGGGATTGGCGGGCGCGGTGGCGGCGCCGGATGCGCCGGTGGAACCCTATGTGCTGGTGCTGGGCACGATAGAGCCGCGCAAGAATATTTCTGTTATATTGGAATTCCTGGCGGCGCAACCGCATGTGCTGACCGCGCTGCGCTTCGTGTTTCTGGGCCGGCATGGCTGGGGCGAGGCACCGGCGACGCTGCTGGCGCGGCACGGGCTTGCGGCGGCGGCGGAAGCGGGACGGATCATGTTTCCCGGCTATGTGGCGGCGGCGGCGCGCGATGCGCTGTTGGCGCGGGCGCGGCTGATGATTTACCCGAGCCTGTTCGAGGGGTTCGGCCTGCCGGTGCTGGAGGCGCTGGCGCTGGGCACGCCGGTTTTGACGACACGGTCATCGAGCCTGATGGAGGTTGGGGGCACGGTCGCGACCTATTTCGATCCGTTCATGCCGGGGGATTTTGGCCGCGGGCTGGCCGAGGCGTTGCGCGAGACGCCGGGCGCGCGGACGGCGCGGGCGGCGTGGGCGGCGGGATTTTCCTGGACGCGATGCTGGCGGGACATGCTGGCCGCGATCGAGGCCTTGCCGGCGGGAGAGGGGTGATGCCGGGCCATGTGGATGTGCTGGACGCGACGAGCGTGCAGGGTTGGGCGCGGCACGCGGTGCACGCGGATTACGCGATGCTGGTGCATTTATTGGCGGATGGGCGGGTGGTGGCGAGCACGCTGGCCGATCTGCCGCGGGGCGACGGGCTGCCGGGCTTCATGCTGACCCGACCGGCGAGTGCCGCGACCGGGCGGCTGGCGGTGATGCTGGGTGAGACCGGCGAGATGCTGGCCCTGCCACCATCAGCGCCCGCGGCGCCGGCGCGGCTGAGCGTGGAGGATTTGCTGGCGCTGGCACCGGTGGGGCGCTGGCGCGATGGCAGTTGCGTGCGCGACGCCGAGGCATGGGGCATGCGGCTGGAGACGATTGTCGAGCTTCTGTGCCAGGATTTCATGGCCGGCGCGATGACCGGCGAGTTGTTGCGCGCGGCCTGGGCGCGGGCACGCCGGGCGGGACCGGACGCGGTGCGGCGGATGCTGATTGGCACACCGGCCTATCGGATGCGGCTGGTGTATGCCGACCGGGCGCCGGGCGGGATTTTTGCCCGCGCGCTGGTGCGCGAGAGCGCGGCGCGGGATGTGCCGACGCTGCGGCTGGGCGCGGCATCGGCGCGGGAGGTTTCCGCCGCCGAGCTTTTGGCGCTGGAGGGGCGCGACTTTATTACCGCCTGTTATAGACGCCTGCTGCTGAAGGAGCCGGACCCGGAAGGCATGGCGCATTACGAGGCGCGACTGCGGCGGGGCGACACGAAATTGGACATCATCCGCTTCATTGGCGACGAATTGGAAAGCATTCGCGCCGGGATCGTGCTGGTGGACCTGCCGGAAGATGAATAAAAATCCACCAGGGCTTGATCAATACCGCCCCGCGACAGAAATGGATTGACAGCGACTCCGGTTCATGGCCGAAACTCCGATACACGCCGATGTGTGCTATCCGCACGGCGCGCCCCCCCCAAAGGGGGTGAGTTTACCGGGACTTCCGGGCTTTGGGGACTTCCGGGCTTCGGGGACTTCCGGGTGTTGGTCACGCGGCATTGCCAGAATTGATGGATGTGCCGTCACGGCCGCACCTTTGCCTGCGCCGCATTTTCGATACTGATTCCGAGACAGAAACAATGCTTAATAAATTGACTGAATCCGACGCGAAACCCGAGGATGACGGCGCGGAGGAAAATTCCGAATCGCGCATGCGACGGGCGTTGGAGGCGATGAGCGGGCCGGGCGGACGCGCGGCCGGCGCCGAATTGGCGCAGATGCCACGCCGGACCGTGCCGCAACGCGAGCCGTTTCGGGGCGGTGAGGGGCAGGGACATGGCGCCGCGCATGGCGGGGCCGGCAAGCCGCGCCACCGATTTGTGCGCGATGGCGAGGTGCCGGTGGTGCACATGGTGAAGCCCGGGCCACGCGAGGCGGCGGCGGTGTTGCCGCGCAATGACGCGGAATTGGCGCGGATGCAGGCGGAACTGGATAGCTGGCGGCAGCGGGCCGAGCAGGCCGAGCGCGCCCGCAACGAGTTGCAGGCGCAGACCAGCGCGCAGATGAAGAGCCTGCACACGCAATTGGGCCACGTGGAATTGGCGCGGGCGGACGCACAGGCCTTGGCCGAGGCGCGGGCCGAGGAGATTGCCGGCTTGCAGGCGGAACTGGCACGGCTGAAGGCGGCGGCGACACCCCGGCCGGCGCCGCGGCCGCAGCCCGAGCCGGTGGCGAGCGCGCCGGGCATGGCCCCGGTGAAACGCGGCCGCGGGCGGCCGCGTAAATACCCCCTGCCCGCCCCTGCCCCGACCCTGGCGTTGGAACCGGCTCGGGCGATGGCGAGCGCGGCCGCGACGGCCGGTGCTGACGAGGACGAGCCGCAGCCGGTGGAATGGTGGAAGCTGCCGCCGCCGCCGCGCAAGCGGCGCTGAGCGTAACCGCGCCAGGCTCGATTGACTGAGACGCGTGGCGTGACGGCGGCGCGGGCGCGGCCGGTGGCGGTGGTGGCCGCCGCCTATCTGGGCTGGACGCTGGATGCGTTCGATTTTTTTCTGATGGTGTTCGTGTTCCGTGACGTGGCCCGGGAATTTCATACCGGGCTGACGCTGGGCACGCTGACGATTACGCTGACCCTGGCGATGCGGCCGCTGGGCGCGTTTCTGTTCGGGCGGCTGGGGGAACGGTTTGGCCGACGGCCGGCGCTGATGGCGAGCGTGCTGGGTTACTCGGTGCTGGAATTCGCCTCGGGCCTGGCGCCGGGTTTATGGAGCTTTCTGGCGTTGCGGGCGCTGTTTGGCGTGGCGATGGGCGGCGAATGGGGCGTTGGCGCGGCGCTGACGATGGAGAGCGTGCCGGCGGCGTGGCGCGGCCGGATTTCCGGGCTGCTGCAAGCCGGCTACCCGAGCGGGTATTTGCTGGCAACGTTGCTGTATGCTTTTGCCTATCCGGTGGTGGGGTGGCGGGGCTTGTTTTTCATCGGCGCGGCGCCGGCGCTGCTGGTGCTGTTCGTGCGCGCGCGGGTGGCGGAAAGCCCGGACTGGCTGGCGCGGCGGGCGACGGGGCGGGCGGCGGCGGGCAAAGGCGGCTGGCCACCGCTGAAACTCAGCCTGTTCGCGGTGGCGTTGATGACCGCGTTCAATTTCCTGAGCCACGGCACACAGGATTTGTACCCGACCTTCCTGCTCGGGCAGCGTCATTTCGACCATGCGGCGGTTTCCGCGATCGGGGTGGCGTATACGATCGCGGCGATATCGGGCGGGGTGGTGTGCGGCGTCGCGTCACAACATGTGGGGCGGCGAAGGGCGATCGCGGCGGCGGCGCTGCTGTGCCTGCCGGCGATTCCCGTGTGGGCGTATGCGACGACGCCGCTGATGGTGGGGCTGGGCGCGGTGCTGGTGCAGTTTTGCGTGCAAGGCGCCTGGGGCGTGGTGCCGGCGCATCTGAACGAGATTTCCCCGCCGGCGGCACGGGCGACATTTCCGGGCTTCGTGTATCAGGTGGGGAATTTTCTGGCGGCGGGCAACGCGACCATTCAAGGCGCGCTGGCGGTGGCGCTGGGCCATGATTTGCGCCTGCCTCTGGCCGGCATGGCGGCGGTGATGGCGGTGGCGGTGGCGGTGCTGGTTTGGCTTGGCCCGGAGGCGCGGGACGCGGCGATGGGCGAGGTGGAGGGTGTTGTGAAACGCGCCTGACCGGCGCGGGTGCTTACGTGAAGTCCGGCATCCTTTGTTCGAAGTCCGGCACCGGCCCGCACCCCCACCCGGCCACCCACGGAAGTATACTGTCATGGGTAGCCGGGTGGGGGTGCGGGCCGGTGCCGGACTGCGCGCCGGGCAGGCGCGCCTTGCAAATACTTTCAACCCCGGACTGCGCGCCGGGCAGGCGCGTCCTACAAATACTTCCCGTGCCGGCCTGGTTTCATCGTGGTTATTGACTGACCCAGACGATGCGATGGACGAAAGCGACCTCGTCCAGGTCGAAGCTGCGGTCGGGGTGGGCGGGGTTCAGGCTGCGCAGTTCATAGCGGCGGGCGGATTTGCGGGCCAGGTGCTTGGCCATGACCTCGCCGGCGCGGGTGCGCAGGACCACGCGGTCGCCGCGGCGGACGGGGGCGGCGGGGGAGACGATGATCTGGTCCCCGTCGCGGAATACCGGTTCCATGGAATCGCCGCTGATTTCGAGCGCGTAGGCATGCGGGTCGGTGAGTTCGGGAAGCGAGACCTCGTCCCAGCCGCCGCCGACCGGATAGCCGGAATCTCCGAAATAGCCTTCACCGCCGGCCTGGGCGAAGCCGATCAGGGGAATGCGGTGCATCATGTTGCGGTAATTTTCCGGTAGCGTGCGGGCGCCGTTGACGAGGGCGGAAAACGCCTCGATGCCGACCTTGGTGGCGTTGAGCGCCTTGGCGACACTTTCCGTGCTGGGCCAGCGCGGCCGGCCGTCCGGCATGGTGCGCTTGCTGCGGTTGAAGGTGGTGGGGTCCAGCCCCGCCGCCTTGGCGAGGCCGGAGGTGGAGTAGCCTTTCTCGGCGGCGAGCGTATCAAGCGCGCGCCAGACATCTTCGTGCCGCATGGGACCTGTTCCTGTTGCTGCGGCCGGGGCCGCGACTCGATATCACCTCTATATAGGATTGACCGCCGAATGTCTAGGAAAAGAGTAAGAACAGGGCGTTGTCGGCTTTTTTTCA
Source organism: Acetobacteraceae bacterium (assembly GCA_027459285.1). Taxonomy (GTDB): domain Bacteria; phylum Pseudomonadota; class Alphaproteobacteria; order Acetobacterales; family Acetobacteraceae; genus JAJXVA01. The sequence goes on from DAIDIQ010000196.1 coordinate 16,185, forward strand.
ACCTGGGGTGGACGGCCCCGATGAAAATGTGACGTTCTGGGATAAGAATCGGCGATTTCCTGGGAAAAAAGATTGCATAAGGGTAATTCGTCCTGTAGGTCTTGCCGCATCAGCCCGATCATTCCGGCGGGCAACCTGGCAAGGAGACGGATCATGGCTTTTGTGTTGCGCAATCTTTCCGTTCTGGCGTACGCGCAGGGGTTTACCTTGTGGCATTACCGGGCCGAGCGTGACGGGCTGGGCGAGGTGGAGCGGCCGGGGTTTTTCGATGTGGCGGGGGATCTGCTGCAAGGCGGGGACATGATGCTGATTTCCGCCGCCGACGGCGGGCGGGCGCGGTTCGTGCGACGCAGCGAGAACGGCGTGGACACCGTGCCGCTGTAAAGCAAAGTGACAAAAGCTTTTTGGTGGTGTTTCAGTTTGAAGTCCGGCACCGGCCCGCGCCCCCACCCGGCCACCCATGGCAGTGTACGCTCGTGGGTGGCCGGGTG
>DAIDIQ010000201.1 GCA_027459285.1 Acetobacteraceae bacterium
AAGGCCGTGACATGCGAAGCCATCAAGGGGCTGATCGAGGAAGGCGAGGAGGTGATCTCCGGCAGCGACGCCGGCCCCGTGCGTGACGCTGGCCTGATCGCCTGCGGACAGGCCGTCGAACATTACGAAATGGCCCGCTACGCCGCCTTGATCGCCTGGGCCAAGGCAGGCGGCAACACGCAAATCGTCAGCCTGTTGCAACAAACCCTGGACGAGGAGACCAGGACCGAAAAAAGCCTCGCCGCATTGGCGCAAAACCATATCGACCGGGCGGCGGCCATGCCCCGCAAAGCCGCCTGACCACGCCTCGCGCCCACCTCATCGTGGGTGGGCGCGAACCGGCCCCGGGGCCTATTCCGGCGCGCTCGCCTGATGGACGCGCAGCCGCCTGATCCGGCGCGGATCGGCATCCAGCACCTGGAATTCCAACCCCGATTCGTGCGCAATCACCTCGCCGCGTGCCGGCACATGCCCGGCCAGCATGAAAACCAGCCCGGCCACCGTATCGATATCCGCGTCGCGCTCATCCTCGGTCAGCACCGGGCCGAAGCGCGCCTCGAATTCCTCGATCGGCATTCTCCCGTCCACGTCCCACGTGCCGTCGCCATGCTCGACCAGCGGATGCGGTTGTGGCTCATCATGTTCGTCGGCAATATCGCCGACGATCGTCTCGACCAGATCCTCGATCGTCACCAACCCGTCAATGCCGCCATATTCGTCCACCACCAGCGCCATGTGCATGCGCAACTGGCGCATCTGCAGCAGCAAATCCAGAACCGGCATCTGCGGCGCCACCATCAGGGGGCTGCGCAAAATCTTTTCCAGGGAAAATCCCGGCTCGTCACGGTCGTGCGCGAACACGTCCTTGATGTGGATCATCCCGACGATGTCATCCAGCTGATCGCGATATACCGGCAGCCGGGAATGGCCCTCGGCCCTGATCAGCGCGCGCGCCTGATCGATCGGCATATCGACGCGGATGGCGACGATATCGGCGCGCGGCACCATCACATCGTCGGCGGTGATGTCGCGCAGCCGCAGCACGTTCGCAATCAACAGGCTCTCGTGGCGGTTGAGTATCGGCTCCTGGCCACCGGCCTCCTGCTCCTGGGACGCCTCATTCACAAGCTCGGTCAGCGAATCGCGCAGCGAATGTTCGCGCCCCAGCAGGCGCGCCCGCAATTTCTCGACAAAGCGCTGGCGCCCGGCCTCGCTCATCTCGGCTTCCATGGGTTGGGAATACGCAGCCGCGCCAGCAACCGCGCCTCGCGCATTTCCATCCGCCGCGCATCGCCCGCGCATTCATGGTCGGCACCGCGCAAATGCAGCGCCCCATGCACCAGCAGATGCGCGAAATGGTGCCGGATCGGCCGCCCCGCCGCCCGCGCCTCGCGCCGCAAGGTTTCCAGCGCCAGCACGATGTCGCCGCCCAGACCAGGCCCCGCCGGCGGAAACGTCAGCACGTTGGTCGGCTTGTTGCGGCCCCGATACAGAAAATTCAGCCGCTTGACCGCCCGGTCCGATTCCAGCCGCACCGACCCCGCCCCACCCGCAACGCCCACCGCGCGCGCCGCCAGCCGTTCCACATCCGGTATGGCGCGTCGCCACCCCGGGCTCGCGACAATGATCTCGGCGTCGCCGCCTGGTAATCGGTCCGGCATGTCAGGGCAGATATCGCTCACATCGGCCTGGCTCGCGCATCGTCGCGTTCATGCTCGCACGGCGTCCTCGGTCATCTCGGGCTCTTGTCTCAGCCGCATGGGTCAGTCGCGGTCACCCGCCCGGTGCTGTTCGCGGCGCTTCTCCCCCAGCGCCATGGCACGCTGATCATAGGCATCGACGATGCGGGCCACCAGCGGGTGCCGCACCACGTCCCGGCGGTCGAACCGCGCCACCCCGATGCCGCTGACCCCCTCCAGCGTATCCAGCGCGTCCGCAAGCCCCGAGCGCATGCCGTGCGGCAAATCAACCTGCGTCAGATCGCCGGTAATCACCATGCGCGTGCCCTCGCCCATGCGTGTAAGGAACATTTTCATCTGGACCGGGGTCGTATTCTGTGCCTCGTCCAGAATGGCAAAGCAATGCGCCAGCGTCCGCCCCCGCATGAAGGCCAGTGGCGCCACCTCTATCTCGCCGGCGGTAATCCGCCGCGCCACCTGGTCGGCCGGCAGCATGTCGTGCAGCGCGTCATAAAGCGGGCGCAGATACGGGTCGACCTTGTCCTTCAAATCCCCGGGCAGAAAGCCCAGCCGCTCACCCGCCTCCACCGCCGGGCGCGACAGCACAATCCGGTCCACCTTGCCGGTTTGCAGCATCGCCACCGCCTGCGCCACCGCCAGATAGGTCTTGCCGGTACCGGCCGGCCCGATCCCGAACACCATGTCCTGCCGCGCCAGATGGTCCATGTAGCTGGCCTGGCCCGGGCTGCGCGCCTCCACCGCGCCGCGCCGCGTGCGTATCGCCGGCAGATCGTGCAGCGGCAGCCGCTGTTCCGCCGGCTGATCGGACAGCCGAACCGCCGCGTCCACCTCGGCAATCCCCACGCCGTCGCCGCGTTGCAGCCGTTGATACAGGCCCTGCAGCGCCGCCTGCGCCACCTCCACCCGGTCGGGCGCGCCGAAAATCGCCATCCGGTTGCCCCGGCAGGCCAGTTTTATGCCCGCCAATTGTTCGATGCGCGCCAGATGCCGGTCATGGTCGCCCACCAACAGGCGCAGCAGGGCGTTATCAGCGAATTGCAGCGTCACCGATCGGGTTCGCGGGTCCCGGTCCAACGGGCCGGCTTCCATGGCATTGCGCGACGCGGGCTGGTCCAGGGACGGTGCGATCTGGCTCAAGCGCTGACAGGCTCCTGCTCTGGGGTGTGGGGGCGTACGGCCAATCGGCCGCCAAGCGAATTGGTGCGGGCATCCTCTATGGTCACCGGCACAATCCGTCCGGTCAGGTCCGGGCCGCCGGGCAGATGCACCGGCTGCAAATAGGGCGTGCGGCCAGACATCTGCCCCGGCCGCCGCCCGGGGCCGACAATCAGCACATCCAGCGTCCGGCCAAGGCAGCGCGCATTGAAGTCGGCTTGCTGGGCAAACAGCAGCGCCTGCAGCGCCTGCAGGCGCTCATGCTTGACGGGGTCGGGCACCTGGTCGGCGCGCGTGGCGGCGCCGGTGCCGGGGCGCGCGGAATAGGCAAAGCTGTAGGATTGGGCAAACCCGACCTCGCGCACCAGGTCCAGCGTGTCCGCGAAATCCCGGTCGGTCTCGCCCGGAAAGCCGACGATGATATCGGTCGACAAGGCCAGGTCCGGCCGCGCCGCGCGCAACCGGGCAACCAGGCGCATATACGCCGCCCGCGTGTGCCGACGGTTCATCTCCGCCAGCACCTTGTCGCTGCCGGACTGCACCGGCAGGTGCAGATAGGGCATCACCTGCGGCAGGTCGCGGTGCGCCGCGATCAGGTCGTCATCCATGTCGGACGGGTGGCTGGTGGTATAGCGAATGCGGCTCAGCCCATCGATCCCGGCCAGCGCGCGCATCAACCGGCCCAAATTCCAGCTTGTGCCGTCCGGCGCCGCGCCATGCCAGGCATTCACGTTCTGGCCCAGCAGCGTTATCTCGCGCGCCCCCCGCGCCACCAGCCCGCGCGCCTCGGCCAGCACGGCCGCGGCCGGGCGGCTGAACTCGGCGCCGCGCGTATAGGGCACCACGCAGAAGCTACAGAATTTGTCGCAGCCTTCCTGGATCGACAGAAAGGCGGTCAGCCCGCCCGGGCCGCGCGGCGCGGCTTCCCCGGGCAGATAATCGAACTTGTCCTCGGGCGGAAACTCGGTCTCGATCACCCGCTCCCCCGCCTCGGCCCGGCGCAGCATGGCCGGCAGCCGATGATAGGTCTGCGGCCCCAGCACGATATCGACATAGGGCGCGCGGGCGCGAATGATCTCGCCTTCCGCCTGCGCCACGCAACCGGCAAGCGCGATCATCAGCCGGCCGCCCGCCGCCTGCCGCTGCCGCTTCAGCCCGTGCAGGCGGCCAAGCTCCGAGAACACCTTTTCGGTCGCGCGCTCACGAATATGGCAGGTGTTCAAGATTATCAGCTCCGCCTGGTCGGGGCTGGCAACCTCATGAAAACCCTGCGTCGCCAGCACATCGACCATCCGGCCGCTGTCATAGGCGTTCATCTGGCAGCCCCACGTCATCACGTGCAGGCCGCGTGGGGCGGGCGGGGCCTTGTCCGGCGCGGGGCTTGGCAAGGGCGCGTGCGTTCCTCCGGTTTCCAGCGTCAGCCTCGCCTCATCTGCTGTGGTCACGTCAAGTTTTCTTTGTGTGAATGGCATGTTTCTGGCGGGGCCGCGGCCCGCCCCGGCAGTCGGTTCTGCCGCAACATCGCCGCGCTGTCGCAAATGGTGCGTTCCAGCGCGCGTGTCAGCGCCTTGCGGTCCGGAAAATCGCGCGGGTCCACCGGGTCATGCAGCAACAGGGTTGCGCCCAGCCCGTGGCACTGCACCAGCCGCCAGAAATGCCGGCCGATGTTCATGTCACCGTAATAGGCGAACAAGGGCCGGTTGAACCGCCCGGTCGGCAGGCCCGCCAGCCGGTCATACACCAGCGTCACCGGCTGAATGACCGGCGGCGCCGCGCCTTCCGTGACCGACAGAAAGCTGGAACGGAACGGCAGCACCCGGCTGCCATCGTCCGTGGTGCCCTCGGGAAACAGAATGAGATTGTCCCCCTGGTCCAGCCGCCGCCGGATCACGTCCACCTCGCGCCCGGTATTGGCGCGTTGGCGGCTGACATAGGCGGTGCGGCCCAGCCTGGCCACCAGGTTGATGCCGGGCCAGTCCTGCACCGCGTCCTTGGACACGAAACAGGTCTCCAGCTTGGCGCCGATCACCGCGATATCCAGCCACGAGGTATGGTTGGCAATGAAGATCACCGGCCGGCCCGCGGCCGCCCGGGTCAATGGCGTGCCGACGCGGCGGATATGCAGCCCGATCAGCGTCGCGAACACGGCCCAGAAAATCTTCGGAAACACCACCTTGGCCCGGCCCGGAACCAGCAGCAGAACAGCCTGCACCAGCATGCTGAACAGCGTCCAGAACACGATCAGAATGGCGGCGTCGAAGGCGCGCAGCTTGCGCAACCAGATCGCGGCCACCGGACCCAGCGGCCGGTCGGCCGGCGGCAACTGATAGGTCCTGCTGGTCGTCTTCGCGCCACGATGGCCGGAAAAGGGCGGGGGCATGCCCGGGCGCTTACCATCGCCACGCCCCGGGTAAAAGCTGGATGCTTTGACCTGAAGTCCGGCAAAGCACTTTAGTCATGGCGCGCCTGCCCGGCGCGCAGTCCGGCAAGCCTTACGAAGAAAGTCCGGCACCGGCCCGCATGCTTTGTCTGAAGTCCGGCACCGGCCCGCACCCCCACCCGGCCACCCATGGCAGTGTACGCTCGTGGGTGGCCGGGTGGGGGTGCGGGCCGGTGCCGGACTGCGCGCCGGGCAGGCGCGCCGCATAAAGACTCCCCCCGCGCCGCATAATCTCACAAACCCAACCAACCAGCTTTTTTGTATCATCGGGTTGCCAAGCAGGGGCCGCGCGCGGCAGTTTGGCCGGAATGCGGTTGGCAATCTTGGCATTTGGCGGGGGTCTTCTGGCCGCCTCATCCGCCCGCGCGGCGGACCCACAACCCTATCAAGTCACCATAAAACCGACCGCAAGCAAGCCGTTGAACGCGGCGCTCGCGGCCGTCTCCCAGCTTGTCGGGCTGCGCGCCAAGGCACCGGTCAGCCCCTTCGCCCTCATCGCCCGCGCCCATGCCGACCTCGCGCGGTTCCGTACCGCGCTGCAAAGCCAGGGCTATTACAGCGGCACCACCCGCATCACCATCGATGGGCAACCGCTCGGCGCGCCCGGCCTCGCCGCCCGCCTGCGCGCGCTGCCAGCCAGTCCGCCGGTGCCGGTGCTGGTCACCACCAATCCGGGCCCGCTCTACACGCTCGGCACGGTCAACCTGCGGGGCGACCTGCCCGCCAGCTTCCGCCAGGGGTTTCCCCTGCACCCGGGCCAGCCGGCAATCGCCGCCTCGGTCATAACCGCCCAGTCCGATCTGCTGAAAAAGCTGCACAATACCGGCTACGCCATGGCCACCGCGCCCGTGCCGCAAGCCGTCGCCCAGCCCGCCACCCACACGCTCGATGTCACCCTCGCCATCAACGCCGGGCCGCGCGTGGCCCTGGGTCCCATCACCCTCACCGGTCTCAAGCGCGTCAAGCAAAGCTATGTCAGGCGTGAGCTTTCCGTGCATCAGAACGAGCTTTACAGCGCCGACAAGGTCGAGCAGGCACGCGAACATCTGGCCTCGCTGCCGGTATTCAAATCCGTGACCGTAACGCCCGCGGCGGCGCCGGACGCGGCCGGGCAGTTGCCGCTCGATTTCGGCTTCGTCGAGGCGCTGCGCCATGTGGTCGCGCTCAATGCCAGCTATTCCACCGATCTCGGCGCCGATCTCGGCACCTCATGGACCGACCGCAACCTGTTCGGCGCCGGGCAAAGACTGAGTTTTTCCGCCGCCATCACCGAACTCGGCGGCTCGAGCACGGTCGCCCCCGGCTATGATGTCGAGGCCCATTACGTCGTGCCGGACTGGCGCCAGCGCGACCAGACCCTGACCTTCGATGCCATCGGCGTGCACCAATATCTGGTCACCTACAACCGCACCGCGCTCACCCTCGATGCCATCCTGGCCCGCCGGCTCGGCAAATTCCTCACCGCCACCGGCGGCATCAGCGCCACCCAGGAACAGGTGACGCAGGAAGGCGTGACCAGCGATTACAGCTTCGTCGGCCTGCCGGTCGGCCTCGATTTCGACAGCACCAACGATCTGCTCGAACCCACCAGGGGCGTGCGCGCCAAGGCCACCATCACCCCCACCTACAGCTATGGCGGCGTGCGCGGCAGCGCCCCTTATGTCCTCGCGCAGGGCACCGCCAGCACCTACCTCAATCTCGGCAAGCCCGGGCGCAGCATCCTCGCGCTGCGCGGCACCATCGGCGCCATCGAGGGCGCGACCACCCTCAGCCTGCCGCCCGATCAGCGCCTCTACGCCGGCGGCAGCGACACCATCCGCGGCTATGCCTACCAATATGCCAGCCCGCAATTCCCCGATGGCGTGCCGCTTGGTGGCACCTCGCTCGATACCGGCACGGTGGAGTTGCGCCAGCGCTTCGGCGCGCATTATGGCGTTGCCGCCTTTGTCGATGCGGGCCAGGTCGGCACCAGCGGCACGCCGTTCACCGGCCAGTTTCTCGCCGGTGTCGGCCTCGGCGCCCGCTACTACACGGCGTTCGGTCCCATCCGGCTCGATATCGCGGTGCCGCTGGTGCGCGTGCCGCATGCCGGCTCGTTGCAGGCCTATATCGGCCTCGGGGAGGCGTTTTGAGCGCCGAGGCACCCCGCGCGCATCCCTGGCGCCGCTGGCTCGTCCGCATCGCCTTCGGTCTGCTGGCCACCCCGTTCGTGCTGCTGGCGCTGGCGCTGGTCGTGTTCAACACCCCGCCAGGGCACCGTCTGGCCAGTTGGATCGCCGCCAGGGCCAGTGGCGGGCAGGTGGTACTCACCGGTCTGCACGGCCGGGTGCCAGACCGGCTGCGCGCCAAAAGCCTGATCGTGCGAGACGCGAACGGCACCTGGCTCACCGCCCGCGGCATCGTGCTCGACTGGTCGCCGCTGGCGCTGTTGCACGGCACCGCCCGCGTCACCCTGCTATCCGCGACCCAACTCACCGTGTCGCGCCGGCCGGTCGTCGCGCCCGGCAAACCCGGCAAATCCGGCGGCGGCGGTGGAATCGGCCTCACCATCGTCGCCCAACGGGTCTCGCTGCCCGATATCCTGCTCGGGCCGAGCCTGCTCGGCGTGCCCGCCAAACTCGCGGCTGACGCCTCGGGCCGCTGGAACGGCGCCCGCGCCGGGCAACTCCACCTCGTCATCCACCGGCTCGACGCCAAGGCCAGCTATACCGCCGCGGCCAAAATCACCGCCCAGACCCTGTCCGCCAATCTCGACATCACCGAGCCGCCAGGCGGACTGATCGGCCGGCTCGCCCATCTGCCGGCGGCGCAGGGGCCGGTCTCGGCCCGGCTCACGCTCGACGGGCCATGGTCAGCGGCGCGGCTGCAAGGCACCGCCCATCTCGGCCCGCTCGGCCTCGTGCTCGGCGGCGTCATCGATCTGCCGGGCCACAGCGATGCCCTGACGCTGCACGCCGGCAGCGGGCCCATGCACCTGCTCACGCTCGCCGCCTGGCAAAAGCTCGCCCTCGACGGGCGCATCAACGGAAGCTGGACCCAGCCGGCCGCAACCCTGACCGCCACGCTCGATCAGCCGAGCGCGGCCGGCGCCAAGGCACGCGCCATCGCCCTGCACGCCGACCTGCGCGGCAAGGCGCTCACGCTCGATACCACCCTCACCGGACTCACCGTTCCGGGCCCCAGGCCCGGCCTGCTCGCCGACAGCCCGGTCAGCCTGCATGCCGCCTTGCGGCTCGATGACCCCAGCCACACCGTGCATTACACGCTGCGCCAGGCACTCTTCGCCGCCAACGGCGCCGCCGCCCTGGCGCCCAGCCTGTCCGCCACGCTGCACCTCGACGTGCCCAAACTGGCGCCCCTGGCCAAGGCCTTCGGCCACGCCGCCGATGGCCAGATCACGCTCGATGCCGCGCTGCATCAGGCCGGCACCGGGGTTTACGCCACCACCCTGGCCGCCAAGGCCGATCTCACCGGCGGGGCGGACATACCGCCGGCGCTCCGCGGCAAACTCGGCCTGACCACATCGGCCAGGCTGCGCGGCGCCACGGTCAGCGATGGCCAACTGCATCTCAATGCCGCGCCGCTGCGCCTCGCCGCCACCTACGCCTATCGCTCGGGCCAGGTCGATGCCGCCTGGCAGGCCACCCTGCCAGACCTGCACGCGCTGGCGCCGTCGCTGCGGGGCGCGCTCAACCTCACCGGCAAGGCCTCCGGCCCGGTTTCCCGCCTCGCCGCGCGGCTTGCCGCCACCGGCACGCTGGGCGAAGGCGGCGCCAGGCCGGCGCCGCTGCACGCAACCCTCGACCTGACCGATCTGCCGGCCGCGCCCGCCGGCACCGTCAATGCCGACGCCACCCTTTATGGCGCGCCGCTCACGCTCGCTCTCACTCTCCGCCAGCAGAACGGCGCGACCGCGATCGCCATCGACCAGGCCCATTGGAAGTCGCTTCAGGCCGCCGGCACCATCACCCTGCCCGCCGGCGCAGCGCAAACGGCGGCCCAAACGGCGGCGCAACCAAGCGGCGCCATCACGCTGCGCTGGCGCAACCTGGCCGATCTGCGCCCCCTGGTCGGCCAACCGGTCAGCGGCGCGCTCACGGCCAGGCTCGACGCCACGCAAGCCGGCATCACGCTCGCCGCCACGCTGGATAATCTGGCGCTGGCGCACACCGCCGCGCTGCGCCAGGGCCGGCTCGATGCCCACCTCACCGGCCAGGGCACAAATCGCCGGGTCAAGGCCAGGCTGGTTGCCACCGGGCTCACCGCCAATGCCGTGCGCGGCGATGCGACCCTCGACGTGACCGGCAGCACCACCGCGCCCGCCTTCACGGTCGATGCCAGGGTCACGCCCAAGGGCGCGCGGCTCACCCATGTCCAGGCCGCCGGCACGCTGGATGCGGCGCGGCACACGCTGCGGCTCACGCGCCTCGCCGCCACCGCCAGCACCGGCCAGCTTCGGCTGGCGGCGCCAACCAGCATCACCTACGGCGCCAAGACCGGCATCACGGCGCTGCGGCTGACCCTCGCCGCCAAGGGGCTGGCGCCGGCCCGCCTGTCCGTGAACGGCACGGTGCGGCCCAGCCTGCATCTCGATGCGCGGCTCGAGGGGCTGACGCCGGGTCATCTGCGGCCCTTCCTCAAGCTGCCGGCCATGCGCGGCACGCTCTCGGCCAACGCGGCGCTGGCGGGCAGCCTCGCGCGCCCCACCGGCACGCTCGGCATCACGCTCACCGGGCTCAGCCTGCCGACCATGTCGGGCATGAAACCCGCCCGCATCACCGCCAAGGCAACGCTCGCGGGCGGCGCCGCCCAGCTTGACGCACAGGCGGAAGCCGGGCCCCGCCTGCACCTGCGCGTGGCCGGCACCCTGCCCCTCGCCGCCGGCGGCGCGGTTTCGCTCACCAGCACCGGCCGCCTCGACCTGGCCCTGCTCGACCCGGTCATCCAGCCGCGCGGCATGGCGGCACAGGGGGTGGCCGACATCCAGGCCAACATAACCGGCACCACCAACGCGCCGCGGGCGCAGGGCACAATGCGGCTAACGCACGGCGATTTTCAGGATTACGCGCAGGGCGTGCACCTGGCCGATATCACCCTCAGCCTGGTCGGCGGCGGCCAATCCATCGCGGTTCAGCATTTCAGCGCCAAGGCCGGGGACGGCAGCATAAACGCCGATGGCAATATCGGCCTTGCCGCCGGCGCGCCGGTCTCCCTGCACCTGACCGCGAGCAACGCCCGGCTGCTCGATTCCGACCTTGCCCGCGTCGTCACCGGCGCCGATCTGCGCGTCTCCGGCACGCTGACCCAAGGCGTAACCGTCGGCGGCACCGTCACCGTATCGCGGGTCGATATCACCCTGCCCAGTTCGCTGCCGGCCTCGGTGCAGACGCTCGATCTGCGCACGCCAGGCAAGCCGCAACCCGCCGTCGCCCCGCCGCCCGGCGTCACGCTGGCCATCGCGGTCAACGCGCCGTCACGCATATTCATCCGCGGCCAGGGGCTCTACGCCGAACTCGGCGGCACGCTGCATGTCAGCGGCACCGCCGCGGCACCGGTCGTCAATGGCCGCATCGGCCTCCGCCAGGGCACCTACAGCCTCGCCGGCACCACCCTGACCTTCACCTCCGGCGATATTCATTTCGACGGCGCGCACGGGCTCGACCCCGCGCTCAACCTGGTCGCCACCAGCAGCACCAGCAACGTGACCGCCACCCTGACCATCGGCGGTTACGCCAGCGCGCCGAAAATCACCCTGTCCTCCTCGCCGCAACTCCCCCAGGACCAGGTTCTGGCCGCCCTGCTGTTCGGCCAGAGCATCGCCAGCCTGTCACCGTTCCAACTGGCCCAGATCGGCGCGGCCGTCGCGCAACTGGCCGGCATTGGCGGCGGCGGCGCCAATCCGCTGGAAGCCGTCCGCAAGGGCCTCGGGCTCGACCAGCTATCGGTCGGCAGCGTCTCGAACCAGAACGCAACCGGTGGCCAAAGCAACACCTCCGCCGCGGTGCAGGGCGGCAAATACATCGCCCCCGGCGTATTTCTCGGCGCCAAGCAAGGCGTCACCGGCCAGGCAACCCAGGCGCAACTGCAAATCGACCTGACCAAGCGCCTGAAACTCAACACCGACGTCGGCAGCGGCGCCGGCGGCAACGATGTGGGCCTGTCCTATCAGTTCCAGTATTAGCCAGGATGAGTATCAAAGGGCGACTTTTTTGAAAAAAAGTCGCGCAAAAAACTTTTGAGACTCCGGGTCTGTGCGCATGGCACGGGCCGCGGAAACTCAGCCCGTGCCATGTGCACAGACCCAAAGTAACAAAGTTTTTTTGGTTCTTTTTGTTCACAAAAAGAACAAGCCTTCACCCTCTCATCACCCAGCCAGCCCCCATTCCTCAACACACATGAGGGGCGCGTCTCGGCTGGTTTCCTGGAACAGGGCGATGGTTTCGACCTTTCGATGTTTGGCGAGGCTTGGCGCGAAATACGCCCCGGCGGCCCGCACATAGTGCGCGGTCTGCTCGGGGCTCAGCCGGCCACTCAGCGTCATATGAAAGCGCCACTCACCCAGCACATGCGGATAGCCGTAGCGATCGAGCATCCGGCATTGCGCCTCCGTCAGCCCGGCGC
>DAIDIQ010000241.1 GCA_027459285.1 Acetobacteraceae bacterium
GGAACCGGCTGATCAACGCGCGCAGGCGCGCATCATCATCAACCACCAAAATCAGCGCATCGGCGCTCATGCCGGCGGCGGTGGCAGGCCGACCGCATCCTGATAGGCGTCGGCCAGCATCAGCAGCGTCGCCTCGGCGAATGGCCGCCCGACCAGTTGCAGCCCGATCGGCATGCCATTGACGTCAAACCCGATCGGCAGGCTCAGCGCCGGCAGACCGAGATAATTGAACGGCCGCACGTGGTTGCCGGTGGCGAAAAACGCCAATTCCGTTCCCGGCTCGCCGGAATCCATGTCGGTCTCGGCGCGCGTCGGCACGTGTCCCGGCAGGGTCGGCAGGGCCAGCACGTCGGCCGCGCCGAACACGGCGTGGCAGAACGCGTCCAGCAGCATCGGCCTGTTTTGCACCGCCTCGATGTAATATGTCGCCGGCACCGCGTACCCTGGGTAAAGTCGCGCTGCCACATGCGGCGCGAATTGCTGTGGGGCGGTTCGCATCGTCGTCGCATGCAGTGCCGCCGCCTCGGCTCGCCCGATCGTGCCGCAATAAGCGATCATCGCCTCCCAATGCGGCACCAGAACCTCGCGCCGCGTAACCCCGAGGGCGGCAAACGCGCGCAATGCCGTATCGAATGCGGCCAGCACATCGGCGGGCGTGCCGCGATCCCAGATGTGCGGCGCAACCGCGAGAGTAAGCCGCTGCACCGGTGTGCCCAGCGCGGCTTCGTAGCCGCCATGCGGCCAGGTCGCGGCGGTGGGGTCGGCCGCATCCGGGCCCGCGATCGCGTCCAGCAGAATCGCGCAATCACGCGCGGTCAGCGCCAGCGGCCCGACGCAATCGAGGCTGGCGCACAGCGGAACCACTCCCGCCCGGCTGACGCGGCTCCAGGTTGGTTTCAGGCCGGTCACGCCGCAACACGCCGCCGGCAGCCGGATGCTGCCGCCGGTATCCGAGCCCAGCGCCGCCGGCGTGATGCCCAGCGCCACCGCAACGCCCGAACCCGAGGACGATCCCCCGGTTATCCGCGCCGCGTCCCAGGGATTCAGGCAATCGGGCCAATGCGGATTGTGCCCAGTCGGGTTCTGGGCAAAATCAGCCATGTGCAGGCCGCCGAACACGAAGCTCCCGGCGTCCTGCAGCCGGGTCATGACGGTACAGGTGTGGGCCGCGAGATGCGCCCGCCAATGGCCCGAGCCGGCCGTAAGCGGCAGGCCGGCCACCGCGAATAAATCCTTGTGCGCCATCGGCACGCCGTGCAGGGGCGGCAAGGCCGCGCCCGCGGCGCGTCTCCGGTCGGCTGCCTCGGCCGCTTCCATCGCGCCCGCCCGATCCTGCCACAACAGCACGTTGCCGTGGTCCGGCTGCGCATCGATCCGCCTGAATAAAGCGGTCAGCGCCGCAACCGATCGTATCTCGCCGGCGCGCAACCGGTCCCGCAGGGCCGCCAACCCCGCATCCGCGCTGGCGGTGCGCCGGGTCGATGCGCTGGCCGGCGGTGGCGCGGCCAGCGCCGCCAAACGCGCCGCGAAATCCGTAACCGTGCCGTCATAGGCCGCCTCGGGCCGCGCCGCGTCATGCGCATCGCGGCTCGCGCGCAGTTGCGCCGCGAGACGCCGTGCCACAATGCCGGGCGGGGTGATCCCGTGCCAGGCGGAAATCTCTTGCTCGATCAGCTTGATCCAGGCCTCAGCCTCCGAATCCAGCCGCCCCGGATGGGTGTTCATGCACTGACGCTCCCGCGCAACAACCGGCCGCAACCTTCTCGAGAGCGGGCAGGCGGCGCAACCGGCCCCGCCGCAATCATGCCTAACGGCCCATGCAATGCACAATCAAGGTTGCCTAACCGGCCGGCCGCACCGCACAATGGCACGAACGCAAACCCCGCCCGACCGGGCCGAGGAGACGAGGATGCTGGTTAGTCATATCCACAGGTTTATTTTTAGCAAGACAAGCAAGACTGCGGGCACATCGGTCGAATCCTATTTCGAGAGATTTTGCCTGGCGGATCCGAATGAGCCAATTGTTGAGCATCGAGAGGAATATGTTTCCGAGTTCGGTATTGTCGGCGCCCGCTCCCCCACAGCTGGACCTCACACAGCTACCTGGTGGAACCATATGCCGTTAGGTCAGATCAAACGGCAGCTGGACCCGGATATCTTCGACAACTACTTCAAATTTTCCTGCGTCCGTAACCCTTTTGACCGGGCCGTATCATTTTATTTCTGGCTCACCGCGTCCCGTATGATTACCCTTCCCGATACGCTACCTCATCCATTGCGGTTCGAAAAATGGCTGGAGCGTCGAGGCTTTGGGACTGATCGGAGTAAATATTGCATCAAAGGAAAATTCGTGATGGATGATATCATCCGATATGAATCTTTGCTTTCCGACATGGAACGCATCTGCGGCAAGCTCGGGTTGCCTTGGGAGCCGGAATGGCTGCCCAAGTTCAAGGCCCGGAGTCGCCCGGCCGGGAGCAGCGTTGCTGAGATGTATACGCCGAAATCACGGGCCTTGGTCGAGGCAGAATGCAAGTTCGAGCTCGATTTGTTTGGCTATAGGTTCCCCGTTGAGGCTGAAGCGGCCTGAGCCGCTTCCGCCGCCAGCGCCAGCGCGCCGGTGATGCCGGCATTATTGCCGAGCGCGGGCGGCACGATATAGGCGCCGATTTCGGAGGTCAGGGCGGGGTGACCGAGATAGCCGCCCAGCCAATCGCGGGTTGCCTGCTGGATGCGCGGAAACAGGCCCGGGTTGTTCACCGGCACGCCGCCGCCCAGCACGATGCGCTCCGGGCACCAGGTCAGCGCCAGCATGGCGCACATCTGACCGAGATAATCGGCCGCGAAGCCCCAGACCGGATCGGTTTCGGCCAGGTCGGATAATGCCGCGCCGCGCCGCGCCGCCAGCGCGCGGCCG
>DAIDIQ010000242.1 GCA_027459285.1 Acetobacteraceae bacterium
CGCACAAATCCGCCATCGAAGCCGCCATCGCGGCCGATTTCGGCCATCGCCCGGCCACCGAAACCGCGCTGATGGAAATTCTCCCCACCATCCGCGGCATCGATTATCTGCGGCGCAACCTGGCCTTTTTCATGCGCCCCGCCCCGCGTGAGGTGGGGTGGTGGCTCCAGCCCGCCGAGGCCTATGTCACCTGCCAGCCGCTCGGCGTGGTCGGCATTATTTCTCCGTGGAATTACCCGCTCGGCCTGTCCATCATGCCGCTCGCCACCGCCCTCGCCGCCGGCAACCGGGTCATGCTCAAGCCAGCCGAGCACACGCCACACACCAACGGCGTGCTCGCCGCCATGCTGTCGGCCATCTTCCGCCCCGAGACCGTGACCCTCGTCGGCGGTGATGCGGCGGTCGGCGCCGCCTTCGCCGCCCTGCCATTCGACCACCTGTTTTTCACCGGCAGCACGGCCGTCGGTCACGCCATCCTGCGCGCCGCCGCCGAAACCCTCACCCCGGTCACGCTCGAACTCGGTGGCAAATCACCCGTCATCCTCGCCCCCGGCGCAATCACGCCGCGCGCCGCGCGCGCCATCGCCCGCGGCAAACTCGCCAATGCCGGGCAAACCTGCATCGCGCCTGATTATGCGCTGGTGCCCGAGGCCGAGATCGACCGCTTCGCCGCCCTCTACACCAAGGCCTGCCACGCCCTTTACCCGGACGGGGCCGGGGGCGCCGATGTCACCGCCATCATCAACGACCATCACCTGGCCCGCCTCGGCTCCCTGCTGGATGACGCGACCGAAAAGGGTGCGCGCATCGATGCGCTCGGCCCGGATCACGGCCGCCGCCTGGCGCCGCGCCTCGTGCGCGGGGCCACCCGCGCCATGCGCCTGATGCAGGAGGAGATTTTCGGCCCCATCCTGCCGGTTCTGCCCTACGCGACCCTCGATGACGCGATCAGCCTCGTCAACGCCGGCCCGCCGCCGCTCGCGCTTTATTACTTCGGACCGGGATCGGGCAGAAGGCAAATTCTCGCCCGCACCATTTCCGGCAATGTCACGTTCAACAACACGCTGCTGCATTACGCGGTCGACGACCTGCCCTTCGGCGGCGTCGGCGCGAGCGGCATCGGCGCCTATCACGGCCGCGAAGGCTTCCTGCGCATGAGCCACGCCCGCGGCGTGTTCGCGCCCACCCGCCTGCACCCGAGCGCGCTGCTCCGCCCACCATACGGCGCGCGCACCCGGCGCGTGTTGCGCCTGCTCCTCAAATAACCCGCCCGGCACGAAAGGCGGCGCCTCCGGCCAGCGTCAGCCACCATGGCCCCCCGCGCGCACCCCGTCCATCGCCCCGATCATCGTCGCGTATCTGGCCCCCGCCCATGACCGGGGCAAGCCGCCTCCGGCAAAATCCCCAGGCGCGCGCTCGCATCTTCGCGAACGCCAACCCCCCGCGCCGGGCGTGGCGCGCCGCCCGCCCGATCTTCCCACCGCGCGGGAAACTGTCCGCCATTTCCGGCGCATGGCCCGCGCGGCCGGCGCCGGGCGGCCCATGTCGCGCCCGGTTTCTCCTTCCCTTCCGCGCGAGGCGGGTTGTAGTATCGGCCAATCTCGTTTCGGAATCCGCATCGGCATGACCCAGCCCCCCATCACCCTCACCATCAATGGCGTGCCGACACCCATTTCCGGACCGCCGGACATGCCGTTGCTCTGGGCGCTGCGTGACCTGCTCGGCCTCACCGGCACCAAGTTCGGCTGCGGCATCGCCCAATGCGGCGCCTGCACCGTGCATGTCGCGGGACAGGCGGTGCGGTCCTGCCAATTGCCGATCGGCGCGGTCGGTGCGCAACCCGTCACCACGATCGAGGCGATCGGCCAGAACCCGCTCGGCCGGTTGGTCCAGAAAGCCTGGCTCGACCAGGAGGTGGTGCAGTGCGGTTATTGCCAGTCCGGGCAAATCATGTCGGCCGTGGCGCTGCTCGCCGCCACCCCCAAGCCGACCGACGCTGATATCGATGCCGCCATGTCCGGCAATATCTGCCGCTGCGGAACCTATGTGCGCATCCGTGCCGCCATTCATCAGGCGGCGCGCGCGGCATGACCCACGCCGCGGGTTTTCCGGGCTTCCGGCCGGCGCGGGACGCGCTTGCCACCGCCACCCTGTCGCGTCGCGCCCTGCTGCGTGTTTCCGCCGCCGCCGGCGGTGGGCTGCTGCTCGGCATCGGCCTGCCCGCGCCGGGCCGCGCCGCGCCCGCCGATACCCCGGCGGGTGAATTCGCGCCCGACGCCTATATCAGGCTCGATACCGCGGGCAACCTCACGCTCATCATGCCGCAGGTCGAAATGGGCCAGGGCATCTACACGGCCCTCGCGGCATTGATCGCCGAGGAAATGGACGCGGATTTTTCCCGCATCGCGATCGAGGCGGCGCCGCCCGACGAAAAACTCTACGCCAACCCGCTATTCCACATGCAGGTAACGGGCGGCTCCACCTCGGTGCGTGCCTTCTGGCTGCCCATGCGGCAAGCCGGCGCCGCGGCCCGCGCCATGCTCGTCGCCGCCGCCGCCGCGCAATGGGGCGTGCCCCCGGAATCGCTGAGCGTCGCCAACAGCGTCGTCAGCCACCCGCCGTCGCATCGCGGCATCGGCTTCGGCGCGCTCGCCACCGCCGCCAGCGCGCTTGCCCCGCCCGCGCATCCCACCCTCAAAACCCCGGCCGAATTCACCCTGATCGGCAAGCCGCTCAAGCGGCTCGACACGCCGCCCAAGGTCACCGGCGCCGCCCGCTTCGGCATCGATGCCATGCCGAGCGAGGTCGCCTTCGCCACCCTCGCCTCCTGCCCGGTGTTCGGCGGCAAGGTCGCCTCCGTCGGCCGGCAGGATGTCGCCAGCGCCATAGACGGTGTCACGCAGATCGTCGTGCTCGATGATCTCGTCGCCGTCATCGGCAAGCATGGCTGGGCCGCCATCCAGGGCCTGCGCGCGCTCGACATCGTCTGGGACGAGGGCGATAATGCCGACGTCACCACGCAGTCCGTGCTCGACGGCCTCATCGCCGCAGCCGCCAAGCCCGGTGTCGTCGCCCGCAACGACGGGGATGCCGATAAAATTCTCGCCCAGGATGGGGCGATCGACGTCGAATACCAGGTCCCCTTCCTCGCCCACGCGACCATGGAGCCCATGAACTGCACCGTGCAGGTCAGCGCCGATGCGTGCGAGGTCTGGGTCGGCAACCAGGTGCTCGCCCGCGCCCAACAGGCCGCCGCCGCCGTCACCGGCCTGCCGCTCGAAAAGGTCACGGTGCATAATCATCTGCTCGGCGGCGGCTTCGGTCGCCGGCTTGAAATCGACATGATCGTCAAGGCGGTCCGCATCGCGCAGAAAGTGCCGGGCCCGGTCAAAATCGTCTGGACCCGAGAGGAGGACATCCAGAATTCCCTCTATCGGCCATTTTATTTCGACCGCCTGTCCGCGTCACTGAAAAACGGCGCAATCTCCGCCTGGCGGCACCGCATCACCGGCTCCTCGGTCATCGCGCGCTGGGCACCGGGCGCCATGGTCAACGGGCTCGACCCGGACGCGGTCGATGGCGCGGTTGATTTTCCCTACGCGGCGCCGAATGTGCGGGTCGAATTCGTCCGGCACGAGCCGAAAGGCGTGCCCACCTGCTTCTGGCGCAGCGTCGGCCCCGGACACAATATTTTCGTCGTCGAAAGCTTCGTCGACGAGCTGGCGCACAAGGCCGGGCAGGACCCGGTGCGGTTCCGGCGCGCGCAATTGGGCCACGCGCCGCGCCTCGCCGCCTGTCTCGACCGGGTCGCGCAGGAATTCGGCTGGGGCGCCACCCTGCCGCCCCGCACCGGCCACGGTGTCGCGCTCGAACCCGCGTTCGGCTCCTTCCTCGCCGCCATGGCCGAGGTCGCGGTCGATGACCAGGGCATCATCACCCTCAAGCGCATCGTCTGCGCGGTCGATTGCGGCATGGTGGTCAACCCCGACACGGTGGCCGCGCAAATTCAAGGCGGACTGATTTTCGGCCTCACCGCAGCACTTTGGGGCCAGATCACCCTGCAAGACGGCCGCGTGCAGCAAAGCAACTTCAATAATTACCGCATGCTCCGCATCAACGAGGCACCCGATATCAAGGTCATCGTCATGCCCAGCGCCGAGCCGCCCGGCGGCATCGGCGAGCCGGGCACCGCCATCGCCGCGCCGGTGCTCGCCAACGCCATTTTCGCGGCCACCGGGGTCAGGCTGCGCGCCTTGCCCATCGACCAGACATCCCTGGCCAAGGGCACGCCGGCATGAAAAAGCTCGCCTTGCTGCTCCTCTGCGGCATCATCGTCTTCGCGCTCGCCGGCGGGCTGTTCCGCCTGCTCGGCACGCCCGGCGCCACCGCCTTCGCCGGCAATGACCAGGTCTCGCTCGCCGCCTATCACGGCGCCAACCCCACCGGCGCGCCGGCAAGCCTCGCCACCGCCTCGCTCATCGAGCGCGGCCGATACCTCACCCGCGCGGCCGATTGCGCGGCCTGCCACACCGCGCCGGGCGGCGCGCCCTTCACCGGCGGCCGCGCCTTCACCCTGCCCTTCGGCACACTCTACAGCCCCAACATCACCGCCGACAGGCAAACCGGCATCGGTGACTGGACCGACGCCGATTTCCGCCGCGCGCTGCATCGCGGCATCGATGACGAGGGCGCGCGCCTCTACCCCGTCATGCCGTATGCCAGCTACACCCTGCTGACCGACAGCGATGTCCTGGCCATCAAGGCCTATCTGTTCAGCCTGCGGCCGGTGCACGCGGTGGCGCCGGAAAATTCCCTGCGTTTCCCGTATAACCAGCGCTGGCTGATGGTCGCCTGGTCCGCCCTGTTCAACCCGGACCACCGCTTCATGCCGCACGCCAACCAGGGCGCCGCATGGAATCGCGGCGCCTATCTGGCCGAGGCGCTGGGCCATTGCGGTGAATGCCATACACCGCGCAATCTCCTGCAAGCGCTCGACAATCACCATAAATTCGCCGGCGCCGTGCAAGCCGGCTGGGACGCCTATAATATCAGCGCCGACCGCGTGAGCGGCATCGGCGGATGGTCGCGGGACGCGCTCATCGCCTATCTGGCCAACGGCCACGCCGCGGGCCACGGCCCCGCCGGTGGCCCCATGGCGGAAGCCGTGGGCAATTCACTCCGCTATCTCGATGCCGCCGACCTGGCGGCCCTTGCCACCTATGTCAGCAGCGTGCCGGCCCAGGCCGGCGCCTTGCCGCCGGTCAAGGCGCAACCCGCCCCGGATGCGTATCGGCAGGGCGGCACCACCAGCCTCGCCCTCGGCCAGCACATCTATGAAGGCGCCTGTGTCGCCTGCCACGCCTGGTCCGGGCAAAGCCGTCTGGTCCCCACCATGACCCTCACCGGTGATCGCGCCGTCAACGACCCGGCAGGGCTCAACGTCGCCCGCATCGTCCTCGAAGGCTCGGAAATCAACGGCGCCGCCGGTCGCGCCGCCATGCCGGGCTTCGGCGCCGCCTACAGCAACGCCGAAATCGCCGCCGTGGTCAATTTCGTCACCACCCGCTTCGGCGCCGTGCCAACGAC
>DAIDIQ010000250.1 GCA_027459285.1 Acetobacteraceae bacterium
GGGCCGCCAATCGCCCTGTTCCCCTTCGTCGATGCGCGAGATGGCACGCGCTGGCTGCTGCGGCCATCGGCCGGCCGCGCGCCGCTCTGGCTGTTCGACGCAACAAGGCGGGTGCCGGGCACACGCCCGGCCGATTATCTGGCGCTGCTGCGCTGGCTGCGGCCAAAACCCGGCGCCACGGTGGCCAGTGTCGCGGGCACGGGCATGCTCGGCACCCGCCTGATCGAGCCACTGGCAATTGCCGCCCTGAACACGATGCCGGACGTGGCCGATGCGGGGCTGATGGGCGCCGTGGTGCGCCAGACACTGCTGCGCGGCGGCCGGGCCTGCGTCCCGGGCTACCCGCGCGAGGGGCTTTCGGAAAGCCTGATCGACCCGGCGGTGGCGGCCTTGCGCGCGGCCGGCGCCGGGCTGCGCGTCTCCTGCCGCGTGAGCGGGCTCGACATTGCCGCGGGCCGGGTGCGGGCGCTCCGCACGCCGGACGGCGACATTCCCCTCGCGCCGGACGATACGGTGATCCTCGCGGTGCCGGCGGGCGTGGCGGCGGAACTCGTCCCGGGGCTCACCACCCCCCGAACCTTCGAGGCGATCCTGAACCTGCATTTCCGCGCCGACGCCGCCCCCGGCCCGGCCGGCTTCACCGGCGTGGTCGGCGGCTTCGCGGAATGGGTGTTCGTGAAGCCCGGCATCGTCTCGGTCACGGTCAGCGCCGCCAACCGCTTTGCCGGGCTCGACCCGGAAACGGCCGCCGCCCGATGCTGGCACGATGTGTGTCTGGCAACCGGCATGACCGGCCCCATGCCGGCCTACCGCCTGCTGCGGGAAAAGCGCGCAACCTTCGCCGCGACCCCGGCCGAGGCCGCCAGGCGCCCAGGCCCGCGCGGCGCCGGCCTCGCCAATCTGATACTCGCCGGAGACTGGACCGATACCGGCCTGCCCGCGACCATCGAGGGCGCGCTGCGGTCAGGCGCGGCGGCGGCGAGCGCGCGATGAGATCACGTCGGCACCGGCCCGCGCCCCCACCCGGCATCGATGCGAACGCATCGCGCGCCAAGTGCTTGTGTGGCGGCCGCGGCGTGCCAGATGGTATGGCATGAGCGAAGAGGACGCGACTTCCGGTTTGGCTGGACGGCTGCTGATCGCCATGCCCTCGATCATCGAGGGGCAGTTGGCGCACAGCGTGGTGTTCGTGTGCGTGCACACCGAGGAAGGCGCCATGGGCATTCAACTGAACAAGCCCATCACGCAGCCGAGCTTCGAGGATCTGCTGAAACAGCTCGATATCGAGCCCACCCCGCCGGCGCGGCATATCCGGCTGATGTCGGGCGGCCCGGTCGACAATAGCCGGGGGTTCGTCCTGCACAGCGCGGACTGGACCGTGGACTCGACCATGCGCGTGGACGACGCCTATGGCCTCACCGCCAGCCTCGATGTGCTGAAAGCAATCGCCGGCGGCGGCGGACCGCAGCTTGGGTTCCTGGCCCTCGGCTATACCGGCTGGAGCGCCGGGCAACTGGACGAGGAAATCCGGCGGGGTGCCTGGCTCGAAGCCCCACCCGATGAAGCCCTGCTGTTTGGTGACGACCACGACACGAAATGGCGCCGCGCCCTGGCCAAGCTACGCATCGACCCATCGATGCTCTCGGCAAACGTAGGCCACGCCTGATCGATCCCCTGAGATACACGCCTGGCATCTGACCAACGCGTCAAGGCGATCATGCCCTGAACCGCTCCGCGCTTCGGTCCGGCGCGTCAGCCTATCGCCAAGCGGGTAATGTCTGCCCTCTCATACCAACCCGGCCAAGGCCCGGAAACAGCCAGCCTGATGGTGGCCCAGCCTCAATCATGCCCGCCTTTCTGATTGAGCTGGCCCCAGACCAGCATCGAGAAATTGCCGAGCCGCTGCGCCGCCTCGGCGCGCGTGAGGTGGGCGGCGGCGACGCGTGGGCAGAAGGCGGCGGTGATGCCGTTGACCAGATCGGCCGGTTTGACATTAGGCGCGGCCTGCCTGGTGTCCTTTATGGCGGTGCTGATCTGGCTGAGGAAATTGCCGCCATTGATGGCGCCGAGTGCCTGCTGGGCGGCGCTGCCGGGGGCGAGGGCGCTGGCAAGGCTGGCGTTTTCGATGGGTTTGCAATGGGTATTGGGGTCGCTCAACATGCTGAGGTTCGAGGCGGCATCGCGCGCCTTGCCGACATCGCCGGGGCCGGCGCTGGGGCGGGCATTATTACCCCAGGCGGTGCGGACATA
>DAIDIQ010000255.1 GCA_027459285.1 Acetobacteraceae bacterium
TCATGCCGCCTGGGCGGTGGCTATCTGCGTGACCAGGGCGCGATGGTCCGGCAGGTCGGCGCGCATGACCGGCGCCATGGCGCGCAAGGCGGCAAAGGCCTGGCGGGCTTCGCCACGGCGGGAATAGGCCGCGTCATTGGCCAGCCGCGTCCGATATTCCATGCCATACAGCACATATTGCCAGCTCGCCGTGCCGTACATCTCAAGATCGGCAATGAAATCGAGCCGGTGCGGCGGGCGGTGGCGCCAGATGGCAAGCAGATCGGTCAATCGGTCGGACCAGCTGGCCGGATCGGCATTGTCGCGCCAGAACTGGCTGTCACGGCGTTGGGTAAGCGCGTAGTGCAGCTTGAGGAAATCGACCACGCGGCGATAGCGTTCGGTCATCAGGTGATTGAAATGACGGGCGACGGGCTCGGTGTCGCCGCCACCCGGCAGCAGATGCGCGAGCAGTGTCACGGCGGTTTCGATCAGCCCGATGCCGGATGCCTCGAGCGGCTCCAGAAATCCGCCCGACAGGCCGATGGCGACGCAATTACGCAACCAGGGCTGGGTACGATAGCCGGATTGAAACCGCAGGTGCCGGACCGGCAGGTCCTGGGCGCCGGGACCGGCATAGGCGCGCAGCGCGGCCTCGGCCGCGGTCGCGTCCGTATGCGCGGCGGAATAGACATAGCCGATGCCGCGCCGGTGCCGCAGGCCGATATCCCAGCACCAGCCGGCCTGCTGGGCGATGGCGCGGGTGACCGAGGGAATGGCCGCATCCGGCCGCGGATACGGCACTTGCAACGCGACCGCGCGATCGGCGAAAAGCTGCGACCCGACGGACAGGAACGGCACCCCGAGCGCCCGGCCGATCAATTCCGCGCGAAAGCCGCTGCAATCGACATAAAGATCGGCCTGGTGGCGGGTTTCGCCGCCCGCATCCGGCCGGTCGGTCTCGAGCGCCGCGATGGCACCGTCAGGACCGAGATGGACGGTGCGCATCTCGGCCTCGATCCGGCGCACGCCGAGCGCCTCGGCCCGGCGACGCAGTAAAAAGGCAAAGCGCACCGCATCGAGATGATAGGCGTAGTTCAGCCCGCCGGGACGGGCCGCGGCATGCGGATGCGTGGCGCGGCGCGGCGCGCGATGCGCGGCCACCATGCTGGCCTGAAGCGTGACCGCGTCGGCAAATCCGGTGTCGGCGCCCGCCTCGCCGAGCAGCCAGTACGGCAGCAATTCCGGCTGACCGGCAAGGCGGCTTGGCAGGCTGAACGGGTGCAGATACGCCGCGTTGCCGGCGGCGCCGGGGGAACGCAGCCAGTGCTCGAACTGCACGCCCTGCTTGAAGGTGGCCTCCGCCTCGCGGATCAACTCGGATTCGTCGATGCCGATCGTGGCCAGTGTCGCGCGAAGCGAGGGAAAGGTTCCCTCGCCGACGCCAATGATACCGAGATCGGGGGATTCGATCACGGTGATGCGGGAATCGGGTCCGGGCGGGCGGGTGGCGGCGAGATAGGCGGCGGTGAGCCAGCCAGCGGTTCCGCCGCCAAGGATGAGGATGGCGTGTGTCATGGGGGGTGGGGCGGTCCTTTGCCGAGAGCGGGCGGTGTTGTGTTGCCAAAGTGACACGAATTTCGCGGCTGGACAAGAAAAAGACAGCGCTGTCTGACAGCGCTGTCTTTTTCGCTTGCCTCACACACGCGACCCACGCCAGATGTCGCGTAACGGCAGCAGAACAAACCGCTTGCCGATCGAAGGAGGAAAGCATCCATGAGACCGGCACACCGCCATCGCCGTTTCATCCTGTGCGCATCGACCGCGTTGCTGGCATTGTCCATGCAGGCCAAGGCCCAGCAACTCGCCCCTGGCGCCACCCAGGCGCCGGCCAAAACCAGCGTGCGCAAAAAAGCCGGGGTCGAGGAGGTGGTGGTCACCGCCACCAAACGCTCGACCGCGCTCGAGAAAACCCCGGTCGCGGTGACGGCGCTGAACGCGCGCACCTTGCAGGAGCAGCATGTCAGCACGATCGCCGATATCGTGCATCTGGTGCCAAGCTTTCAGGCCACCACCGAGGGCGATCACGACGTCATCACGCTCACGCTGCGTGGCATCGGCAACGATGCCGCCAAGACCGAATATGCCGACCCTGAGGTGGCCTTGTTCGTCGATGGTGTGTATTCGCCACGCGCCGAGGGTGCCACCACGCTGCTGTTCGATCTGAGCTCGATCGAGGTTCTGCGCGGCCCGCAAGGCACGTTGTGGGGCCGCAATTCCACGGTCGGCGCGGTGAACATGCAGACCGCCAAGCCGACCTTCGATGGTGAATATGGCCAGATCCAGGCCGGCGGCGGCGACTACAGCCGCTTCGGCACCCGCGGCTTCGTGAATATTCCCTTGAGCGACACGCTGGCCGTACGCCTCGCCTATGCGCATGAGCAGCATGACGGCTATGACGCCTATCAGACGCCGGTGATCCCGTCACTGTCGAGCCAGATGGCGGCCGCCGCGGCCGCCGGGTTGCCGGCGGCGAATTTCAAGCCCATCAACCCCAATCTTTTTGTCACCGGCGGCCCGCGCTATGACGCCCAGGACCAGAGCGCCATCCGCCTCAGCGCCCGCTGGCGCCCGACCGATAATTTCGAGTGGAACATTTCCGGCGAATATTACATTGATCGGGGCACGCCAGCCGAGAACCTGCTGCAAATTCCGCGGCCTGGCACCAGCCAGTATTCGACCTTGATCGATACCGCCCCCTATCTGCACCGGGACGTGTTCACGATCCGCAGCCGGATGGATTACCGCATCAATGATTATCTGGCCGCCGACTATATCGCCGGCTACTCGGATTTCCGCGGAGCGTCCAATTTCGATCAGGATGGCGGCGCCACCATGCCGACCAGCTACGCCACCGGCGCCATCTTTCAGGAAGACCGCACCGACTATTCGCGCTATAAAAGCCTGAGCCAGGAAGTGGATCTGCGCAGCGCCGGCCACCATACGATAGACTGGCAGCTCGGGCTGTATTACGAGGCCGAGGATAACGCGATACGCTTCGACATTCCCATATTCAATGGCACCCAGGAAGGCACCGTAAGCTGGCAGGGATCGTTCATCCAGCCGAAGGAAACCGTCGACAGCAAGGCGGCTTTCGGTCAGGCAACCTATAACATCACCCCCTGGCTGCACCTGACCGGCGGCTTACGCTACACGGACGACCATAAATCGAACGATGGCGGCACCAATAATGGCTGGACCGGCAACCCCAACGTGCCACAGGTGCCATTGGCGCCGTATCAATACCCGAACCAGGCGGCGGGCTTCGCGGTCTATCAGTACAACAGCGGTAATTATCAGCACAACAAGGTCACCTATCTGGCCCGTGTCAGCGCCGATGTCACGCCGCATTTTCTCGCCTATGCCAGCGTCGCCAGCGGCTACAAATCCGGCGGTCTCGAGGATGGCGGGCTGCAATTCGGCCCGGAATCCCTGACGAGCTACGAAATCGGCACCAAGAACCGCCTGTTCGGCGGGCTGATGACCTGGAACAATTCAGCCTATTACGAGGATTTCACCGGGTATCAATACGCGGCGCCGGTCACGTTCAATGACGGCAGTCACGGGCTTGATTTCTCCAACGCCGGCGGCGACACCATCGTCTACGGGCTCGAAAGCGAGGTCGCCGCCAAGCCAACCCCGCTCGACACCATCCAGGCCTCCTTCGCCCTGCTGCATACCAAGCTCGGCACGCTGAATGCCGCCGGCAGCAATGATTACGCCAATCTGCCGCCCTGCAAGACAGACCCACGCATCAGCAACTGCGTCGATGCCACCGGCAACGCCCTGCCGCACGCGCCGACATTCTCGATGCAACTGATCGCCGAGCACGATGTGCCGCTGCCGAATGGCGCGATGCTGGAACCGCGGGTTTCGTTCCATTTCGAAACCCGCAGCTGGCTCAGCATCCTGCATGACGGCAGCGGAGACCAGCAGGGCGCCTATACCCGCACCGATTTCAACCTGATCTACCGTCCGCCCGCGCCGCACACCTATCAGGTCGAGTTCTACGTGCAGAACCTGGAAGACAACGCGATCCGGACCAACGCCATCGCCACTGCGAGCAATATCTATCTGTCCCAATACCTGCCGCCGCGCACCATAGGGTTCAACATCATCGATAATTTCTGACCAGGCGTCGCGGCCAGCGCCGTGGCCGCGTCCCGCATTGCCTCGCCAGCGCCACCATCCTCCCCAAGGGTCGGCGCGGCGCCGCGGTGGCGTCATGCACACCATGACGCCACCGCATTTTTCCCCCGACATTTCCGGAACGCCCGATGAGACGAAGCCTGTTCTTGCTGGCGTCACTTGCATCAGCCTGCTGCGCGAACCCCGCCACCGCGGCCGCCCCATCCGCGGCCGCCCCATCCGCGCTTGCCCACCCGCAAGCCTGGCCGGCCGCGCACAGCCCGGCGACGCTGACCGACCCCGCAACCGAAGCGCGCATCACGCAATTGATGAGGCGGATGACGCTCGCCGAAAAAGTGGGCCAGACCATCGTCGCCGATATCGGCTCGATCGCGCCCGCCGATCTTCGCCGCTACCCGATCGGCGCCCTGCTGGCGGGGGGGAATTCAGGCCCCTATGGTGACGACCGGGCGCCGGCGGCGCGCTGGGTGCAGGCCATCCGCGCCTATCGGGCGGCGGCGCGGGCTCGGCCCGGCCAACAGCATGTGCCCATTCCGCTGCTGTTCGGCATCGATGCCGTGCACGGCAACAATAATATTCCCGGTGCCACCATCTTTCCGCACAATATCGGGCTCGGCGCGGCCCATGACCCGGCGCTGGCCGGGCGCATTGCCGCCGCCACCGCGCAGGAAGTGGCGGCGATCGGCGCCGATTGGACCTTCGCGCCGACGCTTGCTGTGCCACGCAATTTGCGCTGGGGGCGCAGTTATGAAGGCTTCGGCGAGACACCAGCCCTGGTCGCGTCCTACGCCGCGCCCGTCACACTCGGCATTCAGGGCCGGCTGGTGGCGGGCCAGCCCCTGGCGCCCGGCCACGTCGCCGGCACCGCCAAGCACTTCATCGGCGATGGCGGCACCGCGGGCGGCCATGACCAGGGGGATGCCCGTCTGGACGAGGCGACCCTGGTCCGGGTGCACGCCCAGGGCTATCCGCCGGCGATCGATGCCGGAATTCTCGGGGTCATGGTGTCGTTCTCCAGTTGGAACGGCGTGCGCGACATCGCCAACCGATCATTGCTGACCACCGTGCTCAAGGGCCGCATGGGCTTCGAGGGCCTGGTGGTGGGAGATTGGAACGCGCAAGGCGATGTGCCCGGTTGCAAGACCACGGATTGCCCGGCCGCCTATCTCGCCGGCGTCGATATGCTGATGGCGCCGGATAGCTGGAAAGCCCTTCTGGCCAACACCGTGGCCGAAGTGCGGGCCGGCATCATACCGATGGCCCGACTGAATGATGCGGTGCGGCGGGTGCTGCGGGTGAAAATGAAGCTGCGCCGCTTCACCGGGGGCGCGGCGCGGCCGCTGACCGGGCGGCTCGACCTGCTGGGCGCGCCGGCGCACCGTGCCCTGGCCCGCGAGGCGGTGCGAGAGTCTCTGGTATTGCTGAAAAACGACGGCGCCCTGCCGCTCAAGCCGGGCGAGCGTGTGCTGGTGGCGGGTGACGGCGCCGACAGCATCGCCAAATTATGCGGCGGCTGGACCATCAGTTGGCAGGGCACTGGCAACAGCAACGCCGATTTTCCACACGGTCGTTCCGTGTTCGCCGGCCTGCGGGCCGCGCTGGGCAAGGTGGGCGGCACCGCCATCCTCTCGCCATCCGGCACCGCGCCAGGCCAATTCGATGCGGCGGTGGTGGTCTATGGCGAGAACCCGTACGCCGAGTTCCAGGGCGATATCGATACGCTGGAATTCCAGCCCGGCCGCAAGACCGACCTCGCATTGCTGCGCCGGCTGCGCGCCCGGGGCCTCAAGGTCATCTCGGTGTTCATTTCCGGCCGGCCGCTCTGGACCAATCCGGAACTCAATGCGTCCGACGCCTTTGTCGCGGCATTCCTGCCCGGGTCGCAGGGTGGGGCGGGCATCGCCGATGTGCTGGTTGACGGTCCGGCCGGCCAACCGCGCTGGGATTTCACCGGCCGGCTATCGTTTTCCTGGCCGAGCCGGCCAGACGTGGTGGCGCACCTGGCGCCGCTATTCCCGGTCGGCTACGGGCTGAGCTACGCCCATCCCGCGCGGGTCGGCCAGTTGAGCGTGGCCGGCGCGGCCAAGGCCCCGCCCATCGATCCCACCCGGTATTTTGCCGACGGCCATGTCGGGCGGGGCTGGCGCCTGAGCACGCACGGCGCGGTGACCCTGACCCGGGTCGATGCCGGTCGCCAGGAAAATGGCCGCGAGGCGCGCTGGACCGGCCAGGGCAGCATCGTGATCGACGGCGATACGGTCGATCTGACGCGCGAGGCGACCGGCGACATGATGCTGGCGGTCGAGTACCGGCTGGTCGCGCCGCCGAAGGGCGCGGTCACGCTGGGCATGGGGTGCGGCCA
>DAIDIQ010000259.1 GCA_027459285.1 Acetobacteraceae bacterium
GTCTGCGCCGGCAAACGCTCGCTCAATCCATCCATCAAAACCAGCCCGCCCTGTTATCGCAGCCTGCTCCATAGCCCAGGCGAAACGACCGCACGATTCAATCATTGTTGCCGTATTTTTCGATAAGAACCGTTACATCGACGCAGACAGAATGGGTGCGGCGGTCCAAAAATTGGCGCGCGCTGCGCGACTGTGGCGCAGACCCATCACCGCACCCGCTTGACCAGCAGCACCAGCGCGCCGCCCAGCCAGGCCGCGCCGGCGGCAACGCTGAACAGAGTGGCGTAATCGGGTGCGGGGCCGCGCAGCAGCGCCAGCGCCAGCGCGGCTCCGGCCAGTTGCGGCAGGGTGTTGGCCAGATTGGCCACCCCGAACCCACGTCCGGCCAGGCGGGTTACCGGCAGAAGCTGCGCCAGCAGGCTCAGATCGATCGCCTCGAATGCGCCACCACCGGCGCCCAGCAGCAGATAAGCACCCAGCAACATGCTGAGGCTCGGGTGGGCCATTCGCGCCGCCAAGGCCAGAACCGCCAGGGCAAGCCCGGTCAGCATCGCGCCACCCAGCACGAACAGGCGGCGATGACCCAGCCGGTCCGAGAGCGGTCCCGCCGCGAAGCCGGTTGCGAGGTGCATGATCGTCGCGACGGCGATGAGCCGCGCCAGCATTTGCGGCGGGCTGAGGGCCGTGTGCAGCCGCGCGGTCAGGAATAGTAGCATATAAGTCTGCACCAGGGCCAGGGCCGCCACCACCAGCAGCCGCCCGGTGACGGCCACGGCAAAGTCGCGTTGGCCGCCCGGTACCGGCGCTGTTGCCTCGGCGTGTGGCGCGGGGGGCGGCGAGGCGTCGCGCACCAGCAGCGCGAACGGCAGCACCAGGCACAACACCATGCCGCCCAGCACCATCAGGCAGCGTACCATGCCGGGCTGGGTGCCGCCATTCAGAGCCGCCGCCAGCGTGGTGCCGATGACGCTGCCCAAGGGCAGGCCAAGCCCCAGCCATGCCGCGACCCCGCCTTTCTGACGGTCCGGCACACGGTCGGCGAACAAGGCAGTCAGTGGCGCGAACAGCAGGTTGAACCCGATCTGGAACAGCAGCACGGCCACCACCAGCGCGCGTGCCCCCGCGGCGCTGGCGATTGCTGCATAGGCGGCCAGCACCGCCGCGAGCCCCGCCAACAGCCAGATGCGCCGCCGGCCAAGCCGGTTGCCGGTATGGTCGCTCAAGGCGCCGGCGCCGTAATTGGCGATGCTGGCGGTGATCGCGCCCAGGATGGCGATGACGCTGACCAGGCGCGGCGCGGCATCGCCCACCAGGCGGGTTGCCGCCGCCGGCAGCAGCACTTGCAGCAGTGGCACGAAGGCCAGATAGGCGCCGATCTGCGCCAGTGTGTAGCCAGCCACGAAGCCGGCGCCGACGCGCTGGTCTCGACCCACCAAAGTCTCCATACTCAGCGTGCACCCGCAACGCGCCCGCGATTTGGCCGGAGGATAGAACGCGTCTTGGTCACCATCTATGACGTGGCCGCGCAAGCAGGCGTGTCCATCAAAACCGTCTCGCGCGTGCTCAACCAGGAACCGAATGTCCGCGAAACCACCCGCGCCCATGTGCTGGCGGTGGCCGACCGGCTTGGGTATCACCCCAATTTGTCGGCGCGCAGCCTGGCGGGATCACGTTCGTTCGTGATTGCCGTGGTCGCGGATGCGACGCTGACACTCGAGCATTGGCGAAGCGAGTTCGGCACCGATTATCTGGCCCGCATCCAACTGGGCGTGACGCCGCCCTGCCGGGCCGCGGGCTATCATGTGCTGATCGAACTGATCGACCGGGACCCGGCCCTGATGCGCCCGCAGGTCAATGCCTTGCTGGCGGCGCTGCGGCCGGACGGGGTCATTCTGACGCCGCCCAGCGCCGATGATCCGCTGATGCTGGACCTGCTGGACCATGCCGCGACACCGTTCGTGCGGCTGGGCCCGGAACAGCCGGATGGCCCGGGCCTGCGCCTTGCCCTGGATGAGGCGGCGGCCGCCGCCGGCATGGTCGGCCATCTGGTCGCACTGGGTCATGAGCGGATCGGGCTGATCGAGGGGGCGCCGGAATATGGCTCGAGCCTGGCCCGCCGCCGCGGCTTCGAGGCGGCGTTGCGTGAGCATAGGCTCGAGCCCGCCGGGATCGCGGTCGGGGACTATACCTATGATTCCGGCTTGCGCGCGGGTGCGGCGCTGTTGGGGGGCCGGTTCCGGCCGACCGCGATTTTCGCCAGCAATGACGACATGGCCCTGGGGTGCATGGCGGCGGCCAACGCGCTTGGGCTTGCGGTGCCGGCTGACCTGTCGATCGCCGGGTTCGATGACAGCGCCGGCGCGCGCTTTGCCAGCCCCAGCCTGACCAGCGTGCGCCAGCCCTTGGTGGAACTGGCCGCCGCCGCGGCCGAGGCGCTGATCTGGCCGAACGGCACGCCGGATGCCGGCCGGCTGGGCACGATCGATAGACCCGGCTTCGTGCTGGTGCCCCGCAACTCCACCGCGGCACCGCCACGGCGGCACTGGTGATGGCTGGGACATAAAATTGCGCGGTTGCCGCCGTCCGGCACATCTGCCTTACGCCGGCGGGTCTGGTCGTGGCGGGGGTGATCCCCTACCACCGCCGCCTTGCCTGCCGGAGTGTTCTGACCGCCATGCCCATCGCGCCGCGCCTGTCGCTGCCCAAATCCGCCATGCATATTCTGTTGCTCGAGGGCATTCACGAGAGTGCCGCGGACTGGTTTGCCGCCAGTGGCTATACGCATGTCACGCGGTTGAAGACGGCGCTGGGTGGCGATGAGCTGGCGGCGGCCTTGCGTGGCGTGCACATGCTTGGCATACGCAGCCGGACGCAGGTTACCGCCTCTGCCCTGGATGCGGCTGACCGGCTGATGGCCCTGGGCTGTTTCTGCATCGGCACCAACCAGGTCGATCTCCAATCAACCAGGGAGCGCGGCATTCCCGTGTTCAATGCGCCGTTCTCCAACACGCGCAGCGTGGCTGAGCTGGTGATCGGCGAAATCATCATGCTGATGCGCGGCATTCTGCCGCGGTCGAACGCGGCGCACCGGGGGGAATGGCGCAAGTCGGCCGATGGCAGCTTCGAGTTGCGTGGCAAGACGCTGGGCATTGTCGGGTATGGCAATATCGGCAGCCAGGTCTCGGTGCTGGCCGAGGCGATCGGCATGCATATTATCTACTACGACACGCTGGCGAAGCTGCCGCACGGTAATGCCCGGCCGATTGCGACGCTGGGCGCGTTGCTGGCGGAAGCGGATGTGGTGAGCCTGCATGTGCCCGAGACGCCGGCGACGCGGAACATGATGGGGGCGGCGGAAATTGCCGCGATGAAGCCCGGCAGCTATCTGCTGAACAATGCGCGCGGCACGGTGGTGGATATCGACGCGGCGGCGGCGGCGCTGCGGACGGGGCACCTGGCGGGGGCGGCGATCGATGTGTTTCCGGTCGAGCCGAATGGCAATAATGAACCGTTCCGCAGCCCGTTGCAGGGGCTGGAGAACGTCATTCTGACGCCGCACGTGGGGGGATCGACCGCCGAGGCGCAGGAGCGGATTGGCGTCGAGGTGGCGCGCAAGCTGGCCGAATATTCGGATATCGGCAGCACGGTGGGCGCGGTGAATTTCCCGCAGGTGGCGCTGCCGCCGCGGCCGAGCGGCTGCCGCTTCATGCATGTGCACCGGAATTTGCCGGGCATGCTGGGCCGGATAAATACCGTGTTCGCGGGACGGGGCATCAATATCGCCGCGCAGTTTCTGCAGACCGAGGGGGATGTGGGGTATGTGGTGGTGGAAGCCGACCAGGCCAGCATGGACGCGGAAGCGATACTGGATGATTTGAAGCGGATCGAGGGCACGATCCGGGCGCGGCTGATTTACGAGGAATAACCCGGCGGCACTTTCCGCCCCTGCTGATTTATTACGAACCCGGAACGATTAGGGCGTGCGTGGGCGGCGCGGGCGGGCGCGTTTTTTCGGCGAATGCTGGCGGGCGGCGCGCGGGGGGCGGCCTGGCGTGACGGGTGCTGGGTTGGGTGGGGAATTGGCCTGAGGGCGCGGGTGCCGCGCGGGTGCGGGCGGGCGCTGGCATGGTGGCGGCGGGTGAGGCGATGCGCGGGGCGCGGCGCGGCCTGGGTTTGGCGAGGGGGAGCGAGGCAGGTGGCGAGGTTTTGGGCGGTGACGCGGAGCCTGGCGAGGAGGTGGGGTGGGAGGTCGAAGGTTTCACCGGCGCGGAGGCGCTGGCCGAGAGTGGAGCGGAGCGGGGGGAGGGGGGTTGCCGAGAGTGCCGTGGCGAGGGCGTGCAGCATTTCGAGCACGAGCACGCAGAGGATGAGATAGGCGCGGCGGGCCGGGTCTGGCTCGGCCAAGGCACGATCATCGATGCTGAGCAGCGCTGGCATTGCGGCCATTATATAGGCAATGGGCGGAAAAAAGTCAAGAAAAAAAGGACGGGTCGCCTAAGAAATTTTGCCGGTGGGGTATGGGCGGGTGGCCCCCCGATGCGCGGGGTGGTGCATCGGGGGGTGGCCTTGGGGGTTAGCGGCGGTGGCAGCGATAGGGGTGCCAGTAGCACCAGCCGCCGCCGGGGGCGACGACGCAGCCGCTGAGCGGCACAGCCAGACCCAGCAGCAGGATTGTCGTGATAACGCGGACCATGGATGCTCCTTCGCTGTCAGAAACGGTGGCAGACAACAGTGTAAATGGTTCGAGAATGTGGCGACAGAGGCTCGGAGCGGTTCAATTTGTAACGGAGTGGGGTGGTGATGGGGGCGGGCGGGTTGGCCGATGGGGACGGGGAGCGGGTCTGATGGCGCCGTGCGGGTCATGGCGCTTTGTTCAGGTGAAGGTGATGTCGGTGCCGCCGTGATTGTCGGTGCTGAGGGTGAAATCGGCCTGGGTGTAATTGCCGGTGAAGTGAAGCGCGGCGACCTGGGTGCCGTTATCGGACAGGGTGAGGGTGTTGTTGGCGTAGGTTTCGGACGTGACCTGGGTGTTGACGAGGTCGATGATGTCGGAAGCGGCGAAGCCCTGGATGGTGGCTTGGAAATTGCCGGGGTCGGCAAGGGCGAGGGTTCCGGCGGACAG
>DAIDIQ010000269.1 GCA_027459285.1 Acetobacteraceae bacterium
GCCGGACTGCGCGCCGGGCAGGCGCGCCGTTCAAAGCCTCCCTCCGGTGCCGGACTTAAAACAAAGCATGCGCGCCGTTTTGTAACAGCATCGATTTCGGTGTTGCGGTGCGGGACGAAGTAACGCAAGCGTACGGCCGGGCGGCATTGCGCCCTGGCACCGAAACACAGAGACACGACGATGACGCGTAACAGACAAGCGGCTCTTCTGGCTTTGGCGCTGGCCTTTCCGGTCGGGCCAGCCTTGGCGCAAACCGCGCCGGCGGCCGCGCCGGCAGCCGCGCCGAAACCCATGACCCACCATACCGGCAAGATGACGAAGGCCGGCAGCCACCACCATCACCATCACCACCACCACCACCATAAGAAGGCCAGCGCCGCCACACCCAACTAGGTCGGGACGGCGCCTTGCCGGATCCGGGATAGGTGGCGGGAGGACTCGCCACGATCGGGCGTTTGATTGGCGATCGGAAGCTTGTGCTGATGTTCGCCTTCGGCTTCGCAAGCGGCCTGCCCTGGCCGCTTTCGGGGTTGACCATACGCCAGTGGATGGCGGAGGCGCATGCGCCCCTGGTGGTGATTGGCGCGACCGGCAGCCTGGGGCTTGCCTATAGTCTGAAATTCGTCTGGGCGCCGTTGCTGGACCGGCTGCCGCCTGGCTGGTTCAGGCAACTGGGCCGCCGGCGCGGGTGGCTTTTGCTTGCGCAACTGTTGCTGGCCGCATCGACCATGGCATTGGCGATGACCAGCCCATACACGCACCCTGCCGCCTTGCTTGTGTGCGGGGCGGCTGTCGGGTTTTTTTCCGCAAGCCAGGATATTTCGATCGATGCCTGGCGGATCGAGAGTTTTTCCGCCGAACGCCAGCCGCTCGCGCTCGGCGCCTATGTCTGGGGGTATCGGATCGCGATATTGGTCGGCGGCGCTGGCGTGATTGCCATGGCCACGCCGCTTGGCTGGCACGCCGCCTTGTTGCTGGCGGCACTGATTGAACTGGTCGGCATCGGCGCAACCCTGTTGGCCAATGAGCCGGACGGTCAGATTACCCGGGCGATCACCGGCGTGAAGGCCTTCCTGCGCACCTCGTTTTTCGTGCCGATGCAGGAATTCTTGTCGAGACCGGATGCCGTCGCCATTCTCTCGTTCGTCGTCCTGTTCAAGCTGGGCGAGGCGATGGCCAGCGTCATGCTGCAACCATTCTATCGCTCGCTCGGCTTTGACCGCGCGCAGGTGGCGGTGGCCAGCGGACCCGCCTCGCTGGCGGCACTGATCATCGGCTTTGGCGCCGGCAGCCTCGCGATTCGCAAACTGGGGCTGGGCCGCGCCTTGATTGCAACCGGCCTGGTGCAGGCCTTCGTGATGCTGGTTTATCTGGCGCTGGCGGTGGCGCGGCCGCGCCTGGTGATGCTGGTGGGGGTGGCCTTTGTCGAATCCTTCGCGGAGGGATTGGCGGATGCGGCGTTTCTGACTTTTCTATCGGCCCTCTGCACCAAGGAATTTACCGCGACGCAATATGCCTTGCTCTCGTCACTGGCGACGATTCCGCTGCGCACGCTGGGCGCGCTTTCCGGCTATCTGGCGGGGGTGCTGGGCTGGCGGGCATTCTTTGCGGTGTGTGCCGGCAGTGGGTTGCCGGCGATGGTGATCATGATCGGACTTCTGAGACGCCGCGCGCCAGGGCTGGACCCGCTCGCGGGCAGGCTTCAGCAGGACGCGCAAGGCTGAACGCCATCCGCCACGCGCCCCGGGCCGGCGATGCGCGCCCCGCAGGGACCGCGGCCCGTTGATAGGGCGGTTGTGGGACCCTATAGTCACGTCGGCCGATCAGCATTTCAGGCCGAACCGCGAGGCACCGTGATTTGCCGCGACCAGGCCTCAGGCCCGGCATCGGTGCATGCGATACGGGAGTAATGGGCCATGACCAAGCAGGCCGGTGCCGACTGGCTGCCCAGGGCTGACCATCTGTTCAAGCAGCTTGAACATGCGGCCTATCTGCTGCTCGGCCTGTTCCTGGCCAGCGCCGCGGCGCTGGCGCTGATCGATGCGGCCTCCAGCCTGTTCGCGGCGTTCGGCGATTTTCGCAGCGGCAATAGTATCGTCGATGCGGTGGACAAGCTTTTGTTCGTATTCATGCTGGTGGAAATTCTGCACACGGTGCGGGCATCGCTGAGCCAGGGCGGACTGTCCGCCGAGCCGTTTCTGGTGGTCGGGCTGATCGCCTCGATCCGGCGGGTGCTGATGATCACCATGCAGACCTCGCAACGCACCAAGAGCATGGACTGGACCGATCAGACCAAGGCCATCGTGCACGCCTCGATGGTGGAGCTTGGCGTGATGGCGTTGCTTATTCTGGTGATGGTGATCTCGCTGTTTCTGCTGCACCGGGCGAGGCCGGATGACGAGAACCCGGTGGGCATCACGGGCTGAGGCGGCTCACGCGATGAAGATGACCGTCCGGGTCGGTCAGCAACCCGTCATGGTCCGCCTGCCAGAGGATGCGGGTGGCGACGATGTCGTTGACCCGGGCCGGGCCGGCGGGCCGCCCGACCGGGTGGCGATAGCAGAGCAGTTCGAGATGCGGCGGCCCGGCCGGCGGGCGCATTGGCTGCACATCGACGCGCGCCCCGGCCAATCCATCGAGCGCGGCCTGGGTCGGACCATGGTTCACGCTCGGCCTGTCGCCGCTGAGGCCGAGCGCCTCATAGAAACGGCGGCTGGCGGCGACATCCGCGACGCTGATGGCGGAGTGGTCGATCCGCAGGATCGCGGACTTGTCGATCCGGAGGATCGCGGACTTGTCGATCCGCAGGATCGCGGGCTTGTCGATCCGGAGGGGACGATCGCCGCCGCCAACGCCACCCGCGGCCGCCGGGAATTGCAGCAATTCCAGCGGATGCCCTTCCGGATCACGGAATTTGACCGCCGTCACGCCACCCGCCGTCGCCGGCAGCGTCACCGCGCCCGCCACCGAGATTGGCCTGGCCCCCTGGGCATGGACCCGGGCCCAGGTCGCCGCGGCATCGCGCGTGACGAGGGCGAGATGCTGAAAGCATAGATCGGCCGCGTTCGCCCCGGTGGGATAGGGGCGGCCCCGGGGCTCGAACGTCTCGAGCGCGACGCGCTGATCGCCGAGCGTCAGGACGATGCGCGTGCCGCGGCCGCTCAGGCCGAGACTTTCCAGCTCCCGCGCCGGGATCGGGGCCGATGGCCCCGGCACGAAGCCGATCGCGCTGTAGAACCGGACCAGCCGTTCCGGCATGTCGGTGGTCAGCGCGAACCCGGTGATTGCGCTAAGCCGCGTGGTCATGGCCGCACGCAGCCGCGCACATTGGTGTAGATCGCCAGCAGACGATGCGACGCGCACAGGAACAGGCGCGAGCGGTTGCGCCCGCCGAAGGCAAGGTTGGCGACCAGCGAGGGTGTGCGGATCTTGCCGAGCAGGGTACCGTCCGGGGCGATGCAATGCACGCCATCGGCCGCGCTCGACCAGATATTGCCCTGCTCATCGACGCGAAACCCGTCGGCGAAGCCGGGCTCGACCGTGTGGAACACCTCGCCCCCCGAGAGCCGCCCATCCGGGTCGAGCGCGAATTTGCGGATATGGCGTCGTGGCCTGGCCTCGAACTGCCGTCCGGATTCCGAGACATAAAGAATTCTCTCGTCCGGCGAGAAGGCGAGCCCGTTCGGGCCGTCGAAATCATCCGCCATCAGGCTCAGGGTGGCGGTGGCGGGGTCGAAGCGGTAGAGCGCCGGCGGCAATTCGGCCGGCTGCTTGCCGCCCTCGTAATCGGTGTTGATGCCATAGGGCGGATCGGTGAACCAGATCGTTCCGTCGGATTTGCAGATGATGTCGTTCGGGGAATTGAGCCGCTTGCCGGCGAAATGCGCGACCAGCACGCTGACCGAGCCGTCGAGCTCGGTGCGGGTGATGCAGCGATGCTGGTGCGAGCAGCCGAGCAGCCGCCCCTGCCGGTCACGCGCGTGGCCGTTGGCGAAGCCCGATGGCTCACGGAACACCGAGACACCCGCATGCGCGCTCCAGCGCAGAATTCTGTCGTTCGGCAGGTCACTGACATAAAGGCACGCATGGTCCGCGAACCACACCGGACCTTCCAGCCACCCATACCCCTCGCCGAGAGTTTCCAGCGGCGCGTTGGGCAGCACCATGGCGCGGAAGCGATCATCGAGAATATCGAGGCTGTCCATGATCACGCTCATTGCATGTGACAGGGAACACGCCGTGGATCGACATCGAGCTGTATCGTCATCAGCACCGCCGGCGCCTCACCGAGCGTGCCGGAACGATGCCCCTTGCGGCCATCGATTTCGGCACAACCCTGGTCCTCGCCGAACGAGAAGTCGCCCGGTCCCTGCTCGATCCGCGTGCCGTCCATGCTTTCGATGAACCACCGCCCGGACAGCACCACGATCCATTGCGGCGCGGGATTTTCGTGCCATTCGCCGATCCAGCCGACCGGCTGCACGGTGAAGACGATGCGCGATTCCCCGCGCGGCTGGTGGTTGTTCCATTGCGGATCGGCCGGGCCGACGCGGGCGAGTTCGTAATTCGTCAACTGGCATCGGCATTGATGGCTGACGCCGTTCTCATCGACATAGAGGTGCCAATAGGGCACCGCGGGCCTGGGGCCGGGATTGCTCATGATGCGGACCTCGTGCCGGCATAGGGGTGACTGGATGCGAGGGGATGGGCGAGAAAGGGCTTGAGACCGGCGCCGTTGGTGCCGACCACGATCAGCAGAAACCCCGCGCCGAGGGAGAGATTCTTGAGAAAATCCCAGAACAGGGCGCGCCCCTGGCTGTCGCCCGCGGCGAAAAAATCGCCCTTGGTCCAGAAACGCTTGAACAGGATGGCGGTGAGCGCGCAATAGCCCGCGAGGATCAGGGCGCAGGCGCGGTCCGATATGCCTGTCACCACCCCGAGAGACATGACGAGCTCGATCGCGAGCCCGGCCATCAGCACCGCGGTCGCGACGGCGCGGTTCGTGAAAACCTGCCGTGCCTGTGCCACCGCCCCGGCAAAGCCGAGAATTTTATCGAGCGCGCTGAACGGGAAAAACAGCATGACGAGCCCGTAGCGGACCATGAGCGTGATGATAATGACGAGGCTCATGCCAGCCGCGCCCGGATATGGTCGGCGACGCGCAGCGCGTTGGCGATGATGGTGAGGGTGGGGTTGACCGCGCCGATCGCGGGAAAAAAGCTCGCGTCCGCCAGATAGAGATTATCGATCTCGTGCGCCTTGCAGGTGGTATCGAGCACCGAGCTTTCGGGATCGGTGCCGAAGCGCGCCGTGCCCGCCTGGTGCGCGGTGCCGCCGAGGGGGATGTTCTTGCCGAGATAGAGCGAGCGGTCGAGCAGCACATGCCGGTGGCCGGCGCGGTTGAGCGATTCCCGCAATTTGCGCTGCAAATGTCGCAGCGCCGCGCCGTTGGTGGCCACGAGATCGAGGTGCACCTTGCCGTCGCGGTAATAGACCCGATTATCCGGGTGCGGCAGATCCTCGGCCTGAAGCCAGAAATCCATGG
This sequence comes from Acetobacteraceae bacterium, assembly GCA_027459285.1. Lineage (GTDB taxonomy): Bacteria > Pseudomonadota > Alphaproteobacteria > Acetobacterales > Acetobacteraceae > JAJXVA01. Next base: position 5,546 of record DAIDIQ010000269.1, read on the forward strand.
CGTGGCGGGCCATGATCTCGAACGGGAAATCCGGCAGGAATTCCGCCCAGGAAGGAAGCGCCTCACCCCTGATCTGACCGGGCTGGGACTTCGCGCACATCTGGATCAGGCCGAGCGGATGTGGCCAATCCTCGGCGCCGAAATAGAAATCACTGATCGCGAGCGTCTTCTGGAACACGGTGTCATTGACGTCCGGCATCAGCGCCATCAGCACGCTCATGTTATGCCGCATATAGTTGCGGCCGAGCTGACCCGAGCCGTTGGCGAGCCCGTTCGGGTGCGCGTCATTGGCCGAGCGCAGCAGCAGCAGCGCCGAGGAAAGCGCGCCGCACGCGACGACGACGATATCGGCCGAATATGCCTCCGGCTGACCGTCACGCGTGACCTGCACGCTGGCCACCCGATGGCCGGAATTATCGGTATCGAGGCGGGTGACATAGGCGCCGGTCAGCAGGGTGACATTGCCGTATGTCGCCAGCATGGGGTCGATGCAGACGGTCTGCGCGTCCGCCTTGCCGTTCAACAGGCAGGGAAATCCGTCGAAAAAACTGCATCGCATGCAGGTGCTGGTGGGTGTGGGCAGGCCGTGCCGCTCGTCGAGCAGAATGCCGAGCGGCAGATGAAACGGTGCGAGGCCGATGCGCCGCAGGCCCGCCGCGAGTTCGGCGATTTTCGGTTCATGGCTCACCGGCGGGTGTGCATAGGGTCCGCTCGCCCAGGGCTCGTGCGGGTCTTCGCCGCGTTGCCCATGCACATGAAACAGGCGTTCCGCCTCGGTGTAATATGGCTCGAACACATCATAGCCGACAGGCCAGGCGGGGGAGATGCCGCCGTCATGCACGAGTTCCGCGAAATCACGCTCACGCAAACGGAACAGGGCGGCGCCGTAGACTTTCGAATTGCCGCCGACATAATAATGCAGTGCCGGCTTGAACGTATCGCCACGTGCATTGGTCCAGGTCTCATCGGCCTGGTATCTGCCGTCGACGAAGACGGCGCGCGGGTCCCAGTTCGCCTCGCTGCGGGGCAGATACCCACCGCGTTCGAGGATGAGAATTTTCTTGCCGGACGGCGCCAGGCGATGGGCGAGCGACGCGCCACCCGGCCCGCTGCCGATGACGATCACGTCGTAATGCGCCTGTGCGTCCGCCATGGGCATCGCCTTTTCGTTGCGAGCTGGACACGACACTGCATATGCCGACGACGATAATGGTCAGTCGTGACGCCGAAAGCCCGATGATGCGCGGGGCCGCGCGGTTGCCGCGGCCCGATCGCTCAATACATGTGCTGGCCGCCATTGATGGACAAGGTGCTGCCGGTGATGAATTCGGACTCATCGGCCGTCAGGAACACCACGCCGCGCGCGATATCCTCGGCGCGGCCGAGCCGGCCGACCGGGATTTTGGCGATGATTTTCTCGAGCACGTCCGGCGGCACGGCACGCACCATGTCCGTATCGACATAGCCAGGCGCGATGGCATTGACGGTGATGTTGAATTTGGCGCCTTCCTGGGCCAGCGCCTTGGTGAAGCCATGGATGCCGGATTTCGCGGCGGCGTAATTCACCTGACCGTACTGGCCGGCCTGGCCGTTGATGCTGCCGATATTGACGATGCGGCCGAATTTGCGCGCGCGCATCGCCTCGAAGGTCAGGCGGCACAGATTGAAGCAGGACCCGAGATTGGTATCGATGACGGCATCCCACATGTCGCGCGTCATTTTCGCCATCACCCGGTCACGCGTGATGCCGGCATTGTTGACGAGAATGTCGATCGGACCGAAATCCTCGGTGATGCGGGCGATGGCGCTTTCGCATTGCGCGTAATCGGCGGCGTCGAACTGGATGGTATGGATGCTTTCAGCCCGGGCGAAATCATCGGCGGCGCGGCTGTTATGGGCGAAGCTCGCGATGACGGTGCGGCCGGCGCGCGTCAGCGCGCGCGAGATTTCCGCGCCGATGCCGCGCGTGCCACCCGTGACCAGGGCAATTCGGCTCATGGAGTTGGGTTCCTTCCCGTTCAGGACAGTGTGTTCGTCAGGCGACGTCGTAGCCGGCGCGTTCGATCGCGGCGCGGAGCGCGGCCTCGTCGGGGGTGCCGGCAACGCTGACCGTGCCCTGCGCGAGATCGACCGCCACGGCGCCGGCGCCAGGCACGGCGCTGGCCGCGCGCGTGACGGTTTCCACGCAATGCTGGCAGTCCATTCCTTTAACGGTCAGTGTGAGCATGGCACCTTATCCCCTTCGACGACCCGATCGCGGTTGATACTGGACCAGCGCATAGCCTTGTGAAAGCCACGGAGGGGCATGGCATGTCACAGGCCGAAGCCGGGCTGATCGATCTCGATGTGACGGGCATGAGTTGCGCGTCCTGTGTGCGGCGGGTGGAGCGGGCGCTGCTTGCCGTGCCGGGCACGGCGGCGGCCAGCGTCAATTTCGCCACCGGCCGGGTGCGGGTGCGCGGCATTGCCTCGGCGATCGACCTGATGGGCGCGATCCAGCGCGCCGGGTATGGCGCGAGCCTGCCGGACCATGCCCGGCCGAGTGTGGCGCCGGCGCGCTGGTGGCAGGCGGCGGCGGCCCTGGCGCTGAGTGTGCCCCTGCTGCCCGGCATGCTCGCGCCGCGCCTGATGCCGCCGCCAGCACTCCAGGCGGTGCTGGCCGGCCTGGTGGTGCTGGTGTTCGGCGCGCAGTTTTTTCGTGGCGCGTGGCACGATATCCAACAACGCAACGCGAGCATGGATTCGCTGGTCGCGATCGGCGCCGGCACGGCATTCTGCCTGTCGCTCGGCCGCCTGCTGGTCGCGCCCCTGCATCCGCCGACGCTATACTTCGACTCCGCCGCCGTGATCGTGGCGTTCGTGCTTCTGGGCAAGGCGCTGGAAAGCTCGGCCCGCGGCAAGGCTGCGGCCGCACTGGGCGCGCTGGCGGCGCTGCAGCCGGAGACGCTGACGCTGCTGCGCGCCGGCGGCGAGGTTTCAGTGCCGCTGGCCGAGGCCCGATTGGGCGAGATGCTGGTGGTCAGGCCGGGTGAGCGGATTGCCGCCGATGGTGTGGTGCGCGACGGCGCCAGCGCGGTGGACGCCGCCCTGCTGACCGGCGAGGCCATGCCGCAGGCAAAGCAGCCGGGCGATACGGTGGCCGCCGGCACCATGAACCTGGATGGGCGGCTGTTGGTCGAGATCACGGCCGTGGGTGAGACCACGCTGCTGAAGCGGATCGAGCATCAGGTGGCGTCGGCGCAGAATGCCAAGCCGCGCATGCAGCGCCTGGCCGACCGGGTGGCCGCCTGGTTCGTGCCGGCCGTGCTCGGGCTCGCGACGCTGAGTTTTCTCGGCTGGTGGGCCGCTGGGCTCGGGGTGGCGCAGGCCGCCATGGTGGGCGTGGCGGTGCTGGTCATTGCCTGTCCGTGCGCGCTTGGGCTGGCCACCCCCATGGCGGTGTTGGTGGGGGTGGGCCAGGCGGCGCGCGCCGGCATTCTGGTGCGCGATGCCGAGGCGCTGGAGCGCGCGCACACAATCAAGCTGGTGGCCTTCGACAAAACCGGCACGCTGAGCGACGGACAGTATCGGCTGCTTGCCGTTATCCCGCTCGCCGACATGCCCGAACCCGCGTTGCGGCGTCTGGCCGCCGGGCTGCAATCGGGCAGCGAACACGCGCTGGCCCGCGCCATGACCATGAAGGACGCGCCGGCCGTGGAGGATTTTCGCGCCCTGCCCGGCATGGGGGTTGAAGGCGTGGTGGCGGGACGGCGGCTTGCCATGGGCAACACGGCGCTGATGGCGCGGCACGGGCTGAACCCCGAGGACGGGGTTGCGGGCACCGTTTCCTATCTGGCCGAGTTGAGCCCGGCGCCACGGCTGCTCGGCCGGTTTCGCTTTGGCGACGCGGCCCGCCCCGAGGCCCGCGCGGCGATCGGGCGGTTGCGGGCGCTGGGCCTGCGCTGCGTGATTTTGAGCGGCGATACCCAGGCCGCGGTGGATGCGCTGGCCGGCGCGCTCGATGTCACGCAAGCGCAAGGCGGCCTGCTGCCCGCCGATAAGCGGGCGGCGCTGGCGGCGCTGCGGGCGGCGGGCCCGGTTGCGATGGTGGGCGACGGCATCAATGACGCGCCGGCGCTGGCCGATGCGGATCTGGGCATTGCCATGGGCGGCGGCACCGCCATTGCCGCGGCGAGCGCGGGGCTGACGCTGATGCGCGACGATCCACGCCTGGTGGCGGACGCGATTTCGCTGGCCCGGCAAACCTATGCCGTCATGCGCGCGGGGCTGGGCTTTGCCTTTCTTTACAACGTCATCGCCATACCGCTGGCCATGGCCGGGCGGCTGAACCCGGGCCTCGCGGGCATGGCGATGGCGGCAAGCTCGGTGTCGGTGGTGCTGAACGCGCTGCGGTTGCGCCGCTGGAAGCCGGTATCGGACTGACACCAGCGGCCGTTCCCACTTAACGCTTGCAAAGCGCATGACCGTCTGGCCACCCGCGCCGGGTTGGCGGGCGGCGGCGCGCCAAGCGTCACGCGCGCCGGGTTGGCGGGCGGCGGCGCGCCAAACATCACGCGCGCCGGGTTGGTGGGCGGCGGCGCGCCAAACGTCACGCCCGCCGGGTTGGTGGGCGGCGGCGCGCCAAACCACGCGCGCCGGGTTGGCGGGCGGCGGCGCGCTAAATAAAGATTCCCATGCGCACGAAAAAGCCGGCCGGATTGCTCCGGCCGGCTCGTTCACTCAGACCGTGCGGGTCTGGCTTACTTCAGGATGATCTCGACGCGACGGTTCTGCGGCTCACGCACGCCGTTGGCGGTTGGCACCAGCGGGTGGGTTTCACCGAAGCCCTGCGCTTCGATCTCGTTCTCGGGCACGCCGTCACGGATCAGCTCGGCCTTGACCGCGTCAGCGCGGCGGATCGAGAGGCCCATATTGTATTTTGCCGTGCCGGAAAGGTCGGTGTAGCCATTGACCTCGATCGTCGTGGTCTGGACATGGGTCGAGGCGTCAGCCGCTTCCTTGATGATGTCCCGCGCGCGATTGGTGAGGTCCGACTTATCCCAGTCGAAGAACACCAGATAGGTGCGGGCAGGCGCCGGGGCCGGAACGGCGGCGGGCGCCGGGGCCGGCGGGGGCGGCGGCGGCGGCGGGGTGACGCCGAACGCATAACGCAGGCCGACCATCAACGAGTGGTTATAGTTGTTGATGATGTCCCAGTTGCCGTGCCCAACCTGCTCGCCGCCGCCGGGCAGCGCCGAGACGCTGGTGGCGTGATAGGCGGTCGGCGTCAATACGCCCATGAAACGATATTCGGCGGTCAGCGACAGGCCCGGCATGGCCTGGACCGGATAGGCGACGCCGACGATGGCCTGATAGGCGAAATTGCCCTCGGTGTCGTTCGACCGGGTGAAGGACGACCCGTCATTCGCGGTCACCTGGTAGTTGTTCAGCTTGGTCCACTCATAGCCGGCGCCGATACCGACATAGGGGTAGACGATCGCGCCGATCGGGAAATCATACAACACATTGCCCATGACGCCGTATTGGGCCTGATAGGCGCCCGTCGCCTCGGTCACCGGCACGGGGCCGCCCGAGAAGCGGTTGACATGGTCGTAGCGGTAATTCCCCTCGATCTCGACCCGGAACCCGTCGCCAAGCCCGTAACCGAGGCTGACGACACCGGTGCCGCCGATATCGAAATTGGTTTTGTAGCCCGGGGTGCCCAGCGCGGAGGACGGCCGCTCGAACTGGCTCTGCTGGATGTTGAACCCGGCGCCACCGCCGACATAAAGGCCGGTGATCGGCTGCGCCCGCGCCACAAGCGGCAGGGCCAGAACCGTCGCCGATACAAGGGCGATCCTTAGCTTCATTTTCTTCTCCTCAACTGGATCAGCACGCCGCAACCGTGGGACCACGAGCGCTTTCGTCCACGCCGTTAATTACCATCCACACCCTCTTTTGCCACCGGTCAACCGGTGTTTTAGCCACTTCGTGGCGACAAGGCCACAGTCGGTGTGCCCACAACGCAGGCAAATACTTGAATCATGGCGGCAATTTGTCACGAACGCGTGATTTCGTTTCAATCGCGCGAAATTCCACCCGCATGCCGCATCCGGCCGCCAACCCGCCCGACACGGCGCCTTGTCATTGTAAAACAAGGAAATTCACGAGCGCGCGGCCACGCCGCCCGGGCACCTTTTCGCGCGTCATGCTACTGGCGCGCGACAGGGCGTGACAGAGTGTGACGTCTGACGTTCAATGCCGCTCTCATGGCCGAACCCGACCCGCCCGCTCCCTCTGCCGCCGCGACGCGCCTGCCCGCCGACCTGGCCCGCCTGCGCGAGCGCTTCCTGGCCGCCCACCCCGACGAGGCCGAGACCGTGCGCCTGTTGGAACCGGTGCCGGCGGCGTTGCGGCACATACTGGGTTTGCGGCTCGATCTCGACCAGGCGGACCAGTTGCCGCGGCGCTATCGCGATCTGGCCGCCTGCCCGCCAAAGGCTGCCACCAGCACGCCGCCCGACCCGGTGGAGGCCCTGGTGCTTGACTTCGTCACGGCCGATCAGGGGCAACGCGTCGCGCTGCTGCACCGGCTCGAGGCCTATTTCACCCGCCCGCAAATGACCGAATTGCTGCTGGTCGTTGCCTTGCGCCGCGCGCTCCAGCAGGTCAGTGCCATAATCGGCTGAAACGCGCCAAGGCGCGCGTGGCAACAGGATGATCCGACCCCATGGCCGACCCGGCCACGACCCCCGACCCCCTGGGCGCGCTGCTGGCCCCACTGACCAGCCTGCCCGGCATTGGCCCGGCGCTGGCCGAGCGCTTCGCGCGGCTGGTGCAGGGCAGCCGGCTGATCGATCTGTTGTTCCATCTGCCCGACCAGCCGCCAATCGACCGCCGTCCGATCCCCGCCCTGGCCGCGGCGCTGCCCGGCACGATCGTGACGGTGGCCGTCCGCGTCATTCGCCACGAGCCGCCAGCGACCCCGCGCCAGCCATTCCGGGTCATTATCGGCGATGCATCGGGCTTTGCCGAGATTTCCCTGTTCGCCCGGCCCGGGCAAACCCCCAGCACGCTCGGCCGGCTGCCCGTGGGCGCGGCCGTCCTGGTGTCCGGCAAATGCGGGGTATTCGCCGGGCGGCTGAATTTCGCGCATCCCGACCATGTTCTGCCGGTGGAAAAGGCGGGGGAATTGCCGGAATTCGAGCCGGTATGGCGGCTGACCGCGGGGCTGGGCGCCTGGCATGTGCGCCGCGCCATGGCGCTGGCGCTGGCGCGGCTGCCGGACCTGCCGGAATGGTTGGACCCCGCCTTGCGCCGGCGCGAGGGGTGGCCCGGCTTTGCCGAGGCGTTGCGCGCCCTGCACGCGCCAAGCGCGCCGCCCGGCGCCGCGCCGGCCCTGCGCCTCGCCTATGACGAGGCCTTCGCGCGGCAGCTTGCCTATGGGCTGGTGCACCAGCGGCGGCGCGACCAGGGCGGGCGGCCAATCACCGCCGAGGGCGACCTGGCCCGCCAGGCGCTGGCCCGCTTCGGCCATGATCTGACGCCTTCACAGGCGCGGGTGCTGTCGGAGATCGTGGCCGATATCGCGGCGCCGCGCCGCATGTTGCGCCTGCTGCAAGGCGATGTCGGCGCGGGCAAGACACTGGTTGCCATGCTGGCGATGCTGCATGTGGCGGAAGCCGGCTATCAGGCGGCGCTGATGGCCCCCACCGACACGCTGGCCCGCCAGCATTGGCGCAGCTTCCGCAAATTCGCGCCGATCGAGACGGAACTGCTCAGCGGCTCGGTCAAGGGACAGGACCGGGCGCGGGTTCTGCATGGGCTGGAGAGCGGCCGCCTGCGGCTGGTTGTCGGCACGCACGCGCTGTTTCAGGCGGGGGTCGCGTTCCGTGACCTGGCCTTGGCGGTGATCGACGAGCAGCACCGCTTCGGCGTCGATCAGCGCCTGTTGCTGGCCGGCAAGGGCGCCCTGACCGACGTGCTGGTGATGACCGCGACGCCAATTCCCCGCACCCTGCTGCTGACCCATTGGGGCGAGATGGACGTGAGCCGCCTGTCCGGCCGCCCGGCCGGCCGGGCCAGCATCCGCACCACGCTGCATGCCGAGGCAAGCCTGCCCGACGTGATCGCGGCGATCGGCCGGGCACTCGATGCCGGGGGACGGATCTACTGGGTGTGCCCCCTGGTCAGCGACAGCGAGACGACCGACCTCGCGGCGGCCGAGGCGCGGTTCGCGCTGTTTCGCGCGCGCTTCGGCGCCCGCGTGGGGCTGGTGCACGGACGCCAGGACACGGCCGAACGCGAGGCCCGGCTCGCGGCCTTCGCCTCGGGCCGCGCGCCGCTGCTGGTGGCGACCACCGTGGTGGAGGTCGGCGTCGATGTGCCGGAGGCGAACGTGATGGTGATCGACCACGCCGAACGCTTCGGGCTCGCGCAACTGCACCAGTTGCGCGGCCGGGTGGGGCGCGGCACGGCACCGAGCTTCTGCCTGCTGCTGCACGACGACAGAATTCCCGAGGCGGCGCGCGCGCGCCTCAGCCTGCTGCGCGACACCGATGACGGGTTCGTGATCGCCGACGAGGATTTCCGGCTGCGCGGCCCGGGCGAGGTGTTGGGCACCCAGCAATCCGGCCCGGCAAGTTACCGGCTGGCGCACCCCGAACAGCAACAGCGGCTGATCGAGATCGCGCACCGCGACGCACAGACTTTGCTGACGCAGGACCCGGAATTGACCTCAGCCCGCGGCCAGGCGGCGCG
>DAIDIQ010000227.1 GCA_027459285.1 Acetobacteraceae bacterium
CCGCACCCCCACCCGGCCACCCATGGCAGTGTACGCTCGTGGGTGGCCGGGTGGGGGTGCGGGCCGGTGCCGGACTTGAGACAAAGCATGTGGGGGTGCGGGCCGGTGCCGGACATTCTTTTTCAAACCGAGACACGACCATAGTCTGACCGAGGGTTGCGCCCGGCAGGGTTCGTCGGATCGATCTGCCGCGTCGGGTCAGTCCGTCTCAGGGCGATCCGCCCCGGTCCCGCGCGGACAGGGTTGTGCCGGCGGCGCTGAGGCGCAAAGCGCTGTTGACCAGGGCGACATGGGTGAAGGCCTGGGGAAAATTGCCGACCTGGCGGGCCCGGCCGACATCATATTCCTCGCTGAACAGACCGACATCGTTGGCGAGCGCCAGCAGGCGCTCGAACAAGGAAGTCGCCTCGGCCAGGCGGCCGAGCAGGACGTAATTATCCACCAGCCAGAAGCTGCAGGCCAGGAAAACACCCTCGGTGCCGGCCAGGCCGTCGGTGCCGTGGCTGGGGTCGTAGCGCCTGACGAAGCCATCCACCAGTAATTGCCGCTCGATCGCGGCGAGAGTGCCGGCGATGCGCGGATCGTCTGGCGGCAGGAAGCCGACGATTGGCAGCAGCAGCAGCGAGGCATCGAGCACGGTCGCGCCATAATATTGCACGAAGCTGTTCAGGCGCGGGTCGAACCCCTTGGCGCATACCTGGGCGTGAATGGCGGCGCGGATGTCGCGCCAGCGGGCGACCGGCCCGTCATTGCCGAATTCCTCGACCATGCGCACCGCCCGGTCGAAGGCGACCCAGGCCATGACCTTGGAGTGCACGAAGTGGCGGCGGCCGCCACGCACCTCCCAGATTCCGTCATCCGGCTCGGCCCAGATGGTTTCGAGATAGTCGAGCAGTTCGATATGAATGCGCCAGCTATTCTCGTCGTGTTTAACACCACCCTTGTGGCCGTCGTACATCGCGTCCATCAACTCACCGAAAATATCGAGCTGACGCTGATCGGCCGCGGCGTTGCCGACCCGCACCGGCCGCGAGCCCGCATAGCCGGCAAGCCAGTCGACCTCCCATTCGACGAGGCGCCGCTCACCGGCGATGCCGTACATGATTTGCACGTCCTGGCCGCTGCCGGCGATGGCCCGGTCGAGCCAGTGGCGCCAGGCCTGGGCTTCCTGGCGGTGGCCCGCGCCGAGCAGGGCTTGCAGGGTGAAGCACGCATCCCTGATCCAGCAATATCGGTAATCCCAGTTGCGGCCGCCACCCAGTTGTTCGGGCAGGGATGTGGTGGCGGCGGCGACGATGCCGCCGGTTTCCCAGTGGCTGAGCGCCTTGAGCGTGATGAGCGAGCGTTTGACGATATCGGCCCAGCGATCCGGCACGGGGACATGGGAAACCCAATGCTGCCACCAATGCTCGGCGCGGCGCAGGCTTTCGGCCATGTCGAAGGCTTTCGGCACCCGCCGGTGCGAGGGCAGCCATTCGAGCGCGAAGCAGACCGATTGGCCGGCTGTCACGGTGAACTCGGCGAGGGTGCTGTGATCCTCACCGATCAGGGGCACGTCGGACCAGAGAACCACCATGTCGGCGCCGGCGACCGCGATGATGCCGTGCCGATCCGGGCCGTGCCCTTCTGGCAGGTGGCGGACCCAGGGCACGATTTTGCCGAAGCCGAACCGGAAGCTGACCCTGAGGCGCATGGTCACGGTGCCGTCGAGCCCTTCGACCCGGCGGACCATGCGGGTGGTTTCATGCGGGTGGGGCACCATGCCATCGACCAGTTGAACCCGGCCCGAGGCGGTTTGCATGCAGGTTTCCAGCACGAGCGTATCGTCGCGGTAGCGGCGGGTGACTTCGGTGACGGCCTCGACCGGGGCGATGCGCCAATAGCCGTTATGGTCGGTGCCGAGCAGGGCGGCGAAGCAGGCCTCGGAGTCGAAGCGCGGCAGGCACAGCCAATCGATCGACCCGTTCCGGCCGACCAGGGCCGCTGTCTGCCGGTCACCGATCAGGGCATAGTCCTCGATGCGAAGCGCCATGGGTGAGATGTCTCCCGTGAGTGAACGGCGCCGCCAGGGCGCGATGGGATTAAGCCGGCACCCGCAGATGCTGGATCAAGTCCCGCACCGGCCCGCGTGCTTACTTGAAGTCCGGCACCGGCCCGCACCCCCACCCGGCCACCCACGAGCGTACACTGCCATGGGTGGCCGGGTGGGGGTGCGGGCCGGTGCCGGACTTCAAGTAAGCTCGCGGGCCGGTGCCGGACTTTCTCCATAAAAGCTCGCCGGACTTCATGTAAGCATTTCCGCCACCACGGAGAGACCGAATTGGACTGGGAAGACCGCATCACCCATTACGCCCGCGCCACCGGCTTTCCCCGCTCCCTGTTCATCGCGGGCGACGGGCGCGTGGTCGGCACCTGGATCATGGGCAATGATTATCGGGTCAAATCCGGCTATTACGGCGGCTACCCGGCGGGCTATCTGCGTCGCATCGCCGCCTTGTTCCCAGACCGGCGGCGCGTGCTGCACGTCTTTTCCGGCAAGGTCGATCTCTCCGCCATGCCCGGCGACACGGTGGACTGCAACCCCGCCATGGCCCCCACCTACCTCGCCGACGCGCATGACCTCGCCGCCGTGCCGCTGCACGACTATGATCTCGTCCTGTGCGACCCGCCCTACAGCGTCGAGGATGCCGAGCGCTATCAAACCACCATGGTGAAACGCAACGTCGTCATGCGCGCCCTCGCGGGCGGCCTGCGCCCCGGCGCCCGCGTGGTCTGGCTCGATCAGGTTCTGCCCATGTACCGTCGTGACCAATGGCATATCGAGGCGGTTATCGGCATGGTGAAATCCACCAATCACCGCTTCCGCGTCACCAGCATTTTCCGCCGCCGCGGCGGCCAATGACAGACCCCGAAAGCCTGCTCCGCGCCCTGTTCGCCGCCGCGGTCGAGGCGGCCAGCCCGGCGCGCTGCCTGCCGCCGTTTCTGGCGATGCTCGACCCCGGCCCCCTCATCGTGCTCGGCGCCGGCAAAGCCGCCGCCAGCATGGCCCACGCCGTCGAAACCGCCTGGCCCGCGCCGGTCTCCGGCCTGGTCGTCACCCCGCGCGGCCACGGCATGCCGTGCCGGCACGTCCGCGTGCTCGAGGCCGGCCACCCCATGCCAGACGCCGCCAGCCGCGCGGCCGGCCAGGCCCTGCTGGCCGCCGCCAGCGCCGCACCGCCGGATGCGCAAATCCTCTTCGTCATCTCCGGCGGTGGCTCGGCACTGCTCGGCCAACCTTTGCCCGGCATGACCCCTGAGGCCTACGCCGCCATGCAGGCCGCCCTGCTCGCCAGCGGCGCCCCGATCGATGCCATCAACTGCCTGCGCCGCCACGTCTCGGCGCTCGCCGGCGGCCGGCTCGCGCTGGCCTGCCCGGCCTCGCGCCAACTCAGCCTGATCCTGTCCGATGTGCCGAACGACGCCGCCCACGCCATCGCCAGCGGCCCCACCGTGCCAGACCCCACACAGTGCGCCGAGGCGCTGGCGGTGGCCGATCGCTGGCACATTCCCCTCCCCGCCGCCATGCGCGACGCCCTGGCCCATGGCACGCCGGAGACCGTGAAGCCAGGCGACCCACGCCTCGCCCGCGCGCGCCACGCCATCATCGCCAATGCCGCGACCGCCCTCGCCGCCGCCGCCCGGGCCGCGCGCGCCGCCGGCATCACCCCGCACAGACTGGGCGACGCGATCGAGGGTGAGGCACGGCATGTCGGCACCGCCTTCGCCGGCATCGCCCGCCAGGTGGCCATCCATGCCCAGCCCTTCGCGCCACCCTGCGTGCTGCTCTCGGGCGGCGAACTCAGCGTCACACTCGGCCCCCGGCCCGGCCGCGGCGGGCGCAATACCAGCTTCCTGCTTTCCCTGGCGCTCGCCCTCGATGGTCAGCCAACCATCCATGCGCTCGCCGCCGATACCGACGGCATCGACGGGTCAGGCACCCAGGCCGGCGCCATCATCCACCCCGATACCCTGGCCCGCGCCGCCGCGCGCGGGCTCGATGCCCGGGCAATGCTCGATGCCGACCAGTCCGCCGACCTCTTCCATCAATTGAACGATACGGTCATCACGGGGCCGACGCGAACCAACGTGAATGATTTCCGCGCGATCCT
>DAIDIQ010000084.1 GCA_027459285.1 Acetobacteraceae bacterium
CATGCCCCGTTACATCATTCATATCGGCCCGCCCAAGACGGCCACCACCTATTTGCAAAGCAATTTCACCGCCCTCGCACCCTGGCTCGCGGAACGCGGCATCCTCTATCCCACCAATTTCGGCGCACCCGGACACGCCAATCTGCCGCGCATGCTGGCCGATCCGAACGCCGAGGAAACCCTCAAGCCGATCTTCGCCGAATTCAACCAGGGCAACGCGCATACAATTCTGATATCGGCCGAGGATCTCGCGCCACTGCGCCGTCAGGGTGTTGAAACGCTTCGTCGCCTGATTGGCCATAACCTCGTTTATATTGTCTATTATTGCCGCCGCTGGTCGGAGATGATTCGCTCGCGCTGGGGTGAGCGCGTCAAACACGGGTCGGATATCACGCTCGCGGACAGTTTCCAGGAAGCAACCGACACCCCGTTCAAGACCGGCGCGGTCAATTTCGACCTTTCCCTCACGCGTTGGACCAAAGCCTTCGGCATGGCGGCGCTGCGGCTTGTCTCACTCAATGTGCTCAGTGACAAGAACGAGGAGGTGCTGGCCCATTTCCTGAATACCCAACTGGGCATCACGCTCGACATGCCGCCGCCGGAGGGTGCGCAGAACCTTTCACTGTCACTCGTCGATACTGAAATTCTTCGAGCACTTAACGGGATTTATATTGCTGCCGGCAATAAGCCGAGCGCTGTCATACGCCGAGCCTATCTGCGCAGTCGGAAAAAGCTGCCGCTGGATCACGTCAGGCAGGCGATAGGCGCCGACATGGGTGAGATCGTGTTCGACGAAACCCGCCCCCGGATGCTGAAAATACACCACGACATGTTCAATAAATATGCCTTCGCGATGGTTCCACCCTCGCTGGATGGCGTGTTTTTCGAACCGATTCGCGCCGTGATCGCGGCACCTGGCCAGGCCTATCTGGAGAACCCGGTTGCCAAGAGCGAACTTGCCGCCGCCTACGATACGCTGTCACAGATGAAAGTCTGATCCGGAACGGGTTCGGTGAAAGCCGCCAACGGTCAGTCTATTTTGACCGTTGGCGGAAGTTCGCCGGGTGCGCCGGCGCCGATGGCAGGGTCTGGGGCACCGTCGTTCAATCCGCCGCCTCGGCGTAGTTTTCCGGCGCGGCGCAGGTGCAAAAGAGGTTGCGGTCGCCATAAACATTATCCACCCGCCCCACGGGCGGCCAGTATTTCGCCGCCATCGGCACCGGAAACGCCGCCTGCGCGCGGGAATACGGATGGGTCCAGGGTTCGGCCATGATGTCCGCCATGGTGTGCGGCGCGTTGCGCAGCGGGTTATCGTTCGTGTCGCGGATGGCGTCGATTTCCTCGGCAATGGCAATCATCGCCGCGCAAAACCGGTCTAGCTCGGCGAGAGTCTCGCTCTCGGTCGGCTCGACCATCAGCGTCCCCGGCACCGGCCACGACATGGTGGGGGCATGAAACCCGTAATCCTGCAGGCGCTTGGCAATATCCTCGACCTGAACACCCTTTTCGGCGAAATGCCGGCAGTCCAGAATACATTCATGCGCCACCCGCCCCGACGTGCCGGCGTACAGCACCCCATAATAGGGCCGCAACCGCTCGGCGATGTAGTTGGCATTGACGATCGCCATTTCAGTCGCGCGTTTCAGCCCCGCCGCCCCCATCAGCCGGATATACGCATACGCAATCGGCAATATCAGCGCGCTGCCAAAGGGGGCGGCGCTGATCGCGCCCACCCCGGAAGCGGGCCCGGCCTCGGCACACAGCGGATGGTTGGGCAGAAACGGCGCCAGATGCGCCGCCACCGCGATCGGGCCGACCCCCGGGCCGCCGCCGCCATGCGGAATGCAGAATGTTTTGTGCAGATTCAAATGGCACACATCGGCACCGATCGCGCCCGGGCTGGTCAGGCCAAGCTGCGCGTTCAAATTCGCGCCATCCATGTAAACCTGGCCGCCGGCGGCGTGCACCGCCTCGATCATGTCGCGCACACCCGCCTCGAACACACCATGGGTCGATGGATAGGTCAGCATCATCGCGGCGAGTTGCGGCCCGTGCAGCGCGATCTTCGCCTCGAGATCGGCGAGGTCGATATTCCCGCCCCGATCACAGGCCACCACCACCACGCGCAGGCCGGCCATGGTGGCGCTGGCCGGGTTGGTGCCATGCGCGCTGGCGGGTATCAGGCAGACATCGCGCGCGCCCTCGCCGCGGGCGGCATGATAGGCGCGGATCGCCAATAATCCGGCAAATTCCCCCTGTGAGCCGGCATTCGGCTGCACGCAAACCGCGTCCATGCCGGTAATGGCGGCCAGATAGCCGCACAAGCGCTCGATCAATTCCCGATAACCCCGGGTCTGCGCCGCCGGCGCGAACGGGTGCAGATCGGCGAATTCCGGCCAGGAAAGCGGCATCATCTCCACCGCCGCGTTCAATTTCATGGTGCAACTGCCCAGCGGTATCATGCCGCGGTCCAGCGCCAGATCACGCCCCTCGAGCTGTTTCAGATAGCGCAGCATGGCATGCTCGGCATGGTAGCTGTTGAACACCGGCTGGCGCAGAAAATCGCTGCGCCGGCGCAGCGATTCCGGCAGGCCGAGCGCATCGCCGAATTCGGCAAGCGCCGGTCCGGGCAGCGCGCACAGGGCATTCAGCTCATGCCGGGTCACCGTCTCGTCGAACGCGACCGCGAGGCCGGCGCCGTCCAGGCGGCGGAGATTGAAACCGGCCGCCTCGGCCCGTGCCAGCAGCGCATCCGCCGCCGCCAGGTCCGCGCAATCAAAGGCGACTGTATCAAAAAACGCTGTCTGGCGCAAACCAAGGCCCGCCCGCGCAACCGCTTCCGCGAATAGTTGCGCCATCAGCGCCACCCGTTGGCCGATGCGCCGCAAACCGTCCGGCCCGTGCCAGACCGCGTAGAACCCGGCCAGCACCGCGAGTAATACCTGTGCCGTGCAAATGTTCGAGGTGGCCTTTTCGCGTCTGATATGTTGCTCACGGGTTTGCAACGCAAGGCGCAGCGCCCGGGCGCCGGCCCGATCCACCGAAACCCCGACCAACCGCCCCGGCATGGCCCGCTTGTACGCCTCCCTGGTCGCGAAATAAGCGGCGTGCGGGCCGCCAAAGCCCATCGGCACGCCGAAGCGTTGCGCCGAGCCAACCACCACGTCCGCGCCCATTTCCCCGGGCGGGGTCAATACCGTGAGCGCCAGCAGATCCGCCGCCACGATCGCGAGCGCGCCCATGGCGTGCGCCGCCTCGATTTCGGCCCGCAAATCCCTGACCGCGCCCGTGCTGCCGGGATATTGCAACACGACGGCGAACGCGCCGCTGGCGGTAAGCGTTGCCACATCGCCCGGCGCCACGCGCGCGAGGCGCAGCCCCAGCGCCTCGGTCCGGGTGCGCAGCACCGCGAGCGTTTGCGGGTGCAGGTCAGCCGCGACCGCCACATGGTCGGATTTGCCGCGCGCCACCGCGCGCGCCAGCGCCACCGCCTCGGCCACGGCGGTGCCTTCATCGAGCAAGGACGCGTTGGCGATCGGCATGGCGGTGAGGTCACAGATCATGGTCTGGAAATTCAGCAGCGCTTCCAGCCGCCCCTGGGCAATTTCCGCCTGATAGGGCGTATAGGCGGTGTACCAGCCAGGGTTTTCAAACACGTTGCGCTGTAGCACCGGCGGCATGATGGTGCCGTGATAGCCCGCCCCGATCAGCGATCTGAGCACGCGGTTTTTCGCCGCGAGCGCTCGCATGTCACGCAGGCAGCCGGCTTCGTCCAGCGGCGGCGGCAGGTCGGGCGGTGTCGGGGTGCGGATTGCCGCCGGTACCGTCTCGGCGATCAACGTATCGAGCGTATCGACGCCCATCCGCCGCAGCATCACCGCCAGATCGGCGTCATCCGGCCCGATATGCCGGCGGGGGAAGCCATCCATCGCCGCCAACGCGTCGAGCCGCGCCAGCCCTGCTTCCTGCCCGCGCATCATGCCGCCTCCAGCATGGCGTCGTAGGCGGATTTTTCCATCAGGGCATGAAATTCCGACGCATCGCTGACCGTGAGCCGGAACAACCAGCCATCGGTCATGGCCGCCTGGCCGATGATGGCCGGATCCGCGACCACCGCCTGATTGACCTCGGCGATGCGGCCGGTCATGGGCGCAAAAATGTCCGACGCCGCCTTGACCGATTCGACCACCGCGCAGGCCGCGTTGGCCGCGACTTCCCGCCCCGGCTCGGGCAGTTCGACGAAGACGATATCGCCCAACTGGGTCGCCGCGTGGGCGGTAATGCCGATCGTTGCCACCCCATCCTCCAGCCGGACCCATTCATGGTCCCGGGTATAACGCGTCTCGGTCATGGTATTCTCCGTGAAACTAAGGATTTTCCGGCACGTCAGGCGACATAGCGGTGCGGCACGAACGGCAGCGCGCAGACCCGCGCCGGCACGAGGCGGCCGCGCAGATCAAGCCCCAGCGCCGTTCCCGGCGCCGCTAATTCCGACGGCACGTAGCCCATGGCGACGGGGCCGTTCACCGAGGGGCCGAACCCGCCGGAGGTGATGGTGCCCACCACCTGCCCGGCTTCGTCGTGTATGGCCGCCCCCGCCCGCACCGGCGCGCGCCCTTCGGGGCGAAGGCCGACGCGCCGCCGCGCCGGCCGCCCGGCCAAGGCGTGGGCAATGATCGCAGCACCGGGAAACCCGCCGTCACGACGTCGCCGTTTGCCGACGGCGAAGCTGAGGCCGGCCATTGCCGGATCGGTGTCCGGCCCGATATCGGCGCCATACAGACAAAGCCCGGCTTCCAGGCGCAGCGTATCGCGCGCGCCAAGACCGGCCAGCGTCACGTGGCCGCCATCTGGCAGCGTGCGTGCCAGAATTTGCCGGGCCAGGGGCTCGGCCGCGCTGGCGTCGCAGCCGATTTCGAACCCGTCCTCGCCGGTATAGCCGGAGCGGCTGATGACGCAGCGCGCCCCGCCCACGGCAATTTCCGCCACATCCATGAAGCGCAGATGCGCCGCTTCCGGCAGAATGAGCGACGCCCACGGGCCTTGCAGGGCCAGCAGGGCCCGATACGGAACCGGTTGGACGGAAATGCCCGGCGGGCGCGCCGCGGCCAGGCGCGCGAAATCGGCGTGCTTGCGGGCGGCGTTCACCACCAGCAGAAACCGGTCGGGTGCCAGGCAGCCGACCATGAGGTCATCCTCGATGCCGCCGTTGGCGTTGGTCAGCAGCGCGTAGCGCTGCCGGCCGGGAGCGAGGCCCAGGATATCGGCGGTCAGGCAGGTTTCCAGGAAGGCGGCGGCGCCGGCGCCCGTGACCCAGGCCTGGCCCATGTGCGAGACGTCGAACAAGGCGGCGCTGGTGCGGCAGGCCAGATGCTCGGCGACGATGCCGGTGCCGTCATAGTGAACCGGCATGGCATAGCCGGCGAACGCGACCAGCCTTGCGCCGGACGCGCGGTGCAACGCCGTCAGCGGCGTTTCACGCAGGCTGGCCACCGGTTCGGCCGTCAGTGTCGTTGTCATCCACACGCTCCGCCACAGGTCGTCCGGCCGCGGCTTCATGCCGTGGCAATCAGACCCCCCTCTGTCACGGAACCTGAGAGATTCCGGGCGCGGCACCTGGCCTGCCCGTTACTCCGTCGGTGCGGCGCAGGGCGCGCCGGCTTTCCAGAGGTCCGCGTTCCACCACGGTTCGGGTGCCTGAGCGTTTCCGGGGGCCGGTTGCGCCTTCGGCGGCGTGTCGGGCCCGCGGAGGAAGATCGCTGGCCGGCAACGCACTCTCCCGCGGCGGAACGACGCGGAACGGAGAGAGCTTGATCCGTCTGGGCCATACGCCGCAACTGCGAAAGCCAAGGCCCAGCACTCCGCATCGCGCGGGTCTTGCCCGCGTGTGCCTCAACCCTTGGCCGCGACCCATGCGTCAATTCGATGATATTTCACCGGATCACGGACTTGACGGTTGCGTGTCGTTCGCGTTTGCGGCTTACTCCGTGGGTCGCCTGCCCCCGGGTTCGGGTGGGTTGTGTTTTTGCTGTCTGGGCAAAATATCGGTCGTCCAGGGTTCGACAAAAAAGCCACCGCATCGGCTTTGCGCCTCCGGGAAGCGCGCCCCGCCGATTTGTTACATT
>DAIDIQ010000265.1 GCA_027459285.1 Acetobacteraceae bacterium
TGCACCCTCTAATTTGCCCAAGAAAAGTCATTCCGACTTTGATTTGAATCAAAAATCATGAGGCCGGCCATCATGCGGCCGCTTCGGGCGCGTCGTGAAAATCAGGGGGAAAGGCCGATCAGGGTGCGGGCACGTTCACGCAGGGCTTTGCCGCACAAACGGACCCAGGCTGAATTCAGGTGAGGCGCCGATCAGCCAGGCGGCTGCATTGGCGCAATGATGCTGGAGCGGTTACAGCACGGCCGAAACCGCTCCAACCATCAGTTCGTCGCGCGGATTCACACCTTCGGGTGAGGCGACCCGGCGGCGACCCGGTCCAGCTTTTCCCAGGCGAGGGCACGCAGATAACGCTGCGTGATGCACCCGGAATCGTCCATCGCCAGCAACTGCACCCAGCCATTATCGCACAGCGCGCGCACCAGGCCATGCCGCGCCAGCACGTCGTTCATCGCCACGACCGGTGCCGCAATCACGACCGTAAGCCGCAGGGGTTCGTGTTGATAAGCCACCCCATCATGCAAGGATTGCATCGGCAGCCCGACCCGCAGATCCCCGCCATTGCCTTCGAGCACGCCAATTTTGCCGACCACGTTGTGCAACACCTTGTTGCCGGCGCCGAACACGCGGTTATCCACCATCGAGGCGTAATATTGCAGGCTGATCCAGCTTGCCACCACCATCGGCGCGGTCATGATCAGCTCGAGCACCGAAAAATTCTCGTCTTGTTTCCAGTCATAGGAATGCAGGAAAGCCCGCCCGCCCAGGTCGAGCCCGGTGCTGAACTTGCGCGGCGCGACGATGAAGGTGGCGCAGCCGGCCAGCCCCCATTCCGGCCGCAACTCGGCCCAGTCCCGGCTGCGCGCCATGACCGCGGCGTCTGCCCGCGGACCCGTAGCACCCGGCAGGCGCCGCGCCCGTTCGGCCCGGGTCAGCCGTCCTGCCTCGGCCAGGTCGCGCTCCAGCGTGGCCAAAGCGTCCGGATGGCGTGCGCGCGCTTCGTCCCGATTGAAAATCGTGACTTGATCCAGCGTGGTATCGTGCAGGCAGGCCAGGAACAGCGTATCGTCCGGTATGGCTATGCCGCGCTCGGCAAGCCCCACGCGCACCGCCGGATCATTGAAGATGGCGGCGGCAACCCGGGCATTGGCCTCGCCGGTGTGGCCGCCGCAGGCGCCGCAATCCAGGCCCGTTGCGTGCGGATTGTTCACGGTGGTCGCGCCATGGCCGACGATCAGCACCAGCCTGGCGAAATTCCCGGTCAGGAACATCGCCCGCAGCGCCGTCTCGGCGCTGGCGATCCGGTCGGCGAGGCTCATGCCGCTCGTGCGTTCGCCATCATCCTCAGGCGTCAGCACCGGTTTGCGTTCGGCCCTGGCGAACGCGCCCATGGCATCCCCCGCGGGGTCCGGCACGGGCCGGGTCAGGCCAAAGGAATCGGTGATCAGCTTGGGGAAATACGCGAGCCCGATCGGGCCGACGAAGCTGAAGCAGGAAATGGCGCCCATTTTGAACCACCACCAGGCGCGGCGCACGTGGCGCACCAGGCGCCGATGCGCGAGCAAGCGCGCATTCGCCGCCGTATCGCCGATGCTTTCGACGATGCGATGGGTGGCGGTGAGCAACACCGGGTATTGCGCCCGTGGCTGTTGTTGTCCGGCCGGGACATAATCGATGAACAGGGCAAAAAATCCGGCAAACCCGATCGTTTCGATACCGGGCGAGCAGGCCTCGAGGTGACGGCGAAACACTTCGGAGCGGACGTCGATGCAAAACGCCGCCTGCGCCACCGGACGCTGCGCTTGGGCCACGGGTGCGCACACTGGTCGCGCGTTCACCAGGGCCACCAGGCGGCGCTGTGCGGTGCGTTCCAACGCCGCCTGCAACACGAGCGCATCCCGGTCAGCCGGTGCGAGCGCGGACGCGGTCACGAGTTGCGCCATCTCGGCTCGCGCCGCTTGCCAAGCCTGGTCCAGCACCGGGCCACGGCACGCCCGCCATACCGCCAATTCGATGCCCAGTTGGATGCACAGCCAGTCCATTAGCCTGTCATTGTCGCGTCCGTGCAGCGCATCCTCCCAAACCAGTCGCGCGGCATAGGCGGCCCAGCCGCCAACCCGCATCAGCAACCGGTGGAGATAAAGCGGGCGCGCCGCCTCCGGTATGTCCAGCGTTGCCAGCGCCGCGGCGGCGGTGGCCAACGGGTCCTCCGGCAGCGCGGCAATGGCGCGGCGAAAGCCGCTCAACCCCATGATCTCGGGCGTGCGGTCGGCCAGCGCTTCCTCCCGCCACGATTGGTAGAGGCTGTGCGTTGGGTCGATCGAGGACCACATCACCTGCCCCTGGTCGAAAAATCCGCCAGCCCAGGCCGAGACACGCTCGGTCATCAGCCGCGACCAATCCTGCCCGCGCAGGCGGCTGGCGCAATCGGTGAGGGTTGGCAGCATGGTCGGCTCGGCCTGCGCGGCCGGCGGGTGGCGG
>DAIDIQ010000266.1 GCA_027459285.1 Acetobacteraceae bacterium
ACCACCGGGGCGGGGCCGGCGGGCAGCACGAAACTGGTCAGTGGCGGCAAAGCCGCGTTCAGCCGGGCAGTCTCCGCCTCCAGCATCGCATGTTTATCGGGGCCGATCCGCAGCCCGGTGCCGGCCTCGCCCGGCACGCACAAATCGGCGCCGACATCGAACAGATCCTGTTGGATTTGTTCCAGCACGCCGGTGTCGGCGGCATGCAGCCGCAGCAGCCCGATCAGGGCATTCGCCTCGTCCACCGTGCCATAGGCTTCCACCCGCGCATCGTCCTTGGCCACGCGCCGCCCATCCCCCAGCGATGTCTCGCCGCCATCGCCGCCCCGCGTCACCACCCGGTCTATCCGCACCATTGTCCCTACCCGGTAAAATGCATGGTCACCGGCACCTGGCTTTCCACCGCCACCCCGTGTGCCACGGCCGGCCGAAACCGCCAATGCAACAAGGTGCGCACCACCGCGCTGTCCAGGTCCGGCCAGCCGGAACTGCGCACGATAATCACCGCCCCGGCATGCCCGTTCGGCAGCACGCGCACCATGGCCACCACCGTGCCGGTTTCACCCAGCATGGCCGCGCGGGCAGGGTAGGGGGGCAGATGGTTTTTCGCCCTCGGGTCCGGCGCGGACGGGGTGGTGGCATCACCGCCCGATTGGCCGCCATCATCGCCGAAATCGTTCAGCCGGATATCCACCTGTCGGGCGGGCTGGGCCTGTGCCGGCTGGGCCTTTTGCGCCATTCGCGCCGGCGTTCGCGGCATGGGCGGCGCGGGGTTGCCCCGCGTCACCGTGCCATGTGCCGCCGGCGCCAGCCTGGCCGCGTTGGGCGCGCCCGCCGGTGCCGCGGCCGCGCGCGGCCTGGCGGCGGCCGGGGTCGCATGCTCGATCGTGTTGCCGCTGCCCCCCGCCGGCGCATCGCCGGTCGATGGCATGGCGTTCTGCACCACATCGATCGTCGCTTCACGCGGCGGCACGGGTGTGCCCGAGCGGGCCGGAGACAACAGGCCGGGCGGCAACACCACCAGCCCCCCCAGCAGCGCCAGATGCAGCAGCAACGCGGCCAGCGCCGCCAAACCCAGCGCCCGGCCGGCGCGGCGGTCCCCGGCCCGGTGTCGCAGCAGCCTGGCCGTGCCATCCACCGCGATCACCCACAGCACTCCCTCACAGCCGCACCGCCGCCTCGGGCTTGGCCTTGCCGTCCGGCTCGACGTGAATGATGGTCACCATGTTCGGCATGTCGGCGGCAATCCCGGCCTCGATCCGGTCGCAGATATCGTGCGCCTCGCTCACGCTCATGCCGCCTGGCACCACCAGGTGGAATTGCAGGAATGTCTGTCGTCCGGCCATGCGCATGCGAATATCGTGCGCCTCCAGCGCGCCCGCCCCATGCTGCGCCAGCAAGGTTTCAATTCTCTGCACGATTTTCGGCGCCGGCGCCTCGTCCATCAGCCCGGCGGCGCTGGCGCGCGCCACATGCGCGCCGGTCCACAACACATACAGCGCCACCAGCGCCGCCAATATCGGGTCCAGCACGGCAATGCCGGTTGCCCAGACCAGCCCCACCCCCAGCGCCACCCCGGTCGAGGTTGCCACATCCGCGGCCAGATGCCGCCCATCCGCCACCACCGCCGTTGAATGGGCCTGCCGGCCCTCACGTATCAAAACAAAGGCCCAGACCCCGTTCAACGTGCTGCCCAGCGTGTTGACGGCAATGCCGAGCAACGGCCGGCTCGGCAGGTCCGGGTGCTGGAACCCCTGCCAGGCCTCCTGCAAAATCAGCATGGCCGCGACCACGATCAGCCCGCCTTCGGCCATGGCGGCGAACAACTCCACCTTGGCATGGCCGAACGGGTGGTTATGGTCCGGCGGTTGCAGGGCCAGCCGCACCGCGAACACCGCCATGATGGCGGTGGCCACATTGACCACGCTTTCCAGCGCATCCGAGAACAGCGCGGCGCTGCCCGTCACGCGCCAGGCCAGCAGCTTCAGGCCAAGCACCGCCAGGCTGACGGCGATGCTGGCCCCGGCGATGCGCGACAGCCGCTTCATGCGCAAAAGTCTACCCGCCCGGCCCCGGCCCGCAAACCAGCCGGGCCGGGCATCACACGGTGAAATACTTGGCGTGCCGGTTCAGCACCACCATGGCACTGGTCGATTGTTCCGGGTGCAGTTGAAACTCGTCGGACAGGCTCACGCCAATCCGCTCCGCCCCCAGCAGCCGCAAAATCTGCGCCTGATCCTCCAGCCGCGGGCAGGCCGGGTAGCCGAACGAATAGCGTGAGCCGCGATAGCCCTGCTGCAACAGCCGGTCCATGTCGCGGTCATCCTCGGCGCCGAAGCCCAGTTCGGCGCGGATGCGCTTATGCGTGTATTCCGCCATCGCCTCCGCCATTTCGACCGAAAGCCCGTGCAGATACAGATAATCCTGGTAGCGGTTTTCCTCGAACCATTCCCGCGCCATGTCGGACGCGCGTTGCCCCACCGTCACCACCTGCAGGCCGATCACGTCGCGCGCCTCGTCGTCCACGTCGCGCACGAAATCAGCGATGCATTCCCCGTCGGCGCGCGGCTGGCGCGGCAGGGTGAAGCGCGCGCGTTCGGTCCGCCCATCCTCATCGAACAGAATTATGCTGTTGCCCTCGCCGGCCGCGCGCCAATAGCCATAGGCGGCTTGCGGGCGCAGCGTGTTATCGGCCTCGCACAAGGCCAGCATGCGCTTCAACACCGGGCGTAATTCCTGCCGCGCCCAGCCCATGAAATCCTCGAGCGCCCGGCCCTGTTTGCGAAAGCCCCATTGGAATTGATAGAGGCTGCGCTCGTTCAGGAACGGCACGATCGCCTTCGGCGCCGCCTCTATCACCCGGGCCCCCCAGAAGGGTGGCGTCATCGGCGGCGCGTCCCCGGTCAGGCGCCGGCGTCTGGCGCGGGCGGCCGCCACGTCCACCGGGGCAAAGCCCGCCGCCACTCCATCCGCGGGCGCGCGCGCCCGCCCCGGCCGCGCGCCGCGCTTGGCTTGCAGGGCGGCCAGATAATCATCGAACGCGTTGCCGGTGACGCGGTCCATCAGATGCAGCCCATCGAACGCATCGCGCGCATAGGCCACCCGCCCGCACGCATAGGCCTGCACGCAGGCATCCTCCACGTAATTGCGGGTCAGGGCCGCGCCGCCCAGCAGCACCGGTATTTCCACCCCCTGGCGCGACATCTCCTCGAGATTTTCGCGCATGATGACGGTCGATTTCACCAGCAGGCCAGACATGCCGATCGCGTGCGCCCGATGTTCGCGCGCCGCCACCAGCATATCCGCCAGCGGCACCTTGATGCCCAGATTGACGACCCGGTAGCCGTTATTGGTCAGGATGATATCGACCAGGTTCTTGCCGATATCGTGCACATCGCCCTTCACGGTCGCCAGCACGATGGTGCCCTTTTCCTGCCCGGCCACGCGTTCCATGTGCGGCTCCAGAAACGCCACCGCCGCCTTCATCGTCTCGGCCGATTGCAGCACGAACGGCAACTGCATCTTGCCGGCGCCGAACAATTCCCCGACCGTTTTCATGCCATCCAGCAATATCGTGTTGATGATATCGAGCGGGCTCAGCCGGCCCATCGCCTCGGTCAGATCATCCTCGAGTCCCTTGCGGTCGCCGGCGACGATCCGGTCGCGCAGCCGCGCCTCCGCGGTCTCGGCGCGCGCCCTGGGCCCGGTCTCGGCCAGCTTGCGCCCGGCGAACGCCGCCAACAACGCCGTCAGCGGGTCGTACCCGTCACGCCGCCGATCGAAAATCAGATCCTCGCAGATTTTCACTTCCTCGGGGGGAATCTGGTGCAGCGGGCGAATTTTGCTCACGTGCACGATGGCGCCGCTCATGCCGGCGCGCAGCGCATGGTCCAGAAACACGCTGTTCAGCACCGCGCGGGCCGCCGGGTTCAGCCCGAAGCTGATATTGGAAAGCCCGAGAATGATCTGGATGTCGGGAAATGCCGCGCGGATCGCGGCTATGCCCTCGAGCGTCCAGGCGCCGAGCAAGCGGTCATCCTCATTGCCGGTCGCGATCGTGAAGGTCAGCGGGTCGATCAATAAATCATGCGGGCGCAGCCCGTGCCTGTCACAGGCAAAGTCCACCAGCCGCCTTGCCACCGCGAGCTTCGCCTCGGCGGTCTTCGCCATGCCGGTTTCATCGATCGTCAACGCGATCACCGCCGCGCCGAATTTCTTGGCCAGGGCAAGCCTCGCCGCCGCCGCGCCCTCGCCATCCTCGAAATTGATCGAATTGATGATCGGCTTGCCGCCATGCAGCTTGAGCGCGCTTTCGATCACCGGCGTCTCGGTCGAATCGATCACCAGCGGCACGTTGGCCGATGCGGTGAAGCGGCGGATCACGCTTTGCATCTCCGCCTGTTCGTCCCGCCCGACGAACGCCGTGCAGACATCGAGCGCGTTCGAGCCTTCACCGATCTGCGCCCGCGCGATCCCGAGGCAGGCGTCCCAATCATGGTTTTCCTGCGCCAGCCGCCACGCCTTCGACCCGTTGGCGTTGCAGCGCTCACCGATCGAGAAATAACTATTCTCCTGGCGCAGCGCTACCGGCGCGTACAGGCTGGCCACCGAGGGCACGAACACCACCCGCCGTTCCACCGGGCGCGGCCGAAACCCGCCGCGCCGGCGCAGCATCGCGTCCAGCGCCGCGATATGCGGCACATCGGTGCCGCAGCAGCCGCCGATCAAATTCACCCCGTCCTCGGCCACGAACCGCTCCATCCATGACGCCATGTCCGAAGGCGCCAGCGGGTAATGCGTGGCGCCATCCACCAGTTCCGGCAGGCCGGCATTGGGCAGAACCGAAATCAGCCCCTCCCAGTTCCGGGCCAGGAACCGCACATGCTCGGCCATTTCCTGTGGCCCGGTCGCGCAGTTCAGCCCCAGCAGCGGCACGTCCAGCGCCTCGATGATCGTCGCGGCGGCTCCGATATCGGGGCCCACCAGCAGCGTGCCGGTGGTCTCCACCGTCACCTGCACGAAAATCGGTGTCATCAGCGACATTTCCGCGCGCGCCAGCTTGGCGCCGTTCACCGCCGCCTTGATCTGCAGCGGGTCCTGGCAGGTCTCGATCAGAATCGCGTCCACGCCGCCGGCCAGCAACCCGCGGCTCTGCTCCGCCAGCGCCGCCTCCAGCGTGTCGTAATCGATATTGCCGAGGCTCGGCAGTTTCGTCCCCGGTCCGATCGAGCCGAGCACATAGCGCCTGCGATCGTCACAAAATTCCGCCGCCGCCTCCCGCGCAAGCTCGGCGGCCAGGCGGTTGATCTCGCGCGCCCGCTCCGCCAGGTCGAACTCCGCCAGCGTGATCGGGCTGCCGCCAAAGCTGTTGGTCTCCACCATGTCGGCGCCGGCGGCGAAATAGCCGCGATGAATTTCCCGCACCAGGTCGGGCCGGGACAGGTTCAGCACCTCGGTGCAATTTTCCCGCCCCCAGTAATCCCGCTCGACCTCGAGCGCCATGCCCTGCACGCGCGACCCCATGCCGCCATCGGCCAGCAACACGGTTTCACGCAGCGCGTCCAGCAAGCTCATGCCACCTGTTCCTCCCGCCTCATCGCCACACGCCGCGCCGGCCAGATCGAGACCGTATACGGCCCGTCAATCTCGACCCGCGCGTCAACGACCATGCCCGCCTCGCGCAGCAGGGCCGTCATCCGCGCCTCCGCAAATCCCGGCCAGCGCAGCCCGGGCGGCTCGTCGCCCCCCGCGGCCAGATCGATCACCAGCAGCAGCCCGCCGGGTCGCAACACCCGGGCGGCCTCACGCAGCATGGCGCGCGGGTCCTCGGCATGGTGCAGCACCATTTGCAGCGTCACGATATCGACCGTGCCGTCCGCCAACGTCAGCCGATAGGCATCGGCCTGTTCCACCCGGCAATGCGCGAGGCCCGCCCGCGCGAGCCGGGTGCGGGCCAGGGCCAGCATCGCCGGGCTCGCATCCACCCCGAGACAATCCGGCACCAGGGCCGCGCACACCTCCAGCAGACGCCCGGTGCCGGTGCCGATATCCAGCAGCGTCCTGGCCCCGGGGACATGCGCGGTCAGAAGCCGCGTCACCGCCGCCTCCACCGCCTCGGCATCCAGCCCCAAAGCGCGCATCTCGTCCCAGTCCGCGCCCTGGCCACGGAAAAGCGCCGATGCGACGCGCGCGCGCTCCGCCAGCACGCGCGCCGCCGCGCGCCTGTCCGCGGCGAGGGCAGGGTCATCCGCCGGCAGCGCCGCCAGCACCGCCTGCGCAAGGCCGCCGTCGCGCGCGCCGAACCAGGCGTGCGCGCCCTCGCGGGAGCAGCGCAGCAGCCCGGCGGCGGTCAGCAGCTTCAGGTGCCGCGACAGGCGCGGCTGGGACTGGCCCAGAATCTCGGTCAGTTCCGATACGCAAAAGGCGCCGCGCGCGCACAGCGCCAGCAACCGCAGCCGTGTCGGTTCCGCGAGGGCGCGCAGGGCCTGAAGGGTTTCATCCACCCCCTACACATGATATAAACATATGCTTATGTCCAGCGTATGAGCGATGATCCGCGCATTCCGGTGCTGCCCTCGCCCGCCGCGCAATCCGGCGCCGGCATCGCCTGGCTGGTGCAGCAAGGCGCCCCGGTGCCGGCCGCGCCCCATGAATTGTTCCAATCCGGGCGGCATGTGCCTGGCTGCGCCTGCTGCGCCGGCCGCGCCGATGTCGCGCAGGCCCTGTCGCGCCTGCACATGCGCGCCATGCGTGGCGACATGCCGCCGCTGGCCGCGGTGTATGCGCGGTGCGCCGATGCGGCGGGCGCCGCCGCCATCATCGCGGCCCTGACCTCGGACCGCTTCTGTGCCGCCCGTTTCCGCTGGGCCGGCGGTGGCGTGTCTTAGAGCCTGATCGCTTTTGGTCGAATCGCTTCGCGGTTCGACCAAAGGCGTGAATCAGTCTCTAAGCTTATTTTTTAGAGAGCGATTCACGTTTCAGGTTGACCCGGCATCCGGGTCAACCTGAAACGATCGCGCTCTAGGGCGCGATGAGATCAAGTCGGCACCGGCCCGCACCCCCTGCCCTGCCACCCACAAGCGTACACTGTCATGGGTGGCAGGGCAGGGGGTGCGGACCGGTGCCGATCCGATGCGAACGCATCGTGCTCTAGCTTTCGCTATCCGGCGCCGCGTCCAGCGTGCGCTGCATGTACACCGCGTCCAGCCAGCGGCCGAACTTCCAGCCCACCGCCCGCAGCACCCCCACCTGCCGGAACCCGAGCGAGGCGTGCACCCCGATCGAGCCGGTGTTTTCCGCATCCCCCACCACGGCGATCATCTGGGTGAAGCCGCATTTGGCCGCTTCCTCGAGCAGGCGGGTCACCAGCGCCTTGCCCACGCCTTGGCCGCGCACATCGTCGCGCACGTAAATGCTGTCCTCGGCGCAAAAGCGATAGCCGCTGCGGTCGCGGAACTGGGCAAACGCCGCATACCCCAGCACGCCGCTGTCATCGACCGCCACCAGCCATCGCCAGCCTCGCCGCAGAGCTGCCGTGAAGCGCGCCGTCATCTCCTCGACCGAGGGCGGAATCTCCTCGAAGGTGCCGGTGCCGTGCAGCACATGGTGCGCGTAAATACTTTGAATCTCTGGTAAATCTGAAAGTTCGGCGTGGCGCAGCCGCATCACCGCTCCTAACGAAATGTTTTGCACCGCGCCCGTACATATGGTCTATCGGGGCGCGAGGCCTTAGTCTCGCGTTCGTCTGGCCAAGGCAAGCGGTTCGCGTGACCCACCTCGGCAAACCGGCATCGTGTGTCGCCGCACCGTGTCGGGTTTGTCCGGGAAAGGCCGCGCGGCCGCCAATGTCCGGGGTTGGACCCCCAGGGTTGGGCTCCAGGGTCGGGCCCCGGGTTGGTCCGGGTAGTTGAGTGAGGCAGGTCGTGGCAAAGGGCTCCCCGCGTGCTGACTGACGAGGACGACGAGTTTGCCGATGCTGGCGCCCCGGCGCCGGTTGATAATGGCCTGGTCGATGACATCATGGAATCGCGCCTGCGCGCCATCGTCTACGTGGCCCGCTACCATGGGGTCGATCTGGACCGCACGGAACTGCGCCTCGTGCCCGGCGCGGCCCTGCCGGCCCCGGCGGACCTTGTGGTCTGGCTGCGCGGCTCCGGCCTGTGGGCCCAGGCTGACTACCTGAAATGGCGCCATCTGCTTCGCATCAACAGCGACGAGCCGGTCGTCCTGCTGTTCGATGACGGCAGCGCCGCGATTCTGACCGGCATCGACCGCGAACGCGGCGTCGTCTTCCTGCGCGACCCGCGCGGCGCGCCGAACGAGCTTCCGGTCGCGGTCGATGAGGCGCGCATCCGTCAGGTCTGGTCGGGCGAGGCGATTCTGGTCCGTCCCGAGCGCAAGGATGCCACCGATCGCGAGCCGTTTACCTTCGCCTGGATTTTCGGCGTCCTGTTCAAGGAAAAAGGCCTGCTGCGCGAAATCTCCTTTGCCGGCGTCGTTATCGCCATCGTCAGTGTTGCGCCGATGCTGATGGTGATGATGCTGATCGACCAGGTCTTGGCGCACGGATCGCTCAATACGCTCGTCTACATCACCGACATGTTCATCGTGTTGTGGATGTTCGAGGCCATTCTCACCTACGTGCAACAGCATTGCGTCGCGCATCTCACGGTGCGGCTCGATACGCGCCTCAATCTGCATATGTTCAGCCGTCTGCTTTCCCTGCCGATCGATTATTATGAACAGAACCCGGCCGGCCGCACCCAATATCGATTGCAGCAGATCTACCAGGTTCGTGCATTTGTCGCGGGTCAGTTATTGGGCTTGTTCATGCAGTTTTTTCAGCTGCTGATCATTCTGCCAATTCTGTTTTATATCTCGGCTTACCTTACCTGGCTCGTGGTGGCGGCGTCAGTCTGCATCGCCGTAACCATATTTCTTTTTCTCAAGCCGTTGCGGGCTTATTACAAAAGGGTGGTCCTGGCGGACGCCGAGAAGAACACCGTTCTGGTCGAGTCTGTGCACGGCATCCGCACGGTAAAATCCCTCGCACTCGAGGTTCAGCAGCGACGAGCCTGGGACAGCAAGGTGGCGGAGGCCGCGCAATTGCGGCTCCGGGCGATGCGGCTTGGCGCCTGGCCGGCCGCGCTGACGATACCCTTCCAGCGTTTTGTCGAACGCGGCGTGATGTTGGTCGGCGGCTATGAGATGCTGATGAGCCCTGGCTCGGTGACCTTTGGTTCCCTCGTCGTCATTTTGATCCTCGGCAGCCGCGTATCGAGTCCACTGGTCTCCCTGGTCCGGACCTTGCAGGATCTCGAGGAAGTCAGGGCCGCCGTGCACGAAATTCAGATCGTGCTCGATTCCCCGCCCGAGGTGGTCAATATCGGCCGCGGGCTGCGGCCCAACCTCAAGGGCGCGATCAGTTTCGATGATCTGACCTTCACCTACCCGGGCGGCAAATCCCCCGCCATTCGTTCGCTCACGGCGGATATTCCGGCGGGCACCATGATGGGTCTGGTCGGTCGCTCCGGGTCCGGAAAATCCACCATCGCCCGGCTCCTCCAAGGCATCAACCGGACCTATGAAGGCTATCTGAAAATCGACGGTGTGGAACTGCGCGAAATCAATCTGCCGCATCTGCGTCGCAGTTTCGGGGTGGTGCTACAGGACAATTTCCTTTTTCGCGGCACCATCCGCGACAATATCATCGCGAGCCGCCCCGGCCTCGGCATGGAGGAGGTGGTCCGGGCCTGCCGCCTTGCGGGAGCCGAGGAATTCATCGAACGCATGCCCGAGGGCTATGACACCTTCATCGAGGAAGGCTCGCCCAACGTCTCCGGCGGGCAGCGCCAGCGCCTGGCCATCGCCCGTGCCCTCGCCTCCGATCCCCGCCTGCTCATTCTCGATGAGGCGACCAGCGCCCTCGACCCCGAATCCGAGGCCCTGGTCAATGCCAATCTGCGTCGCATCGCGCATGGCCGAACCATGGTCATCGTCTCCCACCGGCTGGCGTCGCTGCTCGATTGCGACCTGACCATGGTGCTCGACCGCGGCCGCCTGATCGATCTCGCGCCGCACACGGTTCTGCTCGAACGCTGCGACATCTACCGCACTTTGTGGTTTCAACAGAACCGACATCTTACCCAAGGCACGGCTGGCGCATTGCCGGCGCCCGATGCCGTCGCCGCCCAAGGGGATTAGGCCATGGTGTTCAAACTCGGCTGGAATCAGCCAGCCAATGCCACCGAGCAGTCGCTTCAGGGTCAGCCGCTCTCGATCATGGAATTCGAGTCGCCCAGCGCCGCGGTCATCGCCGAGCCGGTCAAGCTCGCCGCCCGCTCCGCGATCTGGTGGATCGCGGCCCTGCTGTTCGCGATCCTGGTCATCGCCGCCTTCGTGCCGACCGATATCGTGGTCACGGCCACCGGCGTCACCGCCACCTCGGCGAACCCGGTGGTCATTCAACCATTCGATGAATCGGTGCTGAAATCGGTTGCCGTGCATGTCGGCCAGATCGTCAAGAAAGGCCAGGTGCTGGCGGTGCTCGACCCGACGCTGCCGGCCGCCGATACGGCGGCCTATCGCAAGCAGGTCGCCGAACTGACGCCGGAGCTTGCCCGCCTGCGCGCCGAATTCAACCACAAGCCCTATACGCCGGCCGATCCGACCGAGCGCTACCAGGCCGAGCAACTCGCCGCGTTCAAGCAGCACCAGGCCCAGATGGTCTCCACGGACGCGAATTACGATCAGCAGATCGCCAGCCTGGAACAACAGATTTCCGGCAATCTCGAGCAGGCCGCCTATTACAAGGAGCGGCTCGGCATGGCCGCCGATATCGAAACCCTGCGCAAGCAGGAAGAAACCATGTATGTCGGCAGCAAGCTCCTGACCCTCCAGGCATCCGATACCCGCGTCGCGGACGAAGCCTCCATGCAGCAGGCAATCGCCCAGGCCCAGTCGGAAAAGGCGCAGTTGCAATCCGTCCAGGCGCAAAAAACCACCGCCGATACCAGTGACATGGCGACCATATCGGGCCTGATCGCCCAGGTTGAGCCTCAGCTCGACAGCGCGATCCAGAACCTGCAAAAGGCCAATGTGCATAGCGGCTTCGTCGAGTTGCGCGCGCCAACGGACGGCGTTATTCTTCAAATTGAGAAGTACAACATCGGCGCCGTGCTTCAACCGGCCGAGCAATTCATGGAAATCACGCCACTCGATCAGCCGATCGTCGTCGATGCCTATGTCAGCGGCACCGATATCGGCTGGATCCAGCCGGGCGACTACGCCGAGATCAAGTTCCAGACCTTCCTCTACACGGAATATGGCGATGCGCGCGGCCACGTCGTCAACGTCTCGCTCGGCAGCTTCACGACACCCACCGCAACCGGGACTTCGCTGCCCATCGTGCCGTCAACCACGACCGGTGATGCCTCCAACACCCCAACCGTCGGGGTCACCATGTCACCGAACGTGAACGTCTATTATGTCGCCCGCGTCGTCATCGACCGCATGGCGCTGCGCCAGGTGCCGAAAGATTTCCGCCTCGTGCCCGGCATGCCCTTGCAGGTCGACATCAAGGCGGGTTGGCGCACCTACATGCAATACATGTTCTCGCGCGTCGCCCCGGTCTTCAACGAGGCCATGCGTGAGCCGTGATGCCGCGGGCTTGCCTCGTCCCGCCGCGCCATCGCCCGGGTCCGCGCGGATGGCCTGACCGGAGCCGGGTCTCGTCATGACCCTGCTCGGTCGGGCCACCGCCGCCTTGCGCCCGCGCGGCCTGCTCGGTCGCGCCGAGGCACTTGCCGAACAGGGGAATTTCAAGCGCGCCTTCCCGCTGTTCGTGCAGGCCGCCGAATCCGGCTCTCCCGAAGCCGAATTTCGTGTCGCCAGATGCTATCTCGAGGCCGCCGGCGTGCCCTTCAGCCGCGCCGAGGCGGTGCGCTGGCTCACCCGCGCCGCCGAGCGCGGCTATGTCGAGGCGCAGGCCCTGCTCGCCAGCGTCAGCCTCGCCGGCCACACCGACGCCGACCCGGACGCCGAGCTCGACGCCGATCCCGGCGCGTCCAGTTCGCCGCGTCCGCCCGCCCTGTTCCGCGGCGACCATGCGGCGGTGCCGGATTATGATCTGGCGCTCCGCTGGGCCAAGGCCGCGGCCGAATCCGGCTCGGTCGATTCCATGTCTTTGGTCGGCTTCATTCTCGGCAACGGCCCCGAACGGCTGCGTGACGAGGCGGCCAGCGATGCCTGGTTCCGCCGCGCCGCCGAGGCCGGCTCGGCCCAGGGCGCGCTCGGCCTCGGTCTTGCCCTGTTGCGTGGCGAGGCCGCGCCCGACAAGGCCGAGGAGGCACATCGCTGGCTCACCCGCGCCGCCGAGGCTGACCTCGCGACCGCGCATTATCTGCTCGGCGTCATGGCGCAGCGCGGCCTCGGGCGCGATGAAAACAGGCAGGATGCCGTGGCCTGCTTCCAACGTGCCGCCGCCAAGGGGCTGCGCGCCGCCCAGGCCCGCTATGGTTTCGCCCTGCTGAATGGCGATGGCGTGGAAAAAAACCCCACCGAGGGCGAATCCTGGCTGCGCCGCGCCGCCTTGCAGGGCGACCCCGGGGCCGCCGCCCTGGTCGGTGATCTCTATGCCAAGCCGCATGACGGCTTGCCGCCGAACTTCGCCGAAGCCGCCTCCTGGTATGAGCGCGCGGCCGATGCCGGGCATGGTGGCGCCGCCCGCGCGCTCGGCCTCATGCACCTTACCGGCGCCGGCTTCGCCCGCAACGCCGCCGAGGCGGCGCGCTGGTTTCGCATCGCCGCCGATGCCGGCCTGCGTGATGCTCAGCGCGACCTCGCCAATCTGGTGCTGCGCGGCCAGGCCGACCCCGAGGATGCCGCCCGCATCCGCGCCTGGTTCGAACAGGATGCCGCCACCGGCGACCTCGTCGCCGCCTTCAATTATGGTCTTTGCCTCGCCCAGGGCATCGGCGCCGAGCGCAACGATGCCGAGGCGGTGGTCTGGCTGCGTCGCGCCGCCGATGGCGTGCCGCTCGCGCAATATTGGTATGGCCGCATGCTGTTCGAAGGCCGCGGCATCGATCGCGACCCCGCCCTGGCCCGCGGCTTCATGCAGCAAGCGGCCGAGGCCGGTGTGGTCGATGCGCAGATCGTCCTCGCGGAAATGAACCTCTCCGGCGTCGGCGGCGCCAAGGACCATCTCTCCGCGCTGCGCTGGTTCCGTGCCGCCGCCGGGCGTGGCCATGTCGGCGCCATGTTCTCGGTCGGCGCCATGCTCGGCGGCGGGCACGATGTGCCAACCGACCGCACCGAGGCCCGGCGCTGGTATCGAAGCGCCGCCGATCAGGGCAATGCCAAGGCGCAACTCATGCTCGGGCGCTTCCTGGCCCGCGGCCTGGGCGGCGAAAAGAACCTGACCGAGGCGCGCGAATGCCTCTGCCGCGCCCTCGCCCAGGGCCTTACCGAAGCCCAGGCCGATCTTGACGCGCTGCCCACCGACATCGCGGCCTGAAGCGAAGGCGCGGCACGCTGCGCGCCGAAACTGAGGAGCAGCACGCCGCGCAGCGCCGCGCCGCCGCGTCCGAGGCGCTGGCACGCGGCCAGCAGGCACTCGCCGCCAACCAGCCGGCACAGGCACTCGCCTGGCTCGACCGCGCCGCCCGCGTCGCTGGCGGCAGCGACCTGATCGACCTGCTCCGCGCCGCCACCCTGCTCAATCTCGGCCGCGCGCAGGATGCCGCCGTGCTATATGCCGCCCTCGCCGCCCGGCACGATCTGCGCGAGGCCTGGCTCGGCCTCGCCGCCTGCCAGCTTCGCCTCGGGCAGCTTGCCCCCGCGCGCGCCAGCCTCGCGGAAATTCTCGCCGGTCATGCCGGCCCGCACCCGCCGCACCTCGCCGCCCTGCTCACCCGGGCCGGATTTTCCGCCTGGGTCTGGTATCAGGCCGGCCGCGTGCACGCGCATGGCGCGCGCCGCCTCACCCTGCATCATCACGGCCGCCGCCTCGCCGCCCCGCCCGCGCGCCCACCCCTCGGCCCCTATCGCCTCGGCGTCTCGGCCGATCAGCCACTGCCCATCGCCGCGCTCGATCTCGCCCGCATCCGCCGGCTGGACGCTTTCATCGACATCGATGATCAGGGCGGCATCACCGGCTTCGCCTGGCACCCGAACGACCCCGCAACCGCCCCCGCGCTCACGCTGATCGCCGCCAATGGCCGGCGCCACCGCATCAGCCTCGGCCCGCCCGGCTCCGCCGCCGCCAACCAGGCCGACCGGCACGACCGTCCGCTCGCCGCCCCGCGCCGCCTGGCGCTCGCCGCCGCCTCGCTGCCCGGCCCCGGCCCGTATCGCATCGTCACCGCGGCCGGCCAGGGCCTGCCCGGCAGCCCCATCGATCCCGCCATGTTCACCGACTATGCGCGCGCCGCCGCACGCCTGCATGCCGGCGCCACCCCCGCCGCCGCCTCGCTGCGCGCCGCCCCCATTCCGGTCAGCCCGGCGCCACCCGCCCCCGCCCGCGCGCCCGCCCATGCCCATGCCGATGCCCGCGGCGGCACGCCCGCCATCGCCGTGCTCATCCCGGTCTATGGCGCCGCCGCCGTCACCCGCGCCTGCCTCGCCGCCATGCTCGCGCACACCCCGCCACAGGCGCGCCGCATCGTCATCGATGACGCGACCCCCGACCCCGATCTCGCCGCCCATCTCGACCAGCTGGCCGCGTCGGGCCGCATCGAACTCATCCGCCATCCGCGCAATCTCGGCTTTCCCGCCGCCGTCAACACGGGCCTCGCCGCGGCTCCCGGGCACGATGTCGTGCTGCTCAACGCCGATACGCTGGTGCCGCCCGGTTGGCTGCCCCGCCTCGCCGCGGCCGCCCACGCCGCCGCCGATATCGGCACCGCGACCCCGTTCTCGAACGACGCAACCCTGCTCAATTACCCCAATGCCGAGGGTGAAAACCCCGTGCCGGACGCGGCCATGGTCGCCCATCTCGCCCGCCTCGCGCACCGTGCCGGCGGCGCGCGCATCATCGATATTCCCACCGGGGTGGGTTTCTGCCTCTACATCACCACCGCCTGCCTGCGCGCCACCGGCCGGTTCCGCGCCGAGATTTTCGCCCAGGGCTATGGCGAGGAAAATGATTTCTGTCGCCGCGCCGCGGCGCTCGGCTTTCGCCACGTCGCCGCCACGGGGCTGTTCGTCGGCCATGTCGGCGGCCAATCCTTCGGCGCCACCCGTAAATTACTGCTGGCCCGCAATCTCGTGTGGCTCAACCGCCTGCACCCCGGCTATGACGCGCTGATCGCCGCCGATGCCTCGGGCCCCGCCCGCGCGAAGGCCCGCCGCCGGCTCGACCTCGCCCGGCTCGAAGCCTCCCTCGCGCGGGAAAAACCACCCGGCGCGGTGCTGCTCGTCACGCATGATGTGGGCGGCGGCGTGGAAGCGCAGGTCCAGGCCCGCGTCACCGCCATCCGCGCCCAGGGTCTCCGGCCCGTCCTGCTCCGCCCCGTGCTGCGCCGCCCCTATCTCGAGGGCACGGGCCAATGCCGCATCGATCTCCCCGCCGGGGCGGACGCGCTGCCCATGCCCAATCTCGTGTTCGATGTCGCCACCGAACGCGCGTCCCTGCTGCGCACGCTCCGCCGCCTCGGTCCCGTCAGGCTTGAATTTCACCACAGGCTCGGCCATCCGCCAGCCTTGCTCGCGCTGCCGCGCGCCCTCGGCCTGCCCTACAGCGTCTATCTGCACGATTACGCCTGGTTCTGCCCGCGCGTCACCCTCACCACGCCGGACGGTCGCTATTGTGGCGAGCCGGATCTGTCAGGCTGCGCCGCCTGCATCGCCGATCACGGCGCGCTCACCGATGATCCGACCCCGGTCGCCGATCTCGTCTCCCTCAACGGCGAATTCCTTGCCGCCGCCACCGAGATCATCGCCCCCAGCGCCGCCACCGCCAGCGCCTATCGCCGGCATTTCCCGCGGCTCACGCCAAAAATTACCCGATGGGACGACATCAGGCCGCCAGCCCTCCCCATCCTGCCGCCGGCAACCCGGGCCAGGCCCCGCCGCGTCGTCATCCTCGGCGCCATCGGCACCGAAAAAGGCTATGACACGCTGCTGGCCTGCGCGCGGGATGCCGCGCGCCGCGGCCTGCCGCTCCACTTCACCCTCGTCGGCCACAGCATCGATGACGCGCGCCTGCTGGAAACCGGCACCATATTCGTCACAGGGGAATACAAGAAGCCCGAGCTTCCCGCCCTGCTCGCCGCCCACGCCCCGCAACTCGGCTTCCTGCCCGCCACCTGGCCCGAAACCTGGAGCTTCACCCTCTCCGAACTCTGGGCCGCGGGGCTTGCGGCCTGCGTGTTCGACCTCGGCGCCCCCGCCGAACGCATCCGCGCCGAGGGCGGCGGCGCCGTGCTGCCACTCGCCGCCTCGCCTCCGCAGGTCAACCAGGCCTTGCTTACGCTGTTCACCTAGAGCCCGATGCGTTCGCATCGGATCGGCACCGGCCCGCACCCCCACCCGGCCACCCACGGAAGTATACTGTCATGGGTGGCCGGGTGGGGGTGCGGGCAGGTGCCGACTTAATTTATCAGCGCAGGGGCTCCGCCCCTGCACCCCCCCGGGGCCGTGGGGCCCCGGACCCCACGACAGCGAAGTGCGATGGGATTAAGCTGGCAGGCTTCCATCAAGCTTCAGCGCCTCGCCAGCCAGGTGCAAACTGCCGCAAATCAACACCCGGCCAACCCTGCCACTGGCGGCAATCCGCCGCAGCGCGCCGCGAATATCCGGGCCCGGCACCGCCCTCCCGCCAGATGCCGCGACAATCGCGTCCACCGGCATCGCCAGATGCTGCCCAGGCTCCGCCACCGCGAAGGCCGCATCCGCGCGCGGCAACACCCTGGCCAGAAACGCCGTCTCGTCCTTGGTCTGCTTCATGCCCACAACCAGATCGATCGGCTTGTCACCCCAGCCCGCCAGCATCTCGGCAATCGCCGCCGCACCGCCCTCATTGTGGCCGCCATCGAGCCATAATTCCGCGCCGGCGGGCAGCAAGCCCGCCAAGGCGCCGCGCAGGCGCTGCATCCGCGCCGGCCACGTCACCCGCGCCGCCCCATCCGTCAGCGCCGCCTCGGCCAGCCCCGGCATCGCCGCCCGCAGCGCCGCCAGCGCAATGCCGGCATTGTCCCATTGGTGCGCCCCAGACAGCCCCAGCCGCGGCACCGCCAGCACCCCCCGCGCATCCTCGAACCGCCCCGGCTCGATCGTCCAATCCCGGTCCCGCGCCAGCAGCCGCGCCCCCTGCCGCGCCGCCGCCGCCGTAATCGCCGCCATCGCCTCGGCCCGCTGCGCGCCCGTCACCACCAGCCCACCCGGCTTGATGATGCCGGCCTTCTCGGCGGCAATCTCGCCAATCGTCTCGCCCAGAAATTCCTGATGATCGAGCGAAACCGAGGTGATCGCCGCGACCCGCGGCGTCGCGATCACGTTGGTCGCATCCCCCCGCCCGCCCAGCCCCACCTCCAGCACGCATAACTCCGCCGGCGCGCGCGCAAACAGCAGCAGCGCCGCCGCGGTAATCACCTCGAACACGGTTATCGGCGCCCCGTCATTCGCCGCCTCCACCTCGCTCAGCGCCGCGCCCAGCGCGTCATCCGCCACCAACCGCCCGGCAATCCGGATCCGCTCATTGAAGCGCACCAGATGCGGTGACGTGAACACATGCACCCGCAGCCCCGCCGCCTCGGCCATGGCGCGCACAAAGGCACAGGTGCTGCCCTTGCCGTTGGTGCCCGCCACATGCACCACCGGCGGCAGCCTTGCCTCCGGGTTGTCCAGCCGCGCCAATAACCGCCGCAACCGGTCCAGCGACAGATCGATCAGCTTCGGGTGCAGCCCGGCCAGCCGGGCCAGCAAATCATCAGGGGTGGGGTCCAGGCTCATGTCCGGGGCGCGCGGGGCAGGGGGGACCGCCGCTTATCGCCGCGCGCCGCATCCGGCAAGGTTTGCAGTCCGGCACCGGGGTAGGTCTTTGAACGGCGCGCCGGCTAGGCGCGCCCAACAACGATATTCAACCAACCAAAGCGCACACCACCCGTCTGGCCAAATCTGCGCCCGTGCGGCATTGGGCGCGCGTGACCCCCAGCTTCCTCTCCGCCCTCACCCCGCTCGCCCGCCGGCTCGACCCCGAAACCGCGCACGGCATCGGCTTGCGCGCCCTGGCGCTCGGCCTCGGCGGCACCGCGCCAAGC
>DAIDIQ010000090.1 GCA_027459285.1 Acetobacteraceae bacterium
CACCCCCACCCGGCCACCCATGGCAGTGTACGCTCGTGGGTGGCCGGGTGGGGGTGCGGGCCGGTGCCGGACTTCAAGTCAGCATGTGGGGGCGCGGGCCGGTGCCGGACTTGACCAAGCACGTGGCCGGGTGGGGGTGCGGGCGGCTCAGTCGGTCAGCGTGATGGGGGCATCACGGGTCCGGCGGCGGCGCCGGCCGGATGGTCCTTGGTGTGCACATTGATGTACCAGTGTCCGGCCTCGAAGGCGCGGGCCTGCTCGGGCGTCAGGAAGGCATGGCCGGTGATCGGGTCCGGCAATTTTGCCTCGCCCTTCTTGGAGATCCACAAAACCGGCGGGCCGCTTTCGCCGGGGGCGCTGGCCTGGTGGAAATGCACCATGGTAACTTTGCTGGGAAAGCCCTTGTATTTGAAGCTCCATCCCAGCAGGCGGGTATCCGGGTCGTAGGTCAGCTGTGCCACTCCGGTGCCGGTATGCGCCACGGGCGGCATTTCATGCGCGCCGGAAACGGGCACGTTGAATTCGGTGCTGGCGGCAAAGGCGGGCGAGGCGATCAGCGTTGCAAACAGTGTCGCCGCCATGGATCGGGCGAGCAGGCGCTTCATTGTCATCTCCGTTCCTGGTGAGGGCCGCCATCGACATTGGCCCAGCCTGGGCGCGTGGCAAGGGTTGCGGCCGCGCGCCGGCATGCGGTTCAGGGCTTCGACTTCAGCGTATCCCGGATTTCCATCAGCAGGGTTTCGGTCAGCGTCGGCCCGGGTGGCGGCGCCGCCTCCTTCGCGCGTTGGAAGCGTGAGATCACCTTGACCAGCCAGAAAATCGCGAAGGCGACGATCAGGAAGTTGAACACGGCGTTGAGGAACAGGCCGAGATTGATGGTGACCGCGCCGGCCTTCTGTGCCGCCGCCAACGTGTCGAAATGCGCACCGAGGGGCTTGAGCACAAGAAAGATATTCTTGAAATCGATGCCCCCGACGAGCAGGCCGATGACCGGGGTGATGATATCCTTGACCAGGCTGCTGACGATGCCGGTGAAGGCGGCGCCGATGATGATGCCGACCGCGAGATCGACCACGTTGCCGCGCATGATGAAGGCTTGGAATTCGGCCACCCAGCCGGGCTTTTTCACGTCAACGCCCACCATGCTGCTCCCCTGTGTTTCGTGTGCGAGCGAGTGTGGCGGAGGTTCACAGCAAACGGAAGATGAAATGAGGCCGGGGCGCCGCGCGCTATGTCGCGATGGTTTCCAGCCCGCCGAGATAGGGCCGGAGGGGGCTGGGCACCCGGATCGACCCATCCGCGTTCTGGTGGTTTTCCATGACCGCGATCAGGGCGCGGCCGACGGCGACGCCCGAGCCGTTGAGTGTGTGCACCGGCAGGGTGGCCTTGGCGCCCGTTGGGCGGTAGCGGGCTTCCATGCGACGGGCCTGGAAGGCATGGCAGTTGGAGCAGGAGGAGATTTCCCGATATCGTCCCTGGCCCGGCAGCCAGACTTCGAGATCATAGGTTTTGGCGGCGGCAAAGCCGGTATCGCCGGCACATAGCAGAACGCGCCGATAGGGGAGTTCCAGCGCCTCGAGCACGGATTCGGCGGCGCGGGTCATGTGTTCATGTTCAGCCTCGCTTTGCGCGGGTGTTGCGATGGTCACCATTTCGACCTTGCGGAACTGGTGCTGGCGCAGCATGCCGCGCGTATCCCGTCCGGCCGACCCTGCCTCGCTGCGGTAACAATCGGTGAGGGCCGCGCGACGGATGGGTAGGGACGCCTCGGGCAGGATTTGCCCGGCCACCAGGTTGGTGAGCGGCACTTCGGCGGTGGGAATAAGCCAGCGCCCGTCAGTGGTGCGGAAGCAATCCTCGGCGAATTTGGGCAGTTGGCCGGTGCCGTAGAGGGTTGCGTCGTTGACCAGGCCAGGCACGGCGGTTTCGGTGAAGCCATGCTGGCGGGTGTGCAAATCGAGCATGAATTGGCCGAGTGCCCGCTCCAACTGGGCGAGCGCACCGTGCAGCACGGTGAAACGTGCGCCGGCGATGCGGCCGGCGGTATCGAAATCCATCAGGCCGAGCGCCTCACCCAACTCGAAATGCTGACGGGGGGTGCCGGCAAAGCCGGGCAAGGTGCCGACCTGCTTTTGCACCTGATTATGGGCTTCGTCCGGCCCGTCCGGCACGGTGGGGTCGAGCAGGTTGGGCAGGGCGGCGAGGAGGGCGCGCTGTTCGGCCTCGGCCGTGTTCGCCCGCGCCTCGATCGCTTCCAGCCGGGCGCGCAGGCTGGCGGCCTCGGCCTCCTGCGTCTCGGTCGGGTCCCCTGCCCTTTTGGCTTGGCCGATGGCTTTGGCCAGCGCGTTGCGGCGGGCCTGGCCTTCCTGCAAGTCGGTCAGGTCGGCGCGGCGGGCGGCGTCGATCGCGAGCAACCGGGCCGAGATCGGCGGCAGGTTGCGCCGGGCCAGGGCCGCGTCGAAAGCGTCGGGGTTTTCCCGGACGAATTTGATGTCGTGCATGGGGGGTCAGATGTCGATTGGCTTCGGCTCGACATAACGGGCGGCGAGCACGGACAGTTCGTAGAGAATGATCAGCGGCACGGCGAGACCGGTCTGGGTGAAAATATCCGGCGGCGTGAGGATGGCGGCGATGATGAAGCAGCCGACATAGGCGTAACGCCGCATCTTGCTCAGGGTGGCGGCGGAGACGATGCCGACGCGGGCCAGCAGGGTGAGGGCCACCGGCATCTGGAACGCGAGGCCGAACGCGAAGATCAGCTTCATGACCAGGGCGAGATATTCATCGACCTTGGGCGCCAGTTGAATGGGCAAGCCATCGGCGCCGGCGGATTGAAACGACAGGAAGAAACGCCAGGCCATGGGGAATATGAAATAATAGGCGAGCGCCGCGCCGGCCAGAAACAGCACCGGGGTTGCGACCAGGAACGGCAGCACGGCGCGCTTTTCGCTGCGGTATAGGCCGGGCGCGATGAACAGCCAGAGCTGGATGGCAATGAAGGGAAACGACAGGAACAAACCGCCGAAAACGGCGACCTTGATGTAGGTGAAAAATGCCTCGTACAGCGCGGTGTAGATGAAGCCGCGGTTCTGGCCGGAGGTTTTCTCGAGTATGTGAGCGAGCGGTGCCGCCAAATATGCGAAAATGGCGTGCGAGAAATGATA
Organism: Acetobacteraceae bacterium; assembly: GCA_027459285.1. Taxonomy (GTDB): domain Bacteria; phylum Pseudomonadota; class Alphaproteobacteria; order Acetobacterales; family Acetobacteraceae; genus JAJXVA01. The sequence goes on from DAIDIQ010000090.1 coordinate 3,165, forward strand.
ACAGAGCAGAAAGCACAGCACGAAAACGACCGCTGACCACAAGATGCGCCGCCGCAGCTCGATCAGATGCGCGAGCAGCGGCATCTCCTTGTCGTCGATCGGGTCGTCCTCGCGGGTCATGGCGGAAAATTCGGATCAGGCGCCGGCGACGCGCGGTGGCACGAAGGCGGGCGCGGCCTGAAATTTGCGCTCCGCCGCGACCAGGCTGGGCGGAATGCAGGCGGGCGCGCGGTCCGGCGGGGGGCGCAGATGATCCGGTGGCGGCGCGGGACGGGCGGGGCGCAAGATGGTTGGCTCCGGGCGCTCCGTGATGTCGATGGGCGGGTCATCGATCGGGTTGGCGCGGGGAACCGCCGTCGGGTCGATGGCCCGGGCAATCTGGCTGCGCACGTCCAGGCCCCGCAGCGAGGCCAGTTCCTGGCGCATTTCGCCGAGATCGGCTTCTCGGATCAGGTCGTCGACATGGGTCTGGAACTCACCGGCCATGCCGCGCATTTTCCGCACGGTTCTGACCACGGCGCGAATGGCATGCGGCAGGTCCTTGGGCCCGATGAGCACCAGGGCAACCACGACGACCAGCGCAATCTCGGACGGAGCGAACCCGAACATGACGTGGAGTCTAGAGCGGAACCGCCTGTGTGCAAACCTGCCAAGGCTTGGGGCTGGGCTGCCACGGCGCTAGGCTTGCCATGCCGCCTCGGCACGGCCCGCCTGGCGCGCGGCACGCAGTTGAGGCGGCCAGGAGGCATAGCATGGCAGCGTCGCGCCAGCCGAACACGGTGACACTCAGCATTACCATCGCGCGGGATTGGCGCGAGGTGTATGCCCGGTTCTGGCGGCCCGACACGTTTGCCCTTTGGGCCAGGGGGTTGAGCCAGGGCGCGCTCCGGGAAATCGCCGGCGGGTGGCAGGCGGATGGGCCGGGCGGGCTGGTCAGCCTCCGCTTCACCGACCGCAACGAATACGGGATCATGGACCATTGGGTGTCGCTCGCCTCCGGCGCGGTGGTTTATGTGCCGATGCGGGTGGTGGCCCGCGGCACGGGCGCGGAAGTGATGCTGACCCTGTTTCGCCAACCGGACATGGACGATGCCGCCTTCACCCGCGATGCGGCCTGGGTCGAGGCGGACCTCGCCCGGCTCAAAACGCTCGCCGAGGGGGAATGACATGCAGGAACCCGCGCCCGCGCCGCGCCTGATCGGCCAATACGATTCGCCCTTCGTACGCAGGGTCGGGGTGGTGCTGCGCCATTACGGGGTGGCCTATAGCCACTGCCCCTGGTCGGTGTTCCGGGACGCGGCACAGGTCGCGAGCATCAGCCCGCTGTGCCGCGTGCCGGTTCTGGTGCTGGCGAATGGGGAAGCGCTGATCGATACTGTCTCGATTCTGGATTATCTGGATGAAATTGCCCCGCCCGACCGGCGCCTGATCGCCGCATCCGGCCCCGCCCGGCGGGCCGTGCTGCGCATCGCCGCCTTGGCGAACGGCTTGTGCGATAAGCTGGTGAGCCTCGTCTATGAACGCGCCATGCATGACGCCACCTCCGCCCAATGGCTCGCCCGCTGCGAGGCACAGGTCACGGCGGTGATCGCGGCGCTGGAGGCGGAGTGCACTGGCGGCCCCGGCGCCTATTGGTTCGGCCCGACCCTGTCGCACGCGGACATCGCCCTCACCTGCGCCCACCGGTTTCTCCGCGAGGCCCAACCACCCCTTTATGCCGCGCTGACAGCCCCAAAGCTCGCCACCCACGCGGCAAAATGCGAGGCGCTGCCAGTGTTCGCGGCGGTAACGCAGGCGTTCGTGCCGCCGTGAGAGCCGGGTGACAACAGGTCGGAACCAGGTGCCATGAAAAAATCCGAACCCGTCGCACGCATCGTCATGGACGCGGTTGCAACCGAACAGAATTTCGTCGAGGCGGACTATCTTCTTTGCAATCAGGATGTCGCCGAGGCGGTTGCGGCGCAACGGATTCCGAGCGGGCTGTGGCATTTCCGGCATTTCGGCGTGCATGAAGGGCGCATGATTCGCCGGGCATCATCCATCGAACCGATGCGCGCGATGAAGATGCGGAAGCTAGCCAAAAATCTGCTTCCCGGCATGGCCCGCAAGCGCCACGGGCTGAAACTGGACTTTCTTACCGAGGCACTGGTACGAGAGACGGGAATTTCGACGACCGGTTCGGTGTCGTCGAACGATTACGACGCGTTCACCGGTGCAATGATCGAAGATTATTCCGACGGGCTGATCCTCGATTGTGGCGCGGGGAAACGCCCGGTTTATTACCATAATGTCGTCAATTATGAAATCGTCGATTATGACACGACCGACGTTCTGGGGGTGGGAGAGGCGCTGCCTTTCCGCGACAACTGTTTTGACGGTGTGATTTCGGTGGCCGTGCTGGAACATGTCAGAGATCCATTCCGATGTGCCGCGGAGATAATTCGCGTGCTTAGGCCAGGCGGCAGATTGATATGCTGCGTTCCGTTTTTACAGCCGGAACACGGCTACCCGCATCATTACTACAACATGGCGCCGCAAGGATTGCGCGCCTTGTTCGAGCGGTCGCTGGTAATTGACGACCACAAGGTGATCGCCTCGATCCTGCCGATCTGGTCGCTGAAGTGGATCGTCACGTCCTGGGCGGCGGGCTTGCAGGGCGAGGCGCTGGCGCATTTCCGGAAGACAACGCTGGAGGATTTGCTGACAACCGACATCGGCGCGCTGCTCAGGGCCGACTGGGTAACAACGCTCCCTGACCGCAAGAATTTCGAGCTCGCCAGCGCGACGCTGTTATTGGCGCACAAGCCATGACGGAATCGGGGGAGTAAACGGAGGAAAGAGTTGTTCTTTTTGTGAACAAAAAGAACCAAAAAAACTTCGTTCCTTCAGGGCGAAGTGCCACCATCACCCCAAAATCCCGGTATGAAAGTTTTTTGCGCGACTTTTTTTCAGAAAAGTCGCTTCTTTCTTCCTCTCAAACCTCCTCCACCTTATCAATCCCAGGCAGCGTCATCAAAGCCTGCGCCAGTCGCGGCGTTACCGGGTACTTGCCTGGCAAGAGAATTTCAACCTCGTTCATGGCGTCGAGCCTTGGGTAGAGGCGGATATGCCCCGTGGCGCGCGGCTCGCGGGGCAGGTTGCGGAGCAGGGTCGCGAGATGGGGAAGGGCCGTATCGTCACGCAGATACAGACGCAAATCGGATGCCGCCCCGGCCGCGGCCTCGTCGAGCAGGGTCACGTCCTGGGCGATCAGCCTGATCGCCTCACTCCCCTCGGCGCGTCGCTCGACACTGACAAGAACCATGGTACCGGCATTCAGATGCGGGCGGGCCCGCATGAGGGTTTCACTGAACAGTGTCACCTCGAACCGGCCCGTGGCGTCGGACAGGGTGACAAACGCCATCCGCGTGCCTTTGCTGGTGGTGCGTTCCTTGATGGCGGCAATTATGCCGGCAAGGCGAAGCACCCGGCCCGATGGTGCCTGGGCAAGATTGGCACTCGGGGTAACGCCGAGGCGCCTCAGCGCCGCATTATACGCATCGAGCGGATGGGCGGTGAGATGAAATCCGATCGCCTCGGCCTCGAAGGCAATCCGATCGATGCCTGACCAGGGTTCGGTTTCGGGAAGAATAATCGGGTCGGGGCCGCTCACGCTGCCGAACAAGGCGGATTGGCCGGTGGCACGGTTTTCCGCCTCGGCGCTGGCACGGCGTAGCAGGGTTTCGGCGCCGGCGAACAGCGCCGCGCGACGATGATCGAGCGTGTCGAACGCACCGGCGCGCACCAGATTCTCGATCTGCATCCGGTTCAGCGCGCGCGGCTCGACCCGTGCCGCGAAATCGGCGAGCGAGGCAAAGGGCGTGTTGCCGCGCGCCGCGGTGATTTCCTGCATTGCCGAAAACCCTACCCGCTTGATCGCGGCGAGCGCGTAGCGGATGGCATAGCTGCCGTCGGGCTGGCGTTCGAGCGTGAAATCGGCGCCCGAGCGGTTGATATCCGGCGGTAGCAGGCCGATGCCAAGCCGGGTTGCCTCGGCCCGCAAGGCCGCCAGCTTGTCGGTATTGTCGCGCGCGAGGCTCATGCAGGCGGCGATGAACGCAACCGGATGGTTCGCCTTCATCCAGGCGGTGTGATAGGCGACCAGCGCATAGGCGGCGGCGTGCGACTTGTTGAAGCCATAATCGGCGAATTTCGCCATCAAATCGAAAATTTCCTCGGCCTTCGCCGGGGCGATGCCGCGCGCGGTGGCACCTTTGGTAAAGGTTTCGCGCTGCTTCTCCATCTCGGCGCGAATTTTTTTGCCCATCGCCCGGCGCAGCAGATCCGCCGCCCCCAGACTGTAACCGGCCAGATGCTGCGCAATCTGCATAACCTGTTCCTGATAGACCATGATGCCGTAGGTCTCGGCCAGAATATCGTGCAGGTCGGGGTGCGGCGCTTCCCAGGGCTCGCCGTGCTTGCGCCGGCAATAATCGGGAATATTGGCCATCGGACCGGGGCGATACAGCGCCACCCCCGCGATCAGATCCTCGAACCGGTCGGGCCGCATCTGCCGCAGCACATCCCGCATGCCGGCGGATTCGAACTGGAACACGCCCGCCGCGTCACCGCGCGCCAGCATGGCATAGGTCGGCTTATCATCGAGCGGCAAGGTGCCGAGATCGACGCTGACGCCGATATCGGCCAGGAAATCCACCGCCCGGCGCAGAATGGTGAGGGTGGTCAAGCCAAGAAAATCGAACTTCACCAGCCCGGCCTGTTCCACGTATTTCATGGAATATTGCGTGACCAGGAAATCCGATTTCGGGTCCCGGTATAGCGCGACCAGATCGATCAGCGGCCGGTCGCCGATGACGATGCCGGCGGCGTGCGTGCTGGCGTGCCGATACAGCCCCTCGAGTTGCAGCGCTATCGCCAGCAGGCCGCCGATCGTTTCATCCTCGTCACGCAATTGGCGCAGCCGCGGCTCACCCTCGATCGCTTGTTGCAGGGTCACCGGCTTGGCCGGGTTGTTCGGGATCAGCTCACAGACTTTGTTGACCTGTCCGTACGGCAGGCCAAGCACGCGCCCCACATCGCGCACCGCGGCGCGGGCTTGCAGCTTGCCGTAGGTGATGATTTGCGCCACCCGGTCCGGCCCATATTCGCGCCGGACATAGTCGATCACCTCATCACGCCTGGCCTGGCAGAAATCGATGTCGAAATCGGGCATCGACACGCGCTCCGGGTTCAGGAAGCGCTCGAACAGCAGATCAAAGCGCAGCGGGTCGAGGTCGGTGATGGTCAGTGCCCACGCCACCACTGAGCCGGCGCCCGACCCACGACCGGGCCCGACCGGAATGGATTGCGATTTCGCCCACTGGATGAAATCCGCGACGATCAGGAAATACCCATCGAACCCCATGCCGCCGATGACGGCAAGCTCGTACTCCAGCCGCTCGGCATAGCGGGCGGCGGTCACGGCATCGGCGCCGATGCCGGCCATGCGTTGCGCAAGCCCGGCGCGAGCCAGCGCATGCAGGGTTTCACGCTCGGTCTGGCCCGGAAGAATTTTCGGGCAGGCAGGCAGCATGGGCTTGCGCGCCACCTCGATTGCGCTGCAGGCACGCGCGATGGCCAGCGTATTGTCGCAGGCCTCTGGCAGATCGGCGAACAGGGCGCGCATGGCCGGGGCCGGCTTGAACCAATGGTCCGGCGTCACGCGCCGCCGATCCTGTTCCTGCACGGTGCGCTGTTCGGCGATGCACAGCAGCACATCGTGCGCGCGATACAGGCCGGGGCCGGGGAACATCGCGTCATTGGTGGCAACCAGTGGCAGGCGCGCGGCATCGGCAAGGCTGATCAGTCCCGGCTCGAGGGCGGCCTCGGCATCCGTGCCGTGCCGATGCAGTTCGACCGCGAGGCGATCTGGAAAGGCCTCGGCGAAGCGGGCCAACAGCGTACGCGCCGCGGCCTCGTGCTGCTCGGCGAGCAGGCGGGATAACGGGCCGGTGCCGCCACCGGTCAGCATGATCAGTCCGGCCGCGTGTTCGGCCAGCACATCCCATCGCAGTTGCGGCTTCTGGGCCGGATCACTGTACAAAAAAGACAATGATGACAGACGCTTGAGGTTGGCGAGGCCAGAATCGGTCTTGGCCAGCAACACCACATGGTCTGGTGGCGCGGCGGGTTGATCGGCCCGGGTCAGGGCAAGCTGGCAGCCGATTATGGGCTGCACGCCGGCGTTCAGACAGGCCTGGGCGAATTCGAGCGCGCCGAACAGGTTGCCGGAATCGGTGATGGCCGCGGCGGGCATGCCGGCCGCGGCGGCGAGATCGGCGATTTTGCCGGCCTTGATGGCGCCCTCGCTGAGCGAATAGGCGGAATGGGTTCGCAGATGAACGAAGCTGTCCGGCATGCGGCCAGCATAGGCCAGCGCGGGGCTACGGACAAAATCCGCGTGATGTAAACGGTTTTTTTACACTGACAAGGAACAGTGTGCGCGCGAGCGAAGGCGGCGCGCGCGGCAAAATGCCGTTCGGGTCGCGTGCCTGCCCGGCCCCTGGCCGGCAGGTTTGAACCACGCGCGCCGGTGCGGCGGGGCCTGACCCCCCTGCCCTATCGGCACGCGCCTTCAGGCACGGACCACGAAAGGAAACGAGACGATGTCAGACAGTATCGGCGCCATCAGCAGCGCCGCCCTTCCCGGCGCGGCAGGCGCCACGGTCGATCGACTGCATAATGTGTTGAAGCAACAGCGCGCATCCGGCAACGGCGCGGCGGTTGGCCAGGCGGTCATTGCCGCGGTCGATAACGCGCTGGCGCCGTCGGGAAAATCCGTATCGATCAATGGCGCCATCACGGATGTGAACGAGGTGTTGCGCCAGACCGCCCAGCAGCTCGGCGGCAATGCGCCGCAATTCGCGTTCCCCAACAACAAGGCTACCCTCAGCCAGGATTTCGGCGCCGCGAGCCAGGGGCTGGCCACCTTGGCAGGCCGTGGCACCCTGGTCACGGACGCCAAATATGCCGCCCACAACGCCGTGAATGACCTGGCCAATAAGGGCATCAACGTGACCGGAAGCATTGCCAACACGATCGTTGACCAAGCCATCAACAGCGTCGAGACGAATCAGGGTGGCACCACGCCAGCGTCGATCAACCTGGTTGGGTGATGGGTAAGGCAAGCCGGCGCCAAGGTTCCGACGCCTGGCTCCGGCCATTTCTGGGGTGGCCTCCGGGCCGCCCCAGACGCATCCGCTGATCTCATGTCTCGACAAACGCGGTCAGGACAGGCCGGTCGTTATTCCCTGAGCGATTACGCTGGCCATATCTTGCCCTGACGCAGTGTCACCGTGCGGTCCATGCGCGCGGCCAGGTCGGGGTTGTGGGTGGCAATCAGCGCGGCGACGCCCTGGCTACGCACGGTCCGCAATAATTGCTCGAATACGGCGTCGGCGGTCGCGCTGTCCAAATTTCCGGTTGGTTCGTCCGCGAGCAGCACGCGCGGCGCGTTGGCCAGCGCGCGGGCCAGGGCCACCCGTTGTTGTTCTCCGCCGGAGAGCTTGCTTGGCAGATGGTCGAGCCTTTGGCCAAGCCCCAGCGCGCCCAGCAGGTCCCGCGCGCGGGCGGCGGCCTTGCCGCGCGGTTTGCCGGCGACCATTTGCGGCAGCATCACGTTTTCCAGCGCGCTGAATTCGCCCAGCAGATGGTGAAACTGGTAGACGAAACCAATCGTATCCCGCCGGAGCCTTGTGCGTGCCGTGTCGTCCAGGGTCGCGCTATCCTGGCCGGTGACAATGACGGTGCCGCTGTCGGGCCGTTCCAACAGGCCGGCGACATGCAGCAGGGTGGATTTGCCGGTGCCGCTTGGTGCCACCAGGGCGATAATCTCACCGGCACGCAGCGTCAGGTCGGCACCGTCCAGCACGGTCAGCGTCGCATCGCCGCTGCGGAAGGCCCGGCATGCTCCGCGCAGGCTGAGCGCCTCATTCATGGCGCAGCGCCTCCACCGGGTCGGTGCCGGCGGCACGCCAGCTTGGATAGAGTGTTGCCAGAAGCGACAGCACCAGCGCCATGGTGACGATTTGCACCACCTGCGCGGGGTTAAGCCGCGCGGGCAGATGCGACAGGTAATAGACTTCCGGGTTGAATACCTTTGTGCCGGTGATGGCTTCGACCCAATGCTGGATTCGGGCGATATTCAGACAGAACACCACGCCGATCAGCGTGCCGATGGCGGTGCCCAGCACCCCGATCGAGGCGCCGGCCATCAGGAATATGCGCAGAATGGCGCCGCGCGAGGCGCCGATGGTGCGCAGCACCGCGATATCGGCGGTTTTGTCCTTCACCATCATGATCATGGAACTGATCACGTTGAAGGCGGCAACGACGATGATCAATGTCAGGATCAGGAACATCACGTTGCCTTCCACCTTGACCGCGTCGAAGAAGGAATCATTGCTCTGCTGCCAGTCGATGATACGCAATGGCTGGCCGGCGAAGGTGGCGTCGATTTCGGCCTTCACGCGGGCCACGCGCGTCGGGTCGGTGGTGTGCACCTCGATCTGGGTTGCCGCATCATGCGTCTGAAAGAATATCTGCGCCGCATGCAGCGGAATGAAGACATAGCTGCTGTCGTATTGGTTCATGCCGACCGAGAATATGGCAACGATCCGATACGCCCGCACCCGCGGTATGGTGCCGAAGGCGGTGGCTGCCCCCTGGGGTGAAATAAGCGTCAATTTATCGCCGATGCCGAGCCCGTCGCGCACGGCCAGGGCATCACCGATCGCTATCGTATCATCGCCGCCGAAGTCCTTCAGCGAGCCGAGTTTTATGCCCTTGGCCACAAGTGTGTCGTGGCGCAGATCGTCCGGCGCAATGCCACGCACATACCCGCCACTGGCGGCCCCGCCGGCGGCGGAAAGCAAGGCCTCGCCATCAACGACGGGGGTCGCGGAAACCACATCCGGCAAGGCACGCACCTGCCGGGTCAGGTCGAGATAATTGGTCATTGGCGCGCCGGCGGCGTAAATGCCGAGGTCGCCATTGAAGCCGAGAATGCGCGACAGCAAATCGACCCTGAAGCCGCCCATGACGGACATGACAATGATGAGGGTGGCCACGCCAAGCGCGATGCCAATGAGCGAGAAGATGGCGATCACGGATACGAAACGCTCGCCGCGGCGGGCGCGCAGGTAGCGCGCGGCGACCAGACGTTCAAAGGGGCCGAACATCAAACGTGACGTCTTTTTCTGAAGAAAAAGAAGCAAATAGACTTCGGAACCGGGAGTTTCCGGCTCAGTTCCGGAGCCTGGCGCCGCAATTGGCGCGTAGACATAGGCGCGCTCGCCTGCCGGGTCACGCACAAACCCGTGTCAACGCATCCTCCAGCGAAAGCTCGACTCGTTCGCCGGTCAGGCGGCGCTTCACTTCCACCATGCCGTTCGCGGCGCCACGCGGGCCGACGATGATCTGCCATGGGTGGCCCAACAAATCGGCGTCGGCGAATTTCACGCCGGCGCGCTCCTCACGGTCGTCATACAACGCATCCGGCGCCAAAGCCGAATAGAGCCGCTCGGCAATCGCGTCGGTGGTGGCATCGCCCTGCTTCAGATTGAGAATAGCAGCGCGGAAAGGTGCCACGCTGTCCGGCCATTTGATGCCCGCTTCGTCGTGATGCGCCTCGATCAACGCGCCAACCAGGCGGGAGACGCCGATACCGTAGCTGCCCATGTGCGGCACCAGCGGCGCGCCGTCGGGCCCGGCGACGGTCAGCCCCATCGGCCGACTGTATTTCTCGCCAAAATAAAAGATATGCCCGACCTCGATACCCCTGCCCTGCCTTTGGCTTGCGGGCGCCACGCGCGCCCAGGCCTGCGCATCGTGCTTGTCCTCGGTTGCCGCATAAATGCCGGTCATGCGGGTATAGAATTGCTCGAGCTGCTCGGACGAGAACAAATCATAATCATCGCCGGTCCAGTCGATTGCCTCGAACGCGGCATCATAGAACACCTCGCTCTCTCCGGTCGGGGCCAGCACGATGAATTCGTGCGACAAGTCACCGCCGATCGGGCCGGTATCAGCCACCATGGGGATGGCGCGCAGGCCAAGTCGCTGGAAGGTGCGCATATAGGCCAGCATCATGCGCCGATATGAAACCACCGCCCCGGCATAATCCAGGTCGAAGCTATAGGCGTCTTTCATCAGGAATTCGCGTCCGCGCATCACACCGAAGCGCGGGCGCACCTCATCGCGGAATTTCCACTGAATGTGATAGACCGATTGAGGCAATTGCCGATAGCTGCGCACCGCGTTGCGGAACAGATCGGTCACCATCTCCTCGTTGGTCGGGCCATACAGCAGGTCACGCTCATGCCGGTCACGTATGCGCAGCATTTCCAGCCCGTAATCGTCATAGCGGCCGGATTCGCGCCACAAATCAGCCGGCTGAATGGTCGGCATCAGAATTTCCTGCGCGCCGGCCCGGTCCTGCTCCGCGCGCACGATGCGCGCCACGTGGCTCAGCACGCGCAGGCCGATCGGCAGCCAGGCATATATGCCGGCCGCTTCCTGCCGCACCATGCCGGCACGTAGCATCAAGCGGTGCGAGGCAATGGTGGCCTCGGCCGGGGTTTCCTTGAGCGTCGGGATCAGACTTCTGGACAGGCGCATGGGTGGGGTATTTAACGAAGCCCGCGCCGGCACGCCACCAGGCGCCGCGCCATAGCACCATGGCGCAAAAGCAGAGCAAGAAAAGCCGGGCGCAGCAGCCCGGAGCCCGCGATATCTTGCCATTTTGTGCGCTGCAACATCGATTTTTGCATAAATCGAACGACTAGCAGCGTTTTTGCGCCATTTCGGCGTGACAAACGGGTCAGGGTAACTTATCAAAGAAAGTGGCCCGCGCGTGCGACGCCACGGGCCAAGTTTGGGGAGAGAACGCCAGTCAGTCACACAAAGCGGGTCAGGGTCCGCCCTGGTCTGTCAGGATGTTTGATCAAAAGGCGGTGCGGCGCCAGCAAAAAAACACGCTGGCGCCCAATAAAAAAGCGATTTGATGCGGGCCTTGCCTCATTTTCAGGAAACTTGCCTGAAATTGCGGCAAGGCCCGCACAATTTATGGGCAGATTGGTTTGTGCGGATCGTCAGGGCAAGCGCGGCTTTCCGCGCCAGCGTATCTGCGCCAGGAATCGCGGGCAGACGCCTTTCGCCCCCTCCGGCATGGCCAGCCATATGCCGTGGACCTCCGGACAGGGCTTGCGCTCGACGGCACTTCCCGCCGCTTGGGTGGCAGCGCCTGGCGGCAAACCGCCTTGTTGCCGTCACACTTTCAGAATGTGCACATCCACCAGCGGCCGCTTCTGCAACCGCCGGCCGAGCGCGCGGCGCAGGGCCGCGCGGGCCGATTCGGCATACTCGTCACTATCGGCACGCGCCAGCGCCGGCGGAATCTCCCCCAGCAGACTGACGAATTCGGTCTGCACGCGCGCCGCCTCTGGCTCGTCCGCGTCAAACAGGCCGGGCGCGCTGATGCGTGGCGCGCCGACCACCCGCCCCTGCTGATTGACGGCAACGCTTGCCAATACCACGCCATTGAAACCGATACGCCGGCGTGCCGCCATGACGGGGCCGGCAAGCGGCAGCAGGCGCGCCCCGTCGATCGCCAACCGCCCCACCGGTGCACTGTCCACCACGTCCGGCCGGCCGGGTGCCAGCGCCAGCACATCGCCATTTTCCAACAGGACCGATCGCACCCCGAGCGATTGCGCAAGCTCGGCATGCGCGGTCAGATGCCGCCATTCCCCGTGCACGGGAATGGCGATGCGCGGCCGCACCCAGCCATATAATTTGCGTAAATCGTCCCGCGCCGGGTGGCCGGAAACATGGGTCAACCGGTCGTCGGCGGTGATGACCCGCACACCGCGCCGCACCAGATTATCCTCGACCAGGCTGATCGCGCGTTCATTGCCGGGAATCACGCGGCTCGAGAAAATAACCGTATCGCCCTCGCCCAGCGCCAGGTTGCGGTGCTGGTCGGCGGCCACGCGGGCCAGCGCGCTGCGCGGCTCACCCTGGCTGCCGGTTATGATCATCAGCAGATTGTCATCCGGCACATCGTCCAGGTCATCCTCGGACAGAAACGGCGGCACCTCGGTCAGATAGCCGCAGGCGCGCGCCGCGGCATCGATGTTGCGCAGGCTGCGCCCGACCAGCGCCACGCTGCGCCCGGCATCACGCGCCGCGAGCGCTATCGATTCGATGCGCGCCACGTTGCTGGAAAAACAGGTGACCGCCACCCGGCCAGACAATTCCGCCACCAGTTCGGCCAAGCTTTCCCGCACCGTTGCCTCGGACCCGACCGAGCCTTCCACCATCGCGTTGGTCGAATCGCACACCAGCGCCAGCACCCCCGCATCACCCAGGGCCTGGAACAGGGACGCATCGGTCGCCGGACCGATGAGCGGTGTGTCGTCCAGCTTCCAGTCACCCGTATGCACGATCCGGCCAAGGCGGGTTTCAATCGCCAGCGCCTGCGCCTCTGGCACGGAGTGGCTGACCGGTAGAAAGCGCAGCGCGAACGGACCCAGCGTCAGGCTGCCGCCGAGCGGCACCACATGCAGCGGCACCTCGTTCAATAATTGCGCCTCGGCCAGCTTGCGGCGCAGCACGGCGGCGGCAAACGGGCTCGCGTAGACCGGGCAACGCAACTGCCGCCACAGCCAGTGCACCCCGCCCAGATGGTCCTCATGGGCGTGGGTGATGACGAGCCCAAGCAAATCGGCGCGGCGCTCGGCAATGAAGCTGGGGTCGGCCAACATGATCTCGACCTCCGGCATCTCCGCGCCGCCGAAGCCGATGCCACAATCGACCGCCAGCCATTTGCCGTCGCAACGATACAGATTGAGGTTGATGCCGATTTCACCCGTGCCGCCAAGCGGCAGGAAAGCGAGGTCTCCGGTTGCTGCGTCCATGCCGTTCCTTCTGGCCTAAGTGACCTCAGATGGGAACCGATACCCGGACAGGCCAGGGGCGCTTGCGCGTGGACCACCCGACGCGGTGATTTCGCCCTGGATGGGGGTGAGGCTGGTCGCCAACCGGTTGGCAGACGGGTTTTTTTGCGGAAACGACGCGGAAACTGTTGCTGTGTCTGCCCGCGGTGCCGCTTGCGTTTTTCAGGCGCCGGCCTCGGGCGTGGCGGACGAGGGTCCGATAATCTCGCCCGACACCACCTCCCGCGGGCCTGCCTCTGTCTCGAGCCGCAGCGCGCCCGATTCCGCCAGCCCGGCAAATCGGCCGGTCAGGCGGCCGCCTGGCGTTGCCACGCTCAGCCGAATTCCCAGCGGGTGGGCACGCGCAAGCCAGGCCCCTCGGACCGGGGCAAACCCGCCTTGGCTGTAGGTTTGGCGCCAGTCGGCCAGGCGGGCCAGCACGGCGTGGGCTGCCTGTTCGGCGGTGACGTTGGCCGCGCCGAGGGCGGCCAGGCATGAGGTCGGTCGGTCGGGCAGGTTTGGCGCCACGGCCAGATTGGCGCCGATGCCGATGACCAGGAAGGCCAGATTGCCATCCGTGCCTGGCTCTGCCTCGGTCAACACGCCGGCAAGCTTGGCGGCGCCATCCGCCAGAACATCGTTCGGCCATTTCAAGGAAAGACGCGGCCGCGCCGCCGGCGGCAACAACGCGGCCAGGCCTTCCAGCGTGGCGAGGCCCGCCAGCAACGCCCATTGGCCCGATGTGGTGAGTGGCGTTGCCGGCCGCAACAACACCGAGAGCGCGAGGCCGCCGGAGGTGGCCAGCCAGCTTCGCCCTTCCCGCCCCCGTCCGCGCGTCTGGTGTCTGGCGAGAATGGCGAGCCCATCGACCGCGCCCGCCCGGGCCCGCGCGAGGCACGCATCCGAGGTGGAGGCAAGCTGGTCGTATGCCTCGATCGACCAGGCGAATGGCGCCGGGCCGCTCATGGCGCCGGCCTAGGCCGGATCAGCCCAGCAACGCGCGCGAGGCGGCTTCCGCGGCGCCGATGATGGGCTGGCTGAATGCCGCGAAAAACACCGTGAAGGCGGCGGCGCCAAAAGCCACCGTGCTCAAAACCCCGGAGCGCTTGTCCAGCGCGTCGCCGGCCGCATCGAAATACATCACCTTGATGACGCGCAGATAGTAATAGGCGCCGACCACGCTGGTGAGCACGCCGAGCACGGCGAGCGTCCACAACCCGCCTTGCACCGCGGCCAGGAACACATAGAGCTTGCCGAAGAAGCCGGCCATGGGTGGAATTCCCGCCATACTGAACATGAAGACGGCCAGCGCCAGCGCCAAAGCCGGGTCGGTGCGGCCAAGCCCGGTCAGATCGGCGATGCGTTCCACCGGTTGGCGGCCGCGGCGCATGGCAATGATGATGGCGAAGCTGCCCGCGCTCATGAACACATAGGTCACCATGTAGATCATCACGCCGCGAATGCCCGCGGCGGTGCCGGTGGCAAGCCCGATCAGCGCGTAGCCCATATGCCCGATCGAGGAATAGGCCATCAGCCGCTTGATGTTGGTTTGCCCGATGGCGGCGAACGCGCCCCACAGCATGGAGACGATCGAGACCAGAATGATCAGTTGCTGCCAGGATTGCAGCAGATGGCCGAAGGGCTCGGCCAGCACGCGCAGCAGCAGGGCGATGGCGGCCACTTTCGGCGCGGTCGCCAACAGGGCGGTGACCGAGGTGGGGGCACCTTCATAGACATCCGGCGTCCACATATGAAACGGCGCCGCCGACAGCTTGAAGGCGATGCCGGCCACCATGAACACGATGCCGATGACCAGGCCCGGCGCCGGCGAGGCCGTCAGTGCCGCGCGGATTTCGGCGAAATCCATGCCGCCGCTGAAGCCATAGACCAGCGATATGCCGTAAAGCAGCAGGCCAGAGGCCAGGGCGCCGAGGACGAAATATTTCAGCCCGGCCTCGACCGAACGCCGCGTGTCCCGCGCGAAGGCGGCCAGCACGTAAATGCACAGTGATTGCAATTCCAGCCCCAGATAGAGGCTGATCATGTTGCCGGCGCTTATCATGACCAGCATGCCCAGGGTCGAGAACAGGACCAGAACCGGAAACTCGAACCGGTCGATGGCGGCGGCTTTATTGTAGTCGAGTGAAAGCAGCAGCGCCAGAATGGCGCCGGCCAGCACCAGAAGCTGCATGAAGCGGGCAAACGCGTCGGCGACGAACAACCCGGCATAGCCGACGCCCGGTGCTTCGGCCAGAATGAGATAGCCCGTGGCAATGAAGGCGGCGATGGCCAACAATGTCGCGGTGGTGAACGCATTGCGGCGGCTTAATACGCCCACCATCAGAATAATTAGGCCGGCGCCACCCAGGCAGATTTCCGGTAGGGCGATTTGCCAGGTCATCGCGCCAACTCCGCGAGTTTGGTCTGTATGCCGGCGTGTGGTGGCGCCAGCGCCGCCATGTGCTGGGCGGACAGCGCCACCGCGTCAGGATCAAAAAAACGGGTGAAGCTGGAGGGGTAGACCCCCATCCACAGCGTCAGCGCCAGCAGGGGCAGAAATATCGCCACCTCGCGCGGCGACAGATCGAGGATCGATTTCAGGTCATCCCGGGTGATGCGGCCGAAAATCACCCGTCGATACAGTGAGAGCGCATAGATGGCGCCGAGGATCATGCCGCTGCCGCCCAGCAGGGCCAGCCAGAAATTCACCTTGAAGGCGCCGATCAGCACCAGGATTTCACCGACAAAGCCGGCGGTGCCCGGCAAACCCACGCTCGCCATGGTGAATACCATGAAGGCCAGAGCATATTTCGGCATCCGGTCGGCAAGGCCGCCATAACGCGCGATTTCGCGGGTGTGGATACGGTCATAAACCACGCCCACGCATAAGAACAGGGCCGCGGAAACGATGCCGTGGCTCAGCATCTGGAATATGGCGCCGTCGATGCCCTGCGGGTTGAAGGTGAAAATTCCGATCACCACCACACCCATGTGCGCGACCGAGGAATACGCGATCAGCTTCTTCATGTCGGTCTGGGCGAACGCTACCATGGCGGTGTAAATCACCGCGATGACGCCCAGCGCGAACATCAATGGCGCGAAATGCGCCGAGGCATTCGGCAACATGGGCACCGAGAAGCGCAGAAACCCGTACGCGCCCATTTTCAAGAGCACGCCCGCCAGAATGACCGAACCCGCGGTCGGCGCTTCCACGTGCGCGTCCGGCAGCCAGGTGTGCACCGGCCACATCGGCACCTTGACCGCGAAGGAGGCCAGGAAGGCCAGAAACAGCCAGAACTGCATGGCGGGGGGGAAGCTTGTATGCAACAGCGTTGGTATGTCGGTGGTGCCGGCAAACAGCCACATCGAGAGCAGGGCCAGCAGCATGAGCACCGAGCCCGCCAGCGTGAACAGGAAGAATTTGACGCTGGCATAAACCCGCCGCTGGCCACCCCACACGCCGATGATCAGATACATCGGGATAAGCACGCCCTCGAAGAACATGTAGAACATGACGAAATCGAGCGAGCAGAACATGCCCACCATCATGGTTTCCAGCACCAGGAAGGCCATCATGTATTCGCGCACGCGGGAATGGATGGATTCCCAGGAGGCCAGCACGCAGATTGGCGTGAGCGCGGTGGACAGCAGGACGAACAGGACGGAAATGCCATCGACGCCGAGATGATACGAAACCGAGAAATCCGGCAGCCAGACATGGTTCTCGACAAACTGAAACCCCTGCCCCGGCACGAAGCGGAACCACAGAACCAATGACGCCGCGAACACGGCCAGGCTGGTTGCCAACGCCACCCAGCGCGCGAGCGCCGCCACGCGCGGCTCATCGCCGCGCAGCAGCATCAGCACGCCAGCCCCCAGCAGCGGCAGCCAGACCAGCAACGACAACAACGGAAAGCCAAGCGTGTTCATCACGGTCACCGGAACAACAGGAAGGTGCTGATCAGCACGACCAGCCCGATCAGCATGGTGAAGGCATAGACGGCCATCGACCCGGTTTGCAGGCGCACCACCTGGCCGGACGCATCAGCGGCCAGAGCGGCAAGCCCGTTCGGTACGCCATCGATCAGCTCCACATCGCCGATCTGCCATAATTTGCCGGCAAGGTAACGATAGGGACGCACGAAGATCACGTCGTAAATTTCGTCCACATACCATTTGTTCAGCAGCAGCAGATAAATCGGCCGGAACAGGCTGGCCAGGCGCGCGGGCAGGCCCGGTGCCGCCACATACATGAGATAGGCCAGGGCGACGCCGGAAAGCCCTGCCACCAATGGCGCATAACCGACCCAGCCGGGAATATGCTCCATCGCCGCCAGCACCGTGGCCGAGGCCGCGTCGATCGCGCCATGCCAATAGGTCGCTTGATGCGCGCCGATGAACCAGGGCTTCAGCAGATAACCGGCAATGGTGGCGCCAGTGGCCAACAACAGCAGCGGCACCAGCATGACCAGCGGGCTTTCATGCACGGCGTGCCCGGCATGCGACGCGTGTTCGAGGCGGCTTTTGCCATGGAACGTCATCAATAGCAGCCGCCAGGAATAGAAGGCGGTGAGAAACGCCGCCAACACGCCACACCAATAGCCGTAATGCGCGGCCGCGTTGCCCGCGGCATAGGCGGCTTCGAGGATTGCATCCTTGGAGTAATAACCGGCGAATGGCGGAATGCCAGCCAACGCCAGGCTGCCCACCCACATCACCGCGTAGGTGACGGGAATGTTGCGCCACAGCCCGCCCATTTTGCGCATATCCTGTTCACCATGCACGGCATGAATTACGGAACCCGCGCCCAGGAACAGCAGAGCCTTGAAGAAGGCATGGGTGATCAGGTGGAAGATCGAGACCTGAAACGCGCCCGCGCCCGCGGCGACGAACATGTAGCCCAACTGCGAACAGGTGGAATAGGCGATCACGCGCTTGATGTCGGTCTGTACGCAACCGATGGTGGCCGCGAACAAGGCGGTGGTGCCGCCGATGATGGCAATGACCGCCAGAACCGGGGCGGCCAGTGAGATGAGCGGCGACATGCGGGCCATCAGGAACACGCCGGCGGTCACCATGGTCGCGGCATGGATCAAGGCCGAGACGGGGGTTGGCCCCTCCATCGCGTCCGGCAGCCACACGTGCAACCCGATCTGCGCCGATTTGCCCATGGCGCCGATGAACAGCAGCAGCCCGATGACGCCCAGCACATGGTGCGAGCCGAACAGGGAAATCCGGTCCTGCAGATGCGCGCCGAGCCCGGCAAAAATGCTGTTGAAGCCGATGCTGCCGAAGGTTGCGAACAGCATGGCGATGCCGACCGCGAAAAACAGATCGGCGATGCGGTTGACCACGAATGCCTTGATGGCGGCGGCACACGCCGACGGCTTGTCGTACCAGTAGCCGATCAACAAATAGCTGGCGAGCCCCACCCCTTCCCAGCCAAAGAAAAGCTGGAGCAGATTATTTGCCGTCACCAACATCAACATCGCGAAGCTGAACAGCGACAGATAGGCAAAGAACCGGTAGGTGGGCCGTTCCTCGTGGCCCATGTAGCCGATGCTGTAGATGTGGATCAGCGTCGCGATGAAGGTCACCATCGCCACCATGGTCACCGACAGCGCGTCATAGCGCAGTGCCCAGTTCACATGAAAGCCGCCGGCGACGATCCAGTCACTGATGAAATCGGTGCCGGCGTGGGTGACCCCGGTGATCAGGGCCACCCAGGTGACGATGCCGCAGGCGGCCGCCGCGATCATCAGGCCGATCGTGACGGCCTGCGCCGCCCTATCGCCGATGACGCGACCGGACAGGCCGGCAATTGCCGCGCCGAGAAGCGGCGCAAAAACGGCAATCGGGAACAGCATGACGTTCAGCCCCTCATCAACGTCACGTCCTCGACCTCGATCGAGCCGCGGTTGCGGAAATAGATCACGACAATGGCAAGCCCGATCGCGGCTTCCGCCGCCGCCACGGTGAGCACGAACAGCGCCAGTACCTGGCCCGTTATATCATGCAGGGCGGCGGAAAACCCGACCAGGTTGATGTTGACGCCGACCAGGATGAGCTCGATCGACATCATGATGGTGATGACATTCTTTCGGTTAAGAAATATGCCGAACATGCCCAGCACCAGCAACAGCGCGCCCACGGACAGATAATGCATGAGCCCGATACCGGGGAGAATTTGTCCGCCGCTCATGCCGCATCTCCCCGGCCGGTTGCATCATCCGCGGAAACGGGTGGCGTCGGTCCGATCAGATCGAGCGCGGGCGCCTGTGGAAGCGTGGTCAGCGGGCGAAAAATGCCCAGCTCGGCCATGGTCTGGCCCGGGCGCACATCAACCATCAGCAGCGTATCGCCGACCTCACGCGTGGTCTGGCGCGCGATGCTTTGCCGGCGGGCGCGCGGCTTGTCGCGCAATGTGAGTACTATCGCACCGATCATTGCCACCAGCAGCACGAGCCCGGAAAGCTGGAACGCCAGCACGTAATGCGTATACAGCACGAGGCCGAGGGCTTCCGTGTTGCTGGTCTGGGCGGCGATTGGCGCCACGTGCAGCGTGGCCAGGCTTGGCGCCACGCGAACGCCGCCAAACGTCATCAACAATTCCGCCAGCAGCACGACGCCAATGGTTGCGCCCACCGGCGCGTAACGCTGCACCCCTTCACGCAACTGGGTAAAATTCACATCCAGCATCATGACCACGAACAGAAACAGCACGGCCACGGCGCCGACATAGACCACCACCAGGATCAGCGCCAGAAATTCGGCCCCGGCCAACAGGAACAACCCGGCGGCGTTGAAAAAGCACAGAATGAGAAACAGCACGGAATGCACCGGGTTGCGCGCGCTGACCACCAGGGCGGCGGAGACAACCAGAATGGTGGCGAAAATCCAGAAAACCGCGGTAATCAACATCGCGTTCACCGATACGGCGCGTCGAGTTCAAGCCGCTTGGCCAGCAGCGGTTCCCAGCGGTCACCATTCTCCAGCAGCTTGTCCTTGTTGTACATCAGCTCCTCGCGGGTCTCGGTGCTGAACTCGAAATTCGGCCCCTCGACGATCGCATCGACCGGGCAGGCTTCCTCACACAACCCGCAATAGATGCACTTGGTCATGTCGATGTCATAGCGCGTGGTCCGGCGTGAGCCGTCCGCCCGCGGCTCCGACTCGATCGTGATCGCAAGGGCCGGGCAGATCGCCTCGCACAATTTGCAGGCAATGCAGCGCTCCTCGCCATTGGGATAGCGGCGCAGCGCATGCTCGCCACGAAAGCGCGGGCTCATCGGCCCCTTCTCGTAGGGGTAATTGATGGTCACCTTCGGCTTCAGCATATATTTGAGGGTCAAGCGCATGCCGGCCAGCAATTCAGCCAGAAACAACGAACGCGCGGCGCGGTCCAGACGTGCCATGGTTTTCCCCCGTCAGGCCAGCTTGTGCGGCAGCAAGTGAAAGGCGAACAGGAACGACGCGGTCAATACCAGCCAGAACAGGGAGATCGGCAGGAACACCTTCCAGCCGAGCCGCATCAATTGATCGTAGCGGTAACGCGGAAAGGTTGCCCGCACCCAGAAGAACATGAAGATGCACAGGAAAACCTTGAGCAGAAACCAGATTGGCCCCGGCACCCAGGTGAACGGCGCGAACGGCAGTGGCGAAAGCCAGCCGCCCAGAAACAAGATGGTCGTCAGCGAACTCATGAGGAACATGTTCGCGTATTCGCCCAGGAAAAACAGGCCGAACGACATCGAGCTATACTCGACGAAGAACCCGGCCACGATCTCGCTTTCGCCTTCGGGCAGGTCAAACGGCGCCCGGCCGGTTTCCGCCAGCGTCGAGATGAAAAAGATCACGAACATCGGAAACAGCGGCACGCAGAACCAGATAGTCTTTTGCGCGAGCACGATGTCGTTCAGATTCAGGCTGCCCACGCACAACAGCACGCAGACGATCACGAACCCCATCGACACTTCATACGAGACCATCTGCGCGGCCGATCGGAGCGCCCCAAGGAAGGCATATTTCGAGTTGCTCGCCCACCCGGCGATGATGATGCCATAGACGCCCAGGGAGGATATGGCGAACAGATAGAGAATACCGACATTGATGTCGGCCACCGCCCAATGATTATTCACCGGTATCACCGCCCAGGCCACCATAGCCAGGATGAAGGTGAGCATGGGGCCGGCCAGAAACAGCGCCCGGTTGGCGCCGGCGGGAATGATGGTTTCCTTCAGCAGCATCTTCGCCGCATCGGCGAATGGCTGCATCAGCCCGAACGCGCCCACCACGTTCGGGCCTTTGCGCGACTGCATGGCCGCCAGGACCCGCCGCTCGGCGTATGTCGCGTAGGCGACGCACAACAGCACCGGCACCAAAATCGCCAGCGCCTCCAGCACGGTCAATGAAAGCGTGGTCACATCCTGCCAGAACATCGAACCGCCTATTCCGCCGCGACCGGATATGGTGCCGCCACCCGCGCGCATTCCGCCATGGTCGGGCTCGCGCGGCTGATCGGGTCGGTCTGGTAATAATTCGCGTAAAGCTCTGCCAGTGGCGCCCGGCCGACGCTGTCGTCAGGCATGGCTGGGCCTTCCGGGCCCATGGCGCCCAGCGCCGGGCCGGCATCCAGCAAGCCGAACACCGGGTTCGCCGCCTCCAACGCCTGCCGCACCGCGTCGAGCGACCCATAGGGCAAGCCATGGCCCAACGCGTCGGATAGCGCGCGCAGAATGGCCCAATCCGGCCGCGCCTCACCGGGCGGTTCCACCGCCGCCTGGCCACGCTGCACCCGCCCTTCCAGGTTCACATAGGTGCCGGATTTCTCGGTATAGGCAGCACCGGGCAGCACCACGTCGGCGACCGCGGCCCCCTTGTCGCCATGATGGCCCTGATAGACCACGAAGGTGTCGGGGCTGATCGCCTTGGTGTCGAATTCATCCGCCGCCAGCAGATACAGCAAGTCGGCCGCGCCGTGCAGCGCGCGCGCGAGCGGCGCGCCCGTGGGCACCAAGCCCAAATCCAGCGCGCCGACGCGCGACGCGGCGCCGTGCAGCACATTATAGCCGTGCCAATCGGGACGCACCCCGTCTACCGCGAGCAGAAGCTGCCACGCCAACGCCGCCGCCGCGGGGTCACGCAGCGCCGCCGGCCCGATGATGATCGCGGGCCGCTTTGCGCCGGCCAGCGTTTCGCGGAACGGGTGCTCGCCCGCGTGCAGGGCCGCGAGCGTATCCAACCCGGTGCCGAGCCAATTCACCGCATAGGTCAAATCAACCGGCTGGCCGATACCGGCAATTGTCAGTCCGCCAGCGAGCCAGGCCTTGCGCAGCCGCGCGTTCAGCACCGGTGCCGCATGGCGCGGGTTGGCGCCGACCAGCAAAATGGCATCCGCCTGCTCTATGCCGGCGATGCCCGAATTGAACAGGTAATGGTCCCGCCGCGCGGGCGAGAGAAAGGCGCCGTCCTGTCGGCAGTCGATGCTGCCGCCGAGCGACCGCATCAGATCGCGCAACGCCAGCATCGCCTCCGCGTCACACTGGTCGCCGACGATCGCGGCAACGCGGTTGCCCGGCACAGCACGCACGCGGGCGCTGATTGCGCTGAATGCCTCGGTCCAGCCGGCGGGTCGCAATTTCCCGCCGACCCGAAGCCAGGGCCGGTCCAGCCGCCGGTGCTTCAACCCGTCGATGGCGAAGCGCGCCTTGTCGGCCAGCCATTCCTCGTTCACGGCCTCATGGACGCGCGGCAGCACACGCAGCACCTCGGTGCCGCGCACATCGACCCGAATGGCGCTGCCCAGCGCGTCGAACACATCGATGCTGTCGGTTTTGCGCAATTCCCAGGGCCTGGCGGCGAACGCATAAGGCCGGCTGGTCAATGCGCCGACCGGGCAGATATCGATCAGGTTACCGGACAGTTCCGACGTCAATGCCCGCTCGACATAATTGGTGATTTCCATCGCCTCGCCGCGCGCGGTCGCCCCTAATTCCGGCGTGCCGGCAATCTCGGTTGCAAACCGCACGCAGCGCGTGCACTGAATGCAGCGCGTCATCACGGTTTTTACCAGCGGACCGAGATATTTGTCGCGCACCGCCCGCTTGGGCTCGCGGTAGCGCGTGTGGTCGGCGCCATAGCCCATGGACTGGTCCTGCAGATCGCACTCCCCGCCCTGGTCGCAAATCGGACAATCGAGCGGGTGGTTGATCAGCAGAAATTCCATCACGCCGCGGCGGCCGGCGCGCACCATTTCGGAATCGGTGAACACCTGCATGTTTTCCGCCACCGGCAGCGCGCAACTGGCCATCGGCTTGGGCGGGCCCGGCTTCACCTCCACCAGGCACATCCGGCAATTTCCCGCCACCGACAGGCGTTCATGGTAACAGAAGCGCGGAATTTCCCGCCCCGCCGCCTCACATGCCTGCAACACGTTGCTGCCGGCGGGCACGTCAACCTCCAGTCCGTCAACCGTCAGCTTGACCATGGCGGTTACGCCGCCGCCAGGGAATGCCTGCCGGCATAGGCGGCCAGGCGCGCTTCCACCTCGGGGCGGAAATGCCGCAGCAGACCCTGGATCGGCCAGGCCGCCGCGTCACCCAGCGCACAGATGGTGTGCCCCTCGACTTTTTTGGTCACTTGATACAGCACATCGATTTCCTCGGGTTCGGCACGCCCTTCCACCATGCGGTCCAGCATACGCATCATCCAACCGGTGCCTTCACGGCAGGGGGTGCATTGGCCGCAACTTTCATGCTTGTAGAAATGCGCAAGCCGGGCGATGGCACGGATAATGTCGGTCGATTTGTCCATCACGATCACCGCCGCCGTGCCTAGACCGGACTGGACGTCGCGCAGACTGTCGAAATCCATCAACACCGTGTCACAGATCGATTTTGGCAGCAGCGGCACCGATGACCCGCCGGGAATGACCGCCAGCAGATTGTCCCAGCCGCCGCGCACGCCGCCGCAATAGCGCTCGATCAATTCCCGCAACGGAATGCCAAGCTCCTCCTCCACGTTGCAGGGCTTGTTCACATGGCCGGAAATGCAGAACAGCTTGGTGCCGGTATTTTTGGGCCGCCCGAGCGCGGAGAACCAGGCGGCGCCGCGCCGCATGATGGTTGGCACCACCGCGATCGATTCGACATTATTCACCGTGGTCGGGCAACCATACAGCCCGCACGCGGCGGGAAAGGGCGGCTTCAGGCGCGGCATGCCCTTCTTGCCTTCCAGGCTTTCCAGCAGGGCGGTTTCCTCGCCGCAGATATAGGCACCGGCGCCGCGATGCACGAAAAGATCGAACGCGAAGCCGGAGCCGCAGGCATCTCGACCGATCAGCCCGGCCTCATAGGCCTGCATGACGGCGGCTTCCAGCACGCAGGCCTCGTTGTAGAACTCACCACGGATGTAAATATAGCAGGCATGCGCCCCCATCGCGAAGCTCGCGATCAGCGCGCCCTCGATCAGTTTATGGGGATCGTGGCGCAGTATGTCACGGTCCTTGCAGGTGCCTGGCTCACTCTCGTCGGCGTTGATAACCAGGTAGGATGGACGCCCGTCGGAGGTTTTCGGCATGAACGACCATTTCAGCCCGGTGGGGAACCCGGCACCGCCCCGCCCGCGCAGGCCCGAGGCTTTCATTTCCTCGATCAGGGCGTCCCGGCCGCGGGCCAGAATGGCGGCCGTACCGTCCCAGTCGCCGCGGGCGCGCGCGCCGTTCAGGCCCCAGTCATTCTGGCCGTATAAATTGGTGAATATGCGGTCCTGGTCGGAAAGCATGGCTACTTCACGTCCAACGTTGCCGGGTTAGGATAACGCGCCGTGCCGAAGGCGGGCGGATGGTCGGCCGGAACGTCCGGTCCCAAATTCTCAAGCGTTGTCAGGGTCGCCGGGCCGCCGGTCGGCGCCGAGTTTTGCCGCCCGGCGCGCGACCCCGGTGGGGGCGCCTCGCCGCGACGCAGCGCCTCGATCAGCGCCAACGTCGAGTCATGGTCGAGATCCTCGTAGAAATCATCGTTCACCTGCACGATGGGCGCATTCACGCAGGCGCCAAGACATTCAACCTCGGACATGGTGAACAGCCCGTCCGCGCTGGTTTCGTGCCAGCCCTTGATGCCGGTGGCGCGACGGCAGGCCGCCACCACCGCGTCAGACCCGCGCAGCCAGCACGGGGTGGTGGTGCAGATCTGTAGATGATAGCGGCCGATCGGGCGCAGATTGAACATGGTATAGAACGTCGCGACCTCATAGACGCGAATTTTCGGCATCGACAGAACATCCGCCACCGCGTCCATCGCCACCAGCGGCAGCCAGGGGCTTCCGGTGACGCGCCCCATCTGTCGCTGCGCGATATACAGAACCGGCAATACCGCGCTCGCCTGCTTGCCGGGCGGGTATTTGGCCAGGGTGCGGTCGATTTCGGCCCGGCTTTCCTCGTCGAACGCGAAATGCGCCGGCTGCGGCACCGGGACGGCCTGCCCATTCAGTGGAGTCTGGTCAGTCATGCCGGAATTCCCTCAGCGATCCACTTCGCCAAACACAAGGTCGAGCGAGCCGACAATGGCCACCACATCAGCCAGCATGTGGCCACGCGCCAGCGCATCGATTGCCTGCAGATGGGCGAAACCGGTCGCGCGTATTTTGCATCGGTACGGCTTGTTGGTGCCATCCGCCACCAGATACACACCGAATTCCCCCTTCGGACTTTCCACCGCGGTATAGGTGGCGCCCCGCGGCACATGGTAGCCCTCGGTGAACAGCTTGAAGTGGTGGATCAGCGCCTCCATGCTGCGCTTGGCATCGGCCCGAGCGGGGGGGGTTATTTTGTGGTCCTGCACCTTGACCGGCCCGGGTCGCATTTTCTCCAGGCACTGGTTGCAGATCTTTACGCTCTCGCGCATTTCCGCGATCCGCACCAGGTAGCGGTCATAACAGTCACCGTTGCGCCCGACCGGTATGGCGAATTCCAGTTCGTTATATTTATCGTAGGGCTGCGCGCGGCGCAAATCCCAGGCGATGCCACTGGCGCGCAGACATGGGCCGGAAAAGCCCCAGGCCAGCGCTTCCTCCGGGGTGAAACGGCCAATATCCACCGTGCGCTGCCGCCATATGCGGTTACGCGTCAGCAAACCTTCAAGGTCATCGAGCCAGGCGGGAAAGCCCGCCATCCAGGCGGCAATCCTGTCCTCGAGCCCGGCTGGCAGATCACGGTCCACCCCGCCCGGGCGGAAATAGTTCGCATGCAGCCGCGCGCCGGAGGCGGCCTCATAGAATTCCATCAATTCCTCGCGCCGCTCGAACCCCCAGAGCGACGGGGTGAGCGCGCCGACATCGAGCGCGTAGGTGGTGACGTTCAGAAGGTGGTTGAGAATGCGGGTGATTTCGCAAAACAGGGTTCTGATCCACTGCCCGCGCTCCGGCACCTCGAGCCCGAGCAGTTTTTCCTGCGCCAAGGCAAAGGCATGCTCCTCGGCCATGGGGCTGACATAATCCAGCCGGTCGAAATACGGCATGGCCTGCATGTAGGTCTTGTATTCGATCAGCTTTTCCGTGCCGCGGTGCAGCAGGCCGATATGCGGGTCGGCGCGGGCCACGACCTCGCCATCCATCTCGAGCACGAGGCGCAGCACGCCGTGTGCCGCCGGATGTTGCGGGCCGAAATTGATGGCGTGGCTGTCGATTTCAACCGTCTGGGTGGTGCGGCCGGATTGATCGGCCTGCGCCTCGGGGACGAGCGTGCTGCTCATGGCGCATCTCCCTTCTCGATGTCGGCGGCGCGCGCCTGGTATTGCGCATGGGCCTTTTCATCGCCGGGCAGACTGGTCATTGCCTCCCAGGGGGAGAGAAAATCGAACCGGCGGAAATCCTGCGTCAGCCGCACCGGCTCGTGCACCAGTTCCTTCCGGTCCTCGTCGTAGCGCACCTCGACATAGCCGGTGAGGGGAAAATCCTTGCGCATCGGATGGCCGTCGAACCCGTAATCGGTCAGGATGCGCCGCAGATCGGGCTGGCCGGCGAAAACGATGCCGAACAGATCCCACGCCTCACGCTCCCACCAGGTGGCGGCGGGCCAGACCATGTGCACGGATGGCACGGGCGTCTGCTCGTCCGCGGCGACGATCACGCGGATGCGTTGATTGAGCGAGACCGACAGCAGATTATACACGACCTCGAAGCGAGCCGGACGTTCCGGCCAGTCAACCCCGCACAAATCCACTAATTGCTCGAAGCGAAAGCGCGGATCGTCGCGCAAAATCTGCATCAGCATCGGCAGCGAATCGGGTTCGGCCCAGAGCACGGTTTCGCCGAGCAGGGTTGCGCTGCGGTGCACGCCGGGCAGCAGCTTGGCCAGTTGCTCGAGCCTGGGTGGCGCCACCTGGCCGCCAGCGTTCTGCACGGGTGTTTCCTCAGTCACGCAGTATTGTTCCTGTGCGGCGAATTTTTTTCTGCAGTTGCAGAATGCCATAGACCAGCCCCTCGGCCGTGGGGGGACAGCCTGGCACATACACATCAACCGGCACCACCCGGTCGCAGCCGCGCACCACCGAGTAGGAATAATGGTAGTAGCCGCCGCCATTGGCGCAACTGCCCATGGAAATAACCCAGCGCGGCTCCGGCATCTGGTCATAAACCTTGCGCAGGGCGGGGGCCATTTTGTTGGTGAGGGTGCCGGCGACGATCATGCAGTCGCTTTGCCGCGGAGAGGCGCGGGGAATAACGCCGAATCGGTCGAGGTCCCAACGGCTCATGTAGGCGTGGATCATTTCCACCGCGCAGCAGGCCAGCCCGAAGGTCATGGGCCACAAGCTGCCGGTGCGTGCCCAGTTTACGACCTTGTCGAGGTTGGCCACCACGAAGCCGCGGTCCGCCACCTCGCCGGTGATGCCGCGCAGCACCGCATCCTGCTCGGGCCCCGGGGTCAGCGCGGCGCGGTTCCAGGCGATTGCGGTTGGTTCAGACGGGGTAGCGCCCATCGCGATTACTCCCAGTCAAGCGCACCCTTGCGCCATTCGTAGACAAAGCCGACGGTCAGCACCGCCAGAAAACCGAGCATCGAAAAGAATCCGAAGGCGCCAATGCGCCATAAACTCACGGCCCAAGGAAACAGAAAGGCGACCTCGAGGTCGAAAATGATGAACAAAATCGCGACCAGGTAAAACCGCACATCGAACCGGCGCCGCGCGTCATCGAACGGTTCGAACCCGCATTCATAGGCGGATAGTTTCTCGGCATATGGCTTCTGTTTGGCGAACAACAATGACAGGCCGATGAAGGCAGCCGACAAGACGATGGCGATAGCCATGAACACGAGTATGGGGAAGTATTTCCCCAGCAACAGCGTCATCTGCGTCGGTCCCCAGACCTGGTTACGCTGCAATGCAGCGAGGCTGGACCTTAGCCCCTGTTCCGGCGCTTGGCCAGAGCCGGGGGTGAGGCGAAACCCTCTGTCTGGCGCGAGTGACGGGGCTCGAACCCGCGACCTCCGACGTGACAGGCCGGCGCTCTAACCAACTGAGCTACACCCGCTAGACAGGGTGCGCCGTGTAAGACGCGGCGGGCCAGGGCGTCAAGCGCGGCGGTTGCGACAGCGGGGCTTGAGGCAACACGGTGCGATGGCGTTGGCGAAAAGCCGGGGCAAACGCTTTGTGCAGCACGGTGCCAGGCCCGGCGCGCATGCGGCTGTCGCAGACCTGCGGCCCAATAACCTGGCGGCGCACCACCGGCACGCCGGGCCGCGCTGGTAGGCGGTGACGGGTTCGAACCGCCGGCCCTCTCGGTGTAAACGAGACGCTCTACCACTGAGCTAACCGCCCCTGGCAACGTGCTAACGCCAGCTATGCGCCAGGGTCAACGGATGTTGCGCGAAGAGCAAGGGCGGGCGTGCGGCGAGAGAAGCCGCGGAAGAGAAGAAGCGACTTTTTTGAAAAAAAGTCGCGCAAAAAACGTTTGGGACTTGGGGGTGGAGGGTGGCGCCGTGGGGGGAGTTTTGGCGGGTGATTGGGATTTATGGGGGGCTTCGCCCACCGAAGGAAGGCGGCCGTTCATGACTGA
>DAIDIQ010000092.1 GCA_027459285.1 Acetobacteraceae bacterium
CGCCGATGACGAGAATTTCGCCAGCCTGCTCGAGCTGCATTTTTCCCGCTCGCGCGAGCCGCTGATGTTCCAGCGCTACGAACCCTCGGTCCGTCGCGGCGACAAGCGCATCATTCTGGTCGAGGGTGAACCGATGGGTGCTGTCAACCGAATTCCCGCGGCGGGTGAGGCACGCAGCAACCTGCATGTCGGCGGGCGCGCCGAGGCGGTCGCGCTTACGGCGCGTGACCGTGAGATATGCGCCGCCATCGGCCCCACCTTGCGTGAGCAGGGCCTGCTGTTCACCGGCATCGATGTCATCGGCGACTATCTCACCGAAATCAATGTCACCTCGCCCACGGGCATTCAGGCGATCCATCAATTGGGTGGGCCGGATTTGTCTGTCGCCATCTGGGACGCGATCGAGAAAAAGGGGCGCCCGGCCGCGCGCGGCCGATAATGGCGCGCGACTGACGCCGCGAAGGTCGTAGACGTTGTTTGGTTCTTTTTTTCAAAAAAGAACGCGTTTTGTAGATGCCACAAGCCCCTCAGTGCAGTGGCGCGCAGGCGTGGGCGAGCCAGGTTCGGCAGGCGTGGTCGAGGTCCGGGGCGAGGGTCTGGTGCACGCGGGCGTGGTAGGCGTCGAGGTGCGCGCGCTGGGCGGCGGAGAGCAGGGACGGGTCGATCAGTCTTTTGTCGTACGGCGCGAGGGTCAGGGTCTCGAAACGCAGGAAGGGCTTGGTGGCGTGGGGAAATTCGGCGGGCACCACCAGCTCGAGATTTTCGATGCGGATGCCGTGTGAGCCGGGCTGGTAATAGCCTGGCTCGTTGGACAGGATCATGCCGGTGGCGAGCGGTATTGGCCGCGCGGTGCGGGCGATGCCCATGGGGCCTTCGTGCACGGAGAGATAGCTGCCGACACCGTGACCGGTGCCGTGGTCGTAATCGAGCCCGGCGCGCCAGAGGGCGGCGCGGGCCAGCGCATCGATATGCGGGCCGGCGACACCCTCGGGGAAAACCAGGCTGGCGATATCGAGATGGCCGGCGAGCACGCGGGTATATTGGGCGCGCAGCCAGTCTGGCGCGGGATCGGGGCCGCGCCAGAGGGTGCGGGTGACGTCGGTCGTGCCGTCCCGGTATTGGCCGCCGGAATCGATCAGGTAGACTTCGTTGTTTTTCAGCGGGCGGTCGGTTTTGGCGGACACGCGGTAGTGCATGATGGCGCCGTTTTCCCCGGCGCCGGAAATGGCGGGAAAGCTTTCGCCGCGATAGTCGGGGCTTTGGGCGCGGCAGGCATCGAGCAGGGCGGCGGCGGACATTTCGGTGAGGTCGTGGCGGCTTTCGAGCGCGTGCAGGAAGCGGCACAGGGCCAGCCCGTCGCGCCGGTGGGCGGCGCGCGCGCCGTCACGCTCGACGGCGTTCTTGCGTGCCTTGGGCAGGGCGCAGGGGTCCGCGCCCGGCACGATCTCGGCCCCGGCGGCGGCGAGGGTGAGGCCGAACCAGTGGCAGGTGGCGGAGGGGTCCACCCGCACGCGCTTGCCGGCGAAGCGGCTGAGCGAGCGGGCCATTTCCGCCGGTGGTTGCACGGTGACGCCATTGCCGAGCCAGGCGCGCGCTTCCGGCCCGAGCTTGGCGGGTTCCATGAACAGGGTGACGCGCGCATCGGCCTCGATCACGGCGAAGCCGAGCGCGAAGGGCGTGCACGCCACATCGGTGCCGCGAATGTTGAGCAGCCAATCGACCGAGGCGGGGTCGGAGATGATGGCGGCGTCGGTGCCTTCCTTGGCGAGGGAGGCGGCGATATCGGCCCGTTTATCGGCGCTGGCGCGGCCGGCCCAGTCCAGCCCGTGCGGAAAGGCCGCGTCCGGCGGCGGGGGCGGCTGGTCGGGCCAGATGGCATCGATCGGGTTTTCCGGCAGGGGCACCATGGTCAGCCCGGCATCGGTGTAGCGCTTCAGCCCATCGGCGCTGATCAGCCAGGGGTCGTAGCCGATGCGGCATGATTTGCCGCCGGGCTCAGCGGCGATCCAGTCGGCGGGCGGGGTTTCGATGGTGTGGCCGAAGGTCCAGACCGAGGCATCGGCTTCGGCGCGCATTTGCAACTGGTAGCGCCCGTCGGACATCAGGTGCGCCGCG
Organism: Acetobacteraceae bacterium; assembly: GCA_027459285.1. Taxonomy (GTDB): domain Bacteria; phylum Pseudomonadota; class Alphaproteobacteria; order Acetobacterales; family Acetobacteraceae; genus JAJXVA01. The sequence goes on from DAIDIQ010000092.1 coordinate 2,116, forward strand.
TCGGGCAGCACGATGGCGATGCCGGCGCTGCCGGTGAAGCCGGTGAGCCAGGCAACCCGCCGGTCATGGTCTGGCATGTATTCGCCGAGATGCGGGTCTGCCACGGGCAGGATGAACCCGTCCACGCTGAAGCGCCGCAATGAAGCCCGCAGCTGGCTCAACCGTTCCGCACCCATGAGGCGCTGTTAGCCGAGCCCGGCCCTTGTTTCAACCACCCGCCAGACCCGCCAAAAGTCATAAAGTCTTTTTGCTTCTTTTTCTTCAGAAAAAGAAGATTCTTGCCTTTTTCCCGCCACCCCCCCCGGGGGCTCAGGCCGGCTGCGGCTGGCGGATCAGCCCGGTGGTGATCAGGGCCTCGGCGATCTGCACCGCGTTCAGGGCGGCGCCCTTGCGGAGATTATCGGCCACGCACCAGAAGCCGAGGCCGTTGGCAACCGTGGGGTCGCGGCGCAGGCGGCTGACATAGACGGCGTCCTCGCCCTGGGCTTCGAGGGGCGTGACGTAGCCGCCATCCTCACGGTGGTCGAGCAAGGTGATGCCCGGGGCCTCACGCAGAGCGTTGCGGGCGGCGGCGAGATCGACCGGACGGTCGAATTCCACGCACACCGCCACGGCATGGCCGATGAACACCGGCACGCGCACGCAGGTGGCGAAGACGGCGATATCGGGGTCGAGAATTTTACGGGTCTCGACCAGCATTTTCCATTCCTCCTTGGTCGATCCGTCATCGAGGAATTTGTCGATCTGGGGAATGACGTTGAAGGCGATTTCCTTGGTGAATTGCTGTGGCGCCATGCTGTCATTGACGAAGCCGGCCTTGGTGTGGGTGAATAATTCGTCCATGCCTTCCTTGCCGGCGCCGGAAACCGATTGATAGGTGGCGACGACGGCGCGCCGGGCGCGGAAAAGATCGTGCAGGGGCTTGAGTGCCACCACCATCTGGATGGTCGAGCAATTGGGGTTGGCGATGATGCGGCGCCTGGCGAAGCGGGCCAGCGCCTGCGGGTTCACTTCCGGCACGATGAGGGGCACGTCCGGCTCCATGCGGAAGTGGCTGGTATTGTCGATGACGACGCAGCCGGCGGCGGCGGCGCGCGGCGCGTGCACCGCGGAGATGGCGGCACCTGGGCTGAACAAAGCGATGTCGGTGCCGGCGAAATCGTAGGTATCGAGGTTACGGACGGTGAGCACCCGGTCTTCGCCGAAGCTGAGCTCGGACCCGGCGGAGCGGCCGGAGGCGAGGGCCACCACGTCACGCACGGGGAAGGCGCGTTCGGCCAGGGTTTTCAGCATTTCACGGCCGACGGCGCCGGTGGCGCCGACCACCGCGACCTTGAACCCGTCCCGCGCCATTACGCCCGCCATGCCCTGCCCTGCCCTGCTGCTGCCTGCGCGGACGGGTTTACGGAGCGGGCCGGCCGCCGCGCAAGCGCGCCGGATGGGATGCAGGATTGCCCGGACGACGCGGGGCGCGCAATTAAACTGCGCCATTCTGGCGCGCGGGGGCCGGATTGAACCTGTCCTGCTGTTTAGTCGACACCGGCCGGCCGGGCAGGCAGGGTGGCGGCGAGGCTTGCAGCATGGGGTGACGGATGAAGGACCAGATCCATGACGATGAGGTGGAGGCGGCGCCGCCCTGCACGCTGGTGATTTTTGGCGCCGGCGGGGATTTGACGCACCGGCTGCTGATGCCGGCGCTGTACAACCTCGCGTCGATGGGGCAATTGGACCCGGGCTTCAAGGTGATCGGCATCGACCGGGCCGATAGCAGCACGGAGGCCTGGGCGAACGACCTGACCAACACGATGCAGAGCTTCACGAAGGATCGGACGGCGGAATTCCACCCCGATCATATCGACCCCAAGGCCTGGGGTTTCGTGCGCGAGCGGCTGACCTATCAGAAGGGCGATTTCAGTGACGAGGGCCTGTTCAACGGCCTGGCCGGCACGGTTTCGGGCAACGCGCTGTTCTATCTCGCGGTGCCGGCACGCCTGTTCGGGCCGTTGGTGGATAGTCTGGGCCGGGCCGGGCTGCTGACCGAGACCGGGGGCCGCTTTCGCCGGGTGCTGATCGAGAAGCCATTCGGGCACGATCTGCCATCGGCCGAGGCGCTGAACACGACCTGCCTGAACGCCGCGGCGGAGACGCAGATTTTCCGCATCGATCATTTCATGGGCAAGGAGGCGGTGCAGAATTTGCTGCCGTTCCGCTTCTGCGCGCCGATCTGGGAGCGGGTGTGGCACCGCGAGGCGATCGATTACGTGGAGATAACCGCCGCCGAGACGGTTGGGGTGGAGGCGCGTGGCGCGTTTTACGAGCAGACCGGGGCGCTGCGCGACATGGTGCCCAACCACATGATGACGATGCTGTCGATGCTGACCATGGAGCCGCCGGACCGGGCGGACGCCGAGGCGGTGCGGCATGCCAAATCCCGCCTGTTGGCGGCGATCGGGCCGATTTCGGCGGCGGATTGCGTGCGCGGCCAATATACCGCGGGCCGCGTGAACGGGGTGGCGGCGCGCGCGTATCGGGACGAGCCGGGGGTGGCGGCGGACAGCGAGACGGAAACCTATGTGGCGTTGAAACTGGGCATTGCCTCGTGGCGGTGGCAGGGGGTGCCGTTCTATGTGCGCACCGGCAAGCATTTGACCGCGCGGCGCACCGAGATGGTGGTGCATTTCAAGCCGCCGGCGCTTGAGTTGCTGCCGCCGGCGCCGACGCGGCAATTATTGCTGGAAGTGGACCCGGAGCCGGGCGGGGTGTTGGAAATTGCCCAGAAGCAACCCGGGCTGGGGCTGCGCCTGGCGGCGGGGGCCATGCAGTTCAGCCTGGAAGGACCGAGCCCGCACGCGTCGCGCGATGGGTATGAAGGCATTTTCCACGGCGCGATGCGCGGGGATGTGCTGCTGTTTCAACGCGCGGATGCGATCGAATCGGGCTGGGGGGCGGTGCAGGCCTTGCTGCAAGACCCGCCACCCCTGGACCTGTATGCATCAGGCAGCGACGGCCCCGACGCGGCGGCGGCGTTGCTCGCACGCGAGGGCCATAGCTGGCGGCCGCTGGCCTAGGCAGGCACCCCCCGCGCCCGCTGCCGGGCCCTTCCGGCCACGCGTCGGCTGGGCTATGCGGCCGGGCATGGCGCGCATCGTGGTGCAGGGTCTTGGCAAACGCTACGACGCGGTGATGGCGGTCGAGGATTTGTCATTCAGCGTCGAGGCGGGTGAGACGCTGGCGCTGTTGGGCGGCAATGGCGCGGGCAAGACGACGACGATAGCCATGCTGCTGGGTTTGCTGGTACCCAGCGCCGGACGGATCGAGATATTGGGCCACGACATGGCGCGCGAACGGTTCGCGGCGCTGGCGCGGATGAATTTCTCCTCGCCCTATGTCTCGCTGCCGGGCCGGCTGACGGTTGCGGAAAATCTGCGCGTTTATGGGCATTTATATGGCGTGCGGCGGCTGGAGGCGCGGATCGGGGAATTGGCCGAGGCGCTGGATCTGGGCCAGTTTTTGCATCGGCCGGCCGGCAATCTGAGTGCCGGACAGAAAACCCGGGTGGCCCTGGCCAAGGCGTTGATCAATCAGCCGGACGTGCTGCTGCTGGATGAGCCGACGGCGAGCCTGGACCCCGATACCGGGGACATGGTGCGCGGCTGGCTGGAGCGGTATCGGGCGCAATCGGGCTGTTCGATTCTGCTGGCCTCGCACAACATGGCCGAGGTCGAGCGGCTATGCGACCAGGTGTTGATGCTGAAGGCGGGCCGGGCGGTGGACCGCGGCACGCCGCAAGCCCTGCTGAGCAAATACGGGCGCGAAACGCTGGAGGACGTGTTTCTGGATATTCACCGGCATGGGGCGCGCGCGGCATGATGCGGGCGAGCGCGCGGCGGATCTGGGGCCTCGTCTACCGGCACGCCTGTCTGTATCGCAAATCCTGGCCGAGGCTGGTCGAACTTGCCTATTGGCCGACGCTCGAGATGTTGATCTGGGGGTTGACGGCGCGGTTCCTGTATTTGCGTGGCGGCACCGCCTGGCTGCTGGCCGGCGCGTTGCTGGGCGGCGTGCTGTTGTGGGAAGTGGCGTTGCGCGCGCAGATGGGCATGGCGATGAGCTTTCTCGAGGAAGTGTGGTCGCGCAACCTGGCGCACATTTTCATCAGCCCGTTGCGCCCGTTCGAGATGGTGGCCGGGTTGATGACGGTTTCGTTGCTGCGGCTGCTGGTCGGGCTGCTGCCGGCGGTGGCATTGGCCTATCTTCTCTATGCGTTCAACCTGTTTGCATTCGGGCCGATCCTCATCCTGTTTTTCGTCAATCTGGTGGTGATGGGCTGGGCGGTGAGTTTCGGCGTGATGGGCCTGTTGTTGCGCCATGGCGCGGGGGCGGAAAGCCTGGCCTGGGGCGTGTTGGCGGGACTGACGCCGCTGTGCGCGGTTTATTACCCGCTGCATGTCATTCCCATGCCGTGGCGCGTGATATCGTTGCTGCTGCCGGCATCCCACGTGTTCGAGGGCATGCGGGCGGCGCTGCATGGGCGTGTCGCGTGGCGCGAGCTTGGTTTGGCGACGATGTTGAACGCGGGGTGGCTCGGTCTGCTGGCGCTGGTGCTGGTGCGTGAGTTCCGGATCGCGCGCGTGCGCGGCGCGCTGCTGACGCTGGGCGAATGAGCGCGCGACCGATGAGCACGGGACCGACCGGATTCTGGCTGCTGCGCCACGCGCTGGTTTCGGCCGCGGCGCGCGCGACGGTGTATGGCGCGAACGATGTGCCGCTGTGCGAGGAAACATTGCTGGCCGAGGCCCGGCTGTATCAGAGCCTGGCCGCGCGGCTGCCGGCGGGGGCGGTGTGGGCGGTGAGCCCGCTGAGCCGCGCCCGCGGCACCGCGGAGGCGATATTTGCCGCCGGCTATGCGCGCCCCGACACCTTGATCGTGGCACCGGGGCTGATTGAACAGGATCTGGGCGCCTGGCAGGGGCTGACGTACGGCGAGGTGCAGACGCGGCTGAGCCTGGCCCCGCACCCGTTCTGGCCGCACGCGGCCGAGGAGGCGCCGCCGGGCGGGGAGACGATGCGGCAGGTGATTGCCCGGGTCGGCGCCTGTCTGGAGGATCTGGCACAAGGCTGGGCAGGGCGGGAGGTGGTGGCGGTGAGCCACGGTGGCGCCATTCGGGCGGCGCTGGCGCACGCCATGGGCGCGTCCGGCCATGCGGTGCTGCATGTCTCGGTTAAAAATCTCGGCCTGACGCGGCTGGAACGCCATGGTCAGGGCTGGCGGGTGGTGTGCGTGAACGCGGACCCCTGAGGGCTGGCGGCGCGTAACAAAGCGTCGCAGCATCGGGCGGATGGTTGATCGGGCACCGGGACGGCGCGACATAAAGCCGGGTTTGGGAGCCGGGTTTGGGCGGAATCGGCCATGGCCGATATGCTGTCCGGATGGCGACGGCGGAGGGAACGATGCGGCGATTGCGCGTGATGATGGCGTGCCTGGCGATGGGGCTGGTTGCCGGGTGCGCCGGCGGCACCGCGGATGCCGGCAACCCGCAACAGGCATTGGTCGATCGGGCGACACTGACCCTGCAGGACCTGCTGTCGCCGGCCACCGGCGCTGATTGGCGCGGCGCGTTGACCAATGCCCGCGGCGTCATGATCTGCCCGCAAATCTTCAAGGTGGGCTTTCTGATCGGCGGGTCTGGCGGGGATTGCGTGCTGCTGGCGCGTGACGGCAATGGCGGTTGGTCCGACCCGGCCTTTTTTGCCATCGGCAGCGGCAGCCTGGGCTTTCAGGCCGGTATTCAGGACAGCGAATTCATCATGATGATCATGACCCGGCGCGGGCTCGACGCGGTGCTGGACAGCCATTTCAAGTTCGGCGCGGATGCCGGGCTGACCTTCGCGACGCTGGGCGCCTCGGTGGAGGGCGACACCACGGCGGCCTTGCGGGCCGATATCGTCGCCTATTCCCATTCACGCGGGTTGTTTGCCGGCATTGCGCTGAACGGCAGCATTCTGAGCAGCGATACCGCCTGGAACCAGGCCTATTATGGCCAGCCCCTGGCGGCGCGGCAGATCGTGCTGCAGGCCGAGGTGAACAACCCCGGCGCCAACCCGCTGCGCGCCATGCTGACGCGCTATGGCGGTGGGCCGCGCTATCCGTCGCGCGGCTATGGCCAGGCACCCTCCGGCTATGCGCCGCCCGAGGCGCCGTACAGCGATGTCGGGCACGGCCAGGTCAATCAACAAGATCTGCCGCCGCCGGGGCAGTAAGGGGCCGCGGGCGGGCGATTTTTTGCGAACAGAGCCGGCTTCACGCACGATCTGGTTGGCATGACCCTGGCCGCGCTGACCATGGTGTATAACGAGGCGGAATTTCTGCCGGTCTGGTTGCGCCATTATACGGCGCGGCTTGGCGCCGCCGCCTGCCATGTGATTGACCATGGCAGTGACGATGGCAGCGTGGCGGCGGCGCTGACGGCATTTCCTGGCATCGGGGTGGTGCGGCTGCCACGCACGCCGCACGATGACGCGCGGCGGGCGGCATTGGTTTCGGAATTCGCCGCCAGCTTGCTGCGCTATTACGATGCCGTGCTGTATACCGATGTGGATGAATTGGTGGTGCCGGCCGGGACCGGCGGATTTGCTGACCTCGATTTTGCCGCGCTGCCGGAAATTGCCTATGCGGTTGGATTGAACCTGCTGCAGGTGGCGGAGGACATGACGCTGGACCCGACGCGACCGGTGGGCGTGCAGCGGCGGTTCGGCTGGTTTGCCAGCGCGCTGTGCAAGCCGGTTCTGGCGCGGCGGGCCCCGGCCTGGGCACCGGGCTTTCATTCCGCGGACGCGGCGCCGGTGTTTGGCGATTTTTTCCTGCTGCACCTGCGGTATGCCGATCGGGAAATTGCCTGCCGACGGCTTGCGCGCACGCGGGAGATGGCATGGGCGGCGCAGCCGGGCGGCGCGCACCAGCGCATGACCGAGGCGGATTTTCTGGCCATGTTCGCGCGCTTGCAGGCGATGGACCGGATTGAGCCGGCAATTTTTTCTCCGGACGCGCCGCCTTTGGCGGATTGGATCGACCGGGTGATGGCCGCAACTCGCGGTCGGTCGGCGGAGGTTTATCGGTTTCCGCTCGATATCGAGAACTACCAGCTTTGGGCCCTGCCGGAGCGGCTGCTGCGCGCGCTGGCATGAGGCTCGGCTGGCGCTCAGCATGGACGAAAATTCAGCCAGGCTCCAGGCAGTGGCAAGTTGGCGCGCTTATTGTGTGCACTGCGACGAGAACCTGGTGAGGAGGGTGACGAGATGACCTTGCGAACTGCGTTGCTGGCGGCGGCTGGTGTGTTGACCATGAGCGTGGGGGCGCGCGCGGCGTCGCCGGCTTTCGTGGTGGTCGGCACGCCGGTTGCGGTAATGAGCGAAGCGCCGCCGCTGCCGATTGCGGTGCTGAACAGCCCGATGCCAGCCGCCCCGATGTTGGCGGTGGCGCAAATGGTGGCCGAACAGCAGGCGATGATGAATGCCATGATGGCTGACATGGGCGGGCTGCGCATGGTGGCGCTGCCGGGCGGGATGATGGCGCCGATGCCGGCGTTGATGGCCGGAGCGGTGCCGATGCTGCCGGGGCAGATGGTGGTGACCCGGGTGATGATAAACGGGCCGGAACGCTGCCAGGAAAGCGTGACCTATCGGGCCGGCGCGAACGGGCAGCCGGTCATTGAAGCGGCATCGCACAGTTCGGGCTGCGCGGCGGCGCCGGGCATGGGGCATTTGCTGGCGGCGCATCCGGCCCGGGCCCGCGCGCCGGCCTTGCCGGCGAACGGGCTGAGCGTGGATGCCCACGGTGACCGTTTATATTCGGTGGCGGAGCATGTGCCGGTGACCCCGGCGACGCCGAAGCTTTTCTGAGACGCGGGTTGCGCGACCGGGGCCGGATTTTGAACGCGGTCCGGCCCGGCGTGACCGCGTAGAGCCAGGGCGCGGCATGGTGGACAAAGCCCCCAAGCCAAGCCGCGCCCGGCTGCCGTATTGACGTTTTTTTGGTTCTTTTTGTTCACAAAAAGAACAGCCCTTCACTTAAGAAGAGCCTGCTATTGGGCGCCCTTGCTGACGCGATCATGCGCGGCAAGGCGCGCCAGCACCGCGGGCATTTGCGCGAGCGGGATCATGTTCGGGCCGTCCGAGGGGGCGTGGTCGGGGTCCGGGTGGGCTTCCATGAAGATGGCGGCGCAGCCGACGGCCAGCGCCGCGCGGGCAAGGATGGGGGCGAATTCGCGTTCGCCGCCGCTGGCGGTGCCTTGGCCGCCAGGTTGCTGGACGGAGTGGGTGGCGTCGAACACCACGGGGTATTCGGTGCGGGCCATGATGGGTAGTGCCCGCATGTCGGAGACCAGTGTGTTGTAGCCGAAGCTTGCGCCGCGTTCGGTAAGCAGGATGCGATGATTGCCGGTGGCGGCGATTTTGCCGGCGACGTTTGCCATGTCCCACGGTGCTAGGAACTGGCCTTTTTTGACGTTGATTGCGGCGCCGGTCGCGCCGGCGGCAAGCAGCAGGTCGGTCTGGCGGCAGAGGAAGGCGGGGATTTGCAGGATATCGACCGCGGCGGCGGTCGGGGCGCATTGGTCGATGGTGTGCACGTCGGTCAGGACGGGGACGGAAAGGGTGGCACGGATATCGGCCAGGATATCGAGGCCCTGCGTGAGGCCGACGCCGCGCTTGCCGGCGAGGGAGGTGCGGTTGGCCTTGTCGAAACTGCTTTTGAAGACGAAGGGGATGGCGAGCCTCGCGGCCATGTCGCGCAGCGCCTCCGCCACCTCGAAGGCGTGGGCGCGGCTTTCGATCTGGCAGGGGCCGGCGATCAGCACGAAGGGCAGGTCGTTGCCGAAGGTGACGGGGCCGACGCTGATGTGACGGGGCATGGGGGGTGGTTTAGCGGCTGCGGGCGCAATGAGAAGCGACTTTTTTGAAAAAAAGTCGCGCAAAAAACTTTCATGACTTTGGGCCGGTGGAAAAACCTCGGGCGGGGGTGCGGACTGGTGCCGGCCTTTCTTTTTCAAACAGAGACGCTGCCCTTTTACTTCCGATGCTTGACGTCTGAACCCGCGATAGACTGCACGCGCAGTATCATGTCACAAAAGTTTTTTGTGCAACTTTTTTTCAAAAAAGTTGCCGCTTAGGCCTTACCTTCTCCGAGAACCCCCCCGGTCAGTTGCCCCGCCTCGGCCAGGCCCAGGCGCTGGGCGGCAACCCCGTCCGGGAAGGCCTAAAGCAGGCGCGACGGGGTGCGGCGGTCGAGCAGAACGAAAACGCCGCCTGGCGATGCGGTCGTCATAGGCGGCCAGATCGCCACCCGAGAGATGGATGCGGCGTTCGCGGGGAATGCGGTGAGCCTTCGCGGGAGGTGCGATACGCGACGAGACTATGGGTGGGCAGCGAGGCTATGGGCGGGATTTTGGCAGGTCACGGAAATATGGCTTGAGGTATGATGTGACGCCGAGCGGCATGACACGCAGCCAGATGGCCGCCCGGTAGGGACCGCCTGGCTGGCCGTAGGTAAGAACCACGGTGACCGAGGCCGCGGTCGGGGTGTCGGTTTCGAACGATAGCAGTTTATGGCGGCCGTAAGGGCTGGGCGTGTCCGATACGGGACCCAGGCTGACTTTGCCGCCGCGCGCCTGCAACTGGTGCATCAGTGCGGTGAAAAATGTCCGCAATTCTTCAGGGTTGGCGTGTGCGGCATAGACCGCGCAGAAATCGCTTCTGGCGCGGTAAGCGAGGATCAGTTGATTATGCGCGGTGGCCATCGACCAGGCGCGGCCACCCGGCCCATTCGCGTAGAAACCGATCTCACCCGGCGCCGTCAGCGCGACGGCATGGTGCGCTTTCGCCCAGGCAATGACGGCCGCCGGATTGGCTGCGGTTTGATGACAGGCCCGAATAGAGGCTTCGACCAGTTCGAGGCTCGGAGGATCGAGCGCGGGGGCGGATGAAGAGGAGACAGAAGCGTGTGCAGGGAGGACAGCCGAGACCAGCAGCGCGACGATAGCAAAGCGATGGGGCACAGGCAGAACCTTGGGTCTGGCGTGGATCGCCGCCGGGCATAATCACGCGTGGATTGTATTCTGGGGGGTCCGTTCGTATCAAGTGAATTCCGTCGGAGCCGTCTGATGGCGGTTGCAAAGTTCTTTGGTTCTTTTTTCAAAAAAGAACAGTCTTGTCTGCTTTTTTCAGCCCGGTTTACGGATGGCGCAGATGGACTGACCGAGATTGCCGAATTTTTCCATGACGCGACCGTCCGACAGAGTGAGAGGTGCGGGAAGAGGCACGAAGACATCGCCGCCGTCGCGGAATTCGATGAGGTCGAGCCCGAGCTTCTCGATGAAGCGGTTGATGGCGGTGCGTTCGAGAAACATGTTCAGCGGATGCGGTCCCTGGGCCAGTTCGTCTCGCACCGTGGCTTCGAACACGTTCCAGTGGAAATCGATCGCGAATTCCAGGAACGAAAACACGATGACGCCGCCAGGCTTCAGCACGCGACGCGCCTCGGTGAGATAGAGATAGGTCTGTTCGGGCAGCAGATGGGTGAAGACCGAGAAGAAGCAGACGAAATCGGCGCTGGCGTCGGCCGCGCGGATGATCATTTTATCGGCAACCTCGAAGCGCCAATCGGGACGATCAGCCAGTTTTCGTGCCTGGGCTACCAGTTCCGGGACGATATCGGTGCCGAGATAGGGGCCGGAAGGAAATGGCTGAGGGGCTGCGCGAGGCGGCCGGCGCCACAGCCGACATCGATGACGCACATCTCGGCGGTAAGCCCGAAAAACCTGAGCATTTCCAATTCGATGATGCCGAAGGCGGTGAATTCTCCGCCGATCGCGGCGGCATAGCCGGCCTCGCCCGAGGCGGCGAGGTTGGCGCGGACCCAAGCCTGGTAGGTCTGGCGCTGGTCGAGCTTGCGTGGTCCGAGCATGTCGGGTTCCGATTGATTGCGCCGGTGAAACCAGCGCGAGGCCCGCCTGTTGGTCACACGAGCGGGCGTAGGCCATTATCGGCCGGCGAACAACGGCAAACCGCGATCATCCGTGGCCGGCTTGCACCCGCGCGGCCGGGCGCTGGCGTGGGTGTAGGTTGCCCAATCCGGGTCGTGACCAGGTGCCGCGCGGGTCACACCAGCCGCGACTGGGCCACCGCCGCCTCGATGAAGCCGCGGAACAGCGGGTGCGGGTCGAAGGGCTTGGATTTCAACTCGGGGTGAAATTGCACGCCGATGAACCAGGGATGGGTGGGGATTTCGACGATTTCCGGCAGCGAGCCGTCCGGCGAGAGGCCGGAGAAGAGCAGGCCGGCGGCTTCCAGGGCCTCGCGGTAGTTGATGTTGACCTCGTAGCGGTGGCGGTGGCGTTCGGTGATGTCGGCGGTGCCATAGACGGTTCGCGCCAGCGTGTTCTCGCGCAAGCGGGCCGGATAGGCGCCAAGGCGCATGGTGCCGCCGAGATCACTCTCGGCGCCGCGACGCTCGATTTCATTGCCGCGCGTCCATTCAGTGAGCAGGCCGACCACCGGTTCGGCGCAGGGGCCGAATTCGGTGGAACTGGCGGCAGGCAGGCCGGCCAGGTGGCGCGCGGCCTCGATGACCGCCATCTGCATGCCAAAGCAGATGCCAAGGAACGGCACATTGCGTTCACGCGCAAACCGCACCGCCGCGATCTTGCCCTCGGTGCCGCGTTCGCCGAAGCCGCCAGGCACGAGAATACCGTGCACCCCCTCGAGGCGTTGCACGGTGTGGGGTTCCTCGAACACCTGGCTGTCGACCCAGTCGAGCTCGACTTTCACCCGGGCCGCGAGGCCGCCATGGGTGAGCGCCTCGGCGAGCGATTTGTAGCTGTCGAGCAGGGTGGTATATTTGCCGACAACGGCAATTTTCACGGTGCCCTCGGGGGCGCGCAGCGTATCGACGATGGCCTGCCAGCGCGACAGGTTGGGGTGCTCGGCCGCCTCGATGCCGAAATGGCGCAGCACTTCACGGTCCATGCCCTCGGCATGATAGCTGATGGGCACGGCATAGATGGAATCGACGTCAAGCGCGGCGATGACGGCTTCCGGGCGGACATTGCAGAACAGCGCGATCTTGCGGCGTTCGTTCTCCGGGATCTGACGGTCACAGCGGCACAGCAGCATGTGCGGCTGGATGCCGACATTGAGCAATTCCTTGACGGAGTGCTGGGTGGGCTTGGTTTTCAGCTCACCGGCCGACGGAATATAGGGCACCAGCGTGAGGTGAACGAACATCGAGCGGGCGGGACCAAGCTCGTTGCCGAGCTGACGGATGGCCTCGAGAAATGGCAGGCTTTCGATATCACCGACCGTCCCGCCGATTTCGATGAGCAGGAAATCGACCCCATCGGCATGGCGCAGCACGGCTTCCTTGATGGCATCCGTGATGTGGGGAATGACCTGGACGGTGGCGCCGAGATAATCGCCCCGCCGCTCGCGGGCGATGACGTCGGCATAGATGCGCCCGGTGGTGGCATTGTCGGCGCGGGTGGCGGCAACGCCGGTGAAGCGCTCGTAATGGCCGAGATCGAGATCGGTCTCGGCACCGTCATCGGTGACATAGACCTCGCCATGCTGATAGGGGCTCATGGTGCCCGGATCGACATTCAGATAGGGGTCGAGCTTGCGAAGGCGGACGGAGAAACCGCGCGCTTGCAGCAGCGCGCCGAGGGCGGCGGAGGCGATGCCCTTGCCGAGCGAGGAGACCACGCCACCGGTGACGAATACGAACCGGGTCATGGGAGAACAGCATAGCGCGCCTGCCCGCCGAGCGGGAGGCGATTCGGTGCATGCATGAAACGCGCCTTAGTGGAGGTGAGCGTGGTGCCGGCGGGCACCACCGGGGGCCAATCGTTTAATGGGGCGGCGAAGCGGGCGGAGCGGCGGGCGTGGTCGGCACGCGGTCTGCCGGCAGGGCGGGCAGCACGGGGGCGGCGGGGGTTTTGTGCGCGCCGGCGGGGGACGGCACATCGAGGATGGAATGGCCGACGCCGCCGGTGCCGCGGTTGAGCAGCGCGAGGGCGAGGCACAGAGCAAAGAACAGGCCGGCGAGAATGGCGGTGGCGCGGGTCAGCAGATTGGCGGTGCCGCGCCCGGTCATGAACGAGCCCATGCCCTGAGAGGAGCCGATGCCAAGCCCGCCCCCCTCGCTGCGCTGGATCAGCACGACACCGATCATGGCAAGGGTGACGAAGATGAGCAGGATGAGGAGCACGGTGGCCATGGCGCCGGGATCTATCGCAACGGGCGGGGGAAGAAAAGACGGGCCTGGTGGTGCCGCGGCCTGAAACGGAAAGTCCGGCCCCGGCCCGCCCCACCCGGCAGACCGATGGTTTTCGCGCGACTTTCTCTCTGAAACGCCGCTGCTTGCCTCAGCCCGCCGCGGCGATGGCGAGGAAATCGGCGGCGTTGAGCGAGGCACCGCCGACGAGCGCGCCGCCGACATGCGGCAATGCCAGCAGGTCCGCGGCATTGCCGGGCTTGACCGAGCCGCCATACAGAATGGGCATCGCCTCGGCGCGCGCGCCGAAGCGCGCGGCGAGATCGGCGTGCAAGGCCGCGTGCATGGCGGTGACGTCGGCGGCCGAGGGGGTGAGGCCGGTGCCGATCGCCCAGATCGGCTCGTAGGCGATGATGCCGGCGAAATCATCCGGCAGGCTGGCGGCAAGCTGGGCGGCGACGATGGATTCCGCCTGCCCGGCCCGGCGCTGGTCCGCGGTCTCACCGACGCAGACGATGGGAATGAGGCCGTGCGCGCGGGCGGCGGCGATCTTGGCGCGGATCAGCGCATCCGATTCCGCCTGGTCGGCACGGCGTTCGGAATGGCCGAGAATGACGTGCGATGCCCCGAGGTCGCGCAGCATGGCGGCGGAGATTTCACCGGTATGGGCGCCGGCATCGGGCGTGGCGGCGCAGTTTTGCGCGCCGAGCCCGATGCGGGTGCCGCGCAGCAGGGCGGCGAGCGAGGCGAGCGCGGTGAAAGGCGGGCACACCAGCAGGGTCGCCGGGGTCGGGGGCGCCAGGCGAAGCGCGCGGCCGAGCGCCTCGGCCTCGGCCAGGGTGGGGGGATTCATCTTCCAGTTGCCGGCGATCAGCATGCGTGCCCGTTGCCCCTGCGGTCCGTTACGTCGCGTCATGCACTGATACGGTGGGGGCGCGGGCCGTCAACCCGGGCGGGCTGGAAACCGGTGGCTTGCGCTATGCGGGACCGGCCGTATGGTGCGCCCGCCGCACCGAGTTTGCGCGGTTCAGCCGGGATTATTCGCCGCATGCTTGCTTCGATCCGCGCCCTTGCCAAGACCTGGCCCGCCCGCATTCTGTTCGGGCTGTTGGTGTTTTCGTTCGGCTTGTGGGGCGTGACCGGCAGCTTGCGCAGCATCGGCACCGATACGGCGGTGGCGCATGTGGGGGACAGCCGGATCGAACCGGCGGCCTTGCAGCAGGCGCTGCATGCGAACCTGGAACGGCTGCAACGCCAGAACGGGCCGGGCTTCACGGCATCCGGCAAGCTGCGTGAGCAGATGGCGGGACAGGCGGCGACGCAGCTTGTGTATCAGCGGCTGGTCGATCTCGAGTTGAAGCATCTGGGGGTCGCGGTGCCAGACGCGGCGATCCGCGCGCAGGTGTTCAGCATGGACGCGTTTCATGACGCGAACGGCAAATATGACCGGCAACGCTTTTTACAGGTTTTGCAGACCAACGGGCTCGACGAGGCGAGCTTCATTGCGCTGGTGCGGCAGGATCTGGGCCGCCAGCAATTGGTGGGCGCGATTTCGGCCGGGGTTGGCGCGCCGGAGACGCTGGTGGCGCGGATTTTTGCCTATGCGCGCGAAACCCGCACCGCCGAGGCGGTGCGCTTTCCGCTGACCGACGCGACCAACGTGCCGAGCCCGACCGATGCCGAGCTGAAACGTTACTGGGAGAACAACCCGGACAAGTTCCGCACCCCGGAATATCGCACCGTGAAACTCATCGTGCTGTCGCCGGAGACATTGGCCAAGGAAGCGAAGGTCAGCGCCACGGACGTCAAGAAATATTACGACATCGCGCAGGGCGAGTACAACGTGCCGGAATTGCGCACGTTGGAGATTATCGCCGCGCCGACGGAGGCGAAAGTGGCGAGCCTCGCGACGGTGTGGCAGGCGGGGGCGGATTGGAAGACGATGCAGACGGCGGCGAGCAAGGAAGGCGCCAACGCGATCGACCTGCCGAAGGCGCGCACCGCCGAGGTGCCGGACAAAACGCTGGCCGCCGCCGCCTTTGCCGCGCCGCCCGACCAGGTGAGCCAGCCGGTCAAGGGGCAGTTCAACTGGTATGTGTTCAAGGTGGCCGCCGTGGTGCCGGCGGTGCACAAGAGCCTGGCCGAGGCGACACCGGAAATCGAGAGGAAAGTGGCGGTGCTGAAGGCCGCCGACATGATGGACGATTACGTGAGCAAGCTGCAGGACGCGATGGCCAGCGGCAACGGGCTGGACGGGCTGCCGGCGAACCTGGGCGTTGCCGCCGTGCAGGGCACGATGGATGCCAAGGGCGACACCAAGACCGGCGAGCCGGCGCCGATTCCCGGCTGGCCGGCGCTGCGGCAGGCGATAATTTCCGCGGCCTTCACCGCCAAGCCGGGCGCGCCGGCCGAGTTGCAGCAATTCAACGGCGACAAGGAACACCCGACCGGCGCCTGGTATGCCGTCCAGGTGACGCGCGTGGAAAAGCCGGCGCAGAAACCCTTTGCCTCGGTCCAGGACCAGGTGACGCAGGATTGGACCCTGGCGCAGAAGCGGCATGTCGAGGAAACGGCGGCGGCGCAGGTCCTGACCAAGGTGCGCGCCGGCATGACGCTGGCGGCGGCGGCGAAGGCGGCGGGGCTGACTGCCACGACCCTTTCGCCAGCGCCGCGGCCGATTGGCGAGACGACCATGCCGGGCGATATTCCGGAAAGCCTGGTGGCGCCGCTGTTCGGCATGAAGCAGCCGGGCGACGTGACCATGGTCGCGACACGCCACGGGTTCATGGTCGCGCAACTGAAGAGCATCAATGACCCGAAATTGTCGAGCGACCCGATTGGCGCCGGACAGATGCGGCTGCAATTGTCGCAATCGATCGGCGGAGACCTGGTGGACGCGACCGTGTTCGCGCTGGAGAAGCGCTATCCGGTGAAGATGAACCCGGCGCTGATCCATCAGATTGCCCAGCCATGACCGAGACGGTGCCGGGCGCGCCGGAATTGGGCATCGGCGCGCCGCGGGCCGAGCCGGTGATGGCGCTGCGGCAGCTTCCGGCCGATCTGGAGACGCCGGTCGGGGTTTTCCTGAAGCTGGCCGAGGCGACGCCGAACAGTTTTTTGCTGGAGAGCATCGAGGGGGGCGCCGCGCGCGGGCGCTATTCGGTGATCGGCACCGAGCCGGACCTGATCTGGCGCTGCCAGGACGCGCGCGCGGAAATTGCCCGGGCACCGGATTTGACCCGCTTCGAGCCGGATACGGTGGCGCCGATGGCGTCATTGCGGGCACTGCTGGCGGCCAACCGGCGCGATTTGCCGGAAGGGTTGCCGCCGATGCTGGGCGGGCTGTTCGGTTATCTGGGCTATGAGATGGTGCGGCTGATGGAACATCTGCCGCACCGCGCCGTCGAGCCCGACGCGCTGCCGGACGCGTTGTTGCTGCGGCCCGGCCTGTTCGCGATTTTCGACCATGTGACGGATACCTTGACGTTGGCCGCCCTGGTGCATGACGTGGCCGACGAGGCGGCGGCCAAGGCCGCGGCCGAGCGACGGCTGAACGCGGCGATGGCACGGTTGCGCCACCCGGTGCCGGCCACCACGCGCAGGGAAGCGGCGCCGATGCGTGAGGCGGCATCGAACATGACGCGGGCGGAATTCCTCGGCGCGGTCGCGCGCGCGAAAGCCTATATCGCGGCCGGGGATGCGTTTCAGATTGTGCCGAGCCAGCGTTTTTCGGCTGACTTCAGCCTGCCGCCCTTCGCGTTGTATCGGGCGTTGCGGCGGGTCAACCCGGCGCCGTTTCTGTTTTTCCTGAATTTCGGCGGGTTCGCGGTGGTGGGGTCGAGCCCGGAAATCCTGGTGCGGCTGCGCGACGGCATGGTGACGCTGCGACCGCTGGCGGGAACCCGCCGACGTGGCGCGACCCACGCCGAGGATATGCAACTCGCCGAGGAATTGCTGGCCGACCCGAAGGAACGGGCCGAGCATCTGATGCTGCTGGATCTGGGCCGCAACGATGTGGGCCGGGTGGCCGAATTGGGCAGCGTGCAGGTGACGCAGCGCTTCGCGATCGAGCGGTACAGCCACGTGATGCACATCATGTCCGAGGTGCGGGGAAAATTGCGGCCGGGGCTCGACGCGCTGGACGCGCTGATGGCCGGATTTCCGGCCGGCACGCTTTCCGGCGCGCCGAAGGTGCGGGCGATGCAGATCATTGACGAGCTGGAGCCATCCCGGCGGGGCATTTACGCCGGCTGCATCGGCTATTTTGGCGTGGACGGGGCGATGGATACCTGCATCGGGCTGCGGACCGCGGTGGTGCGCGACGGCGTGATGCAGGTGCAGGCCGGCTGTGGCGTGGTGGCCGACAGCGACCCGGAGGCGGAATATCAGGAAACCCGGCAAAAAGCGCGGGCCTTGTTCCGGGCCGCCGAGGAGGCGGTGCGCTTTGCCGCCGAGCCGGCGGCGGCGCCGGCCGGTTGACCGGCGCGCGGCTTGACCAGCGGGCGGGCGGGACGGAAGAACGCGGCATGATTTTGCTGATCGACAATTACGACAGCTTCACCTTCAACCTTGTGCATTTCCTGGGTGATCTCGGCGCGGCCTGTGACGTGCGCCGCAACGACACGCTGAGCGTCGCGGAGGCGCTGGCGCTGAACCCGGAGGCGATCGTGCTGTCGCCGGGGCCATGCACGCCGAACGAGGCGGGGATCTGCCTGGACCTGATCCTGGCCGCCGCCGGGCGGGTGCCGGTGCTGGGCGTGTGCCTGGGGCATCAGGCCATCGGCCAGGCATTCGGCGCGACGGTCGCGCGCGCGCCGGCACCGGTGCATGGCAAAACCAGCCGGATCACGCATGCGGGCGCTGGTGTGTTCGAGGGGTTGCCGGCGGGGTTCTCGGCCACGCGCTACCACAGCCTGATCGTGGTGAAGGAGACGCTGCCGGACTGTCTGCTCGCGGATGCCTGGACCGAGGACGGGCTGGTGATGGGGTTGCGGCACCGGGCCTGGCCGGTTTTCGGCGTGCAGTTTCATCCCGAGAGCATCGCCAGCGAGTGCGGCCATGACCTGCTGGCGAATTTCCTGGCGATTGCGCGCGGCGCCAACGCGGCACCACGCCCGAATGCCGGCTGAGCGGCATGGCGTTGCCGGACAAGGCGGCTGACGCGGCGCTGGTGCCGGTTCTGGCGCGGCTTGCCGCCGGCGAGACGCTGAGCGAGGCCGAGGCCGAGGCGGTATTCGGCGCCATCATGCGTGGCGAGGCGACGGACGGGCAGATCGGCGCGCTGCTGATGGCCCTGGCCATGCGCGGCGAGACGGTGGCGGAACTGGCCGGGGCGGTGCGGGCCATGCGCGCGCACATGCTGCCGGTCGCGGGCGCCGAGGACGCGCTGGATGTGTGCGGCACCGGCGGCGACCGGCTGGGCACGCTGAACGTGTCGACGGCCTGCGCGTTCGTGGTGGCCGGGGCCGGCGTGCCGGTGGCCAAGCATGGCAACCGCTCGGCCAGCAGCCGCAGCGGCGGCGCCGATGTGCTGGCGGCGCTGGGGGTGCGGCTGGACCCGCCGCTGGCGCGGCTGGGGCAGATTCTGCGCGAGGCTGGCATCGTGTTCCTGTTCGCGCCGCGCCACCATGCCGGGCTTGCCCACGCGGCCGCGGTGCGGCGGGGGTTGGGCATGCGCACACTGTTCAACCTGCTCGGGCCGCTGGCCAACCCGGCGGGGGTGCGGCGACAATTGACCGGGGTGTTTTCGCCTTTTTGGGTGCAGCCGGTGGCCGAGGCGCTGGGCCGGCTGGGCACGGCGCGCGCCTGGGTGGTGCATGGGCAGGGCATGGACGAGCTTTGCCTGGATGGCGAGAACGAGATTGTGGTGCTGGACGGCACAGAGACGCGCCAGATGCGGCTGAGCGCGGCGAGCCTTGGCTTGCGGCCGGCGCCGATTGCGACGATTGAAGGGGGCGATGCCAGCGAAAATGCCGAATGCCTGTTGGATTTGCTGCATGGCAAGCTGCCACGCGGCGAGCAGCGCCGCGCCCGGGCGCTGGCATACCGGGACACGGTGGTGCTGAACGCGGCGGCGGCATTGATGGTGGCGGACAAGGCGGACGATCTGGCGGCGGCGCTGCGGCTGGCGGCCGCGGCGCTGGATGGCGGGGCGGCGCTGGACCGGCTGGCGCGGCTGCGCGCGGCCGCCGCGGTTGAGCCGGCCGGGGTGGCATGAGCGCCGCCGCGCCGGATATTCTGCTGCGGATTTGCGCGGAAACCCGCACCGAGGTGACGCGCCGCCGCGCGACCACGCCGCCGAGCCTGTTGCGCGAACGGATGGAGGCGGCCGGGCCGCCACGCAAATTCGGCGAGAAACTGAAGGCGCGCTGCGCGAGCGCGGGGCTGGGGCTGATTGCCGAGATCAAGAAGGCATCACCCTCGGCGGGGCTCATTCGCGACCCGTTCGACCCGCCGGCGCTGGCGCATGCCTATGAGGCCGGGGGGGCCACCTGCTTGTCGGTGCTGACCGACTGGCCGTTTTTCCAGGGCCGGCCGGAGGATTTGAAAGCGGCGCGCGAGGCGGTGAAGCTGCCGATGTTGCGCAAGGATTTCATCATCGACCCGTGGCAGGTCGGGGAAAGCCGCAGCATGGGGGCGGATTGCATTCTGCTGATCATGGCGGTGCTGGACGACCAGTTGGCGCGCGACCTCGAGGAGGCGGCGCGGGCGTTGGAGATGGACGTGCTGGCCGAGGTGCATGACGAGGCCGAGATGGAGCGGGCGCTGGGGCTGCAGACGGCGATGATCGGCATCAACAACCGCAATCTGCGCGAGATGCGAACCGATCTGGAAGTGACCGAGCGGCTGGCGCCGCTGGCGCCGCCCGGGGTGTTTCTGGTGGCCGAAAGCGGCATTGCCACCCGCGCCGACGCGGAGCGGATGGCGCGCGCCGGCGTGCACGGGCTGCTGGTTGGCGAAAGCCTGATGCGCGAAGCCGACGTGACGGCGGCGACCCGCGCGCTGCTGGGCAAATGAGCGCCGATCAGGGCGGGCTGACCCATTTCGATGCGCAGGGTGACGCGCGCATGGTGGATGTGGGCGGCAAACCCGAGACCGCGCGCGAGGCGACCGCGACCGCGACCGTGGTGATGCGGCCCGAGACGCTGGCGCTGATCCAGGAGGGGCGGGCGCGCAAGGGCGACGTGTTGGGGGTGGCGCGGCTGGCCGGCATCATGGCCGCCAAACGCACCGCCGAACTGATTCCGCTGTGCCACGCGCTGCCGTTGAGCGCCGCCGACCTCATGCTTCGCGCGGCGCCGCCGGACCGGCTGGTGATCGAGGCGACGGTGCGCACCATGGCCCGGACCGGGGTGGAAATGGAGGCGCTGACCGCGGTGAGCCTGGCGGCGCTGACCGTGTATGACATGGTCAAGGCGGTCGATCGGGGGATGCGCATCGAGGGGGTGCGGCTGCTGCGCAAATCGGGCGGGGCATCCGGCGATTTTTCGGCGCCATGATCGGGGTCGAGGAGGCGCGGGCACGCATTCTGGCCGGGCTTTCGCCGGTCGGGCGGGAAAGCGTTTCCCTGGCGGCGGCGCACCGGCGGGTGCTGGCGGCGCCGATATGCGCCCGGCTGACCCAGCCGCCGGCGGCACTTTCGGCGATGGATGGCTATGCGGCGCGGGCGGCGGAGGCGCCTTCCGGGGCGAGCCTGCCAGTCGCGGGGGAATCGGCCGCCGGGCACCCGTTCGCCGGGGCGCTGCCGGCGGGGGCGGTTGTGCGGGTTTCGACCGGCAGCGTGCTGCCCGCCGGCGCGGACGCGGTGGTGCCGCAGGAGGATACGCTGCGGGAGGGCGAGCGGGTGCGGCTGACCGTGGCCGCCCAGGCGGGGCGACATGTGCGCCCGGCGGGACAGGATTTTCACGCGGGCGAGACGCTGCTGGAGGCAGGTGCGCGGCTGACCGCGCGGCAGATCGGGCTGATTGCCGCGGCCAACCATCCGTGGGTCAGCGTCTATCGGCGCCCGGTGGTGGCGGTGCTGGCGACCGGCGATGAATTGGCCCTGCCCGGCGAGGCGCTGCCGGAAGGCGGGGTGATTTCCAGCAACGGGCACGCGCTGGCCGCGTTGATCGGGGCGGCGGGCGGGACGGCACGGCTGCTGACGCTGGCCGCGGACCGGCCCGATGCCATCGAGGCGGCGCTGGCCGACGCGCGCGGGGCGGATTTGCTGGTGACGATTGGCGGCGCCAGCGTGGGTGACCATGACCTGGTGCAGGCGGTGCTGGGCGCGCGGGGCATGGCGCTCGATTTCTGGAAAGTGGCGATGCGGCCGGGCAAGCCGCTGATGCACGGGCAGGTGGACGGCATGCCCATGCTCGGCCTGCCGGGCAACCCGGTTTCGGCCTATGTGTGCGCAATGCTGTTTCTGCGCCCGGCGCTGGCGAGGCTCAGTGGCGAGGCGACGGACGGGGCGACACTGGCGCAGGCGCTGGAACCGGCGCGGCTGGACCAGGCCTTGCCGGCCAATGACGCGCGGGCGGCGTTTTTGCGCGCAAGGCTCACGCGAAACGCGGCGGGCGCGCTGTTGGCCGCGCCGGCGCCAGACCAGGCGAGCAGCCTGCTGCGCGTGCTGGCCGAGGCGGAGGGGCTGATTTTCCGGCCGCCACACGCCGCGGCCACGGAAGCGGGCGGCACGGTGGGCGTGCTGCGGCTGGACCTGCTGGACCCGTGAACGGCGGGCGAACTTTTTTGCCTCAACTTATGCGCTAACCGCTTGACGGGATCACGGGTGGGTGCCTATCTCCGGCGTGGTTTATGGTTTGTTCTGACAGAATTGGGGCGCCCACCGTGCTGACCCGTAAGCAACACGAATTATTGATTTATATTGACCGGTATCTGCGTGAGACCGGCTATTCCCCGAGTTTCGAGGAAATGAAGGCGGCGCTCAATCTGCGGTCGAAATCGGGGATTCACCGGTTGATTTCGGCGCTGGAGGAGCGTGGCTTTTTGCACCGCAAGCACCACCGGGCGCGGGCGCTGGAGATTGTGCGCATGCCGGACATGCGGCCGACCGAGGCCGGCAAGGGTGGCGGCGGGTTTGCGCCGACGGTGATCAAGGGTGATTTCTCGCCGCGCCTGCAGGGCGTGCGCGCGGCGAACGAGGCGGCGGCGGTGCAATTGCCGCTCTATGGGCGGATCGCGGCGGGCACGCCGATCGATGCGCTGCGGGACAATTCAGCGAGTATCGAGGTGCCGGCGGCGCTGCTGGGACAGGGCGAGCATTTTGCGCTGGAGGTGGACGGCGATTCGATGATGGAGGCGGGAATATTGGACGGCGATACGGTGATTATCCGCCGCGGCGAGACGGCCGAGACCGGACAGGTGGTGGTGGCGCTGGTCGATAACACCGAGGTAACACTGAAGCGCCTGCGCCGGCGCGGCAATTCAGTGGCGCTGGAGCCCGCGAACAGCGCCTATAAATCCCAGATTTACCCCGCCGAGCGGGTGAAGCTGCAAGGCCGCCTGGTGGGTCTGCTGCGGCGCTACTAGGACCCGGTCAGGCTTCAGCCGACCGGGTCTCCGGTCAGCCGATCCCGCCGCCAGAGCGCTTCCAGCCAGACCGGAAGCGCTCCACCCGCTGGCGAGATCATCCCGGCAATCTGGACAAAAACCAGAAAGACCAGAACAAACCCACGCGAAAAAATCATTCCCGAAGTTTTTTTGGTTCTTTTTGTTCACAAAAAGAACGTCCTTACTTCCATGGTTTCTCCCTGATTCCTGAAATTTCCAGATTCCCGAGCCTGGCGCAGCC
>DAIDIQ010000283.1 GCA_027459285.1 Acetobacteraceae bacterium
TATCACGCCTCCCGCATACGCCTTGAGTGCGCAAACATGCGCTCCGGCGTGCTGGCGGGCAAGCTCGAAATCAGGCTGGTGGCGGCGCGCCATCAGCGGGTGGCGCATCCGGCACCACCGCATCATCCGCGCCGTTCGGCAGGGAACGGGCGAGTTGCGCGGCGCGGGTCAATGCCGTGTCGAGCGCGGCCATGGTCGGCGCCATGTCTTCGGTCTCATCGCGGCACCAGGCGCGCAGCGTCCATAGCCATACGCCAAGCAGCCCCTTGCGACGCAGCAGGCCAAGCGGGCCAGACGCCGTGACGCCAGCGGCTTCCAGCAGCCAGCCCATGCTGGTCAGGCTCGCGCTGGACAGCAGCAGGGCCGATGCGGGGTCTGTCGGCAGGGCGCGGAACAGGGCCAGCAGGCCGGGCCGATGTCGCTGGAACACGTCCAGCCGGCGCATGATCGCATCGAACAGCCGTTCCTGCACGCTGCCGGACGCCGGCTCGGCGCCAAGCGCCGCCCGGTCCGCCATGGACCCGAAGCGCAGCAAAAAGGCGGCCCGGCCAGGAAAGCGCCGCCGTGCCCGCGCCAAGTCGAGCCCCGCTTCCCGTGCCGCCCGCGGCACCGAGAAAGCGTGCCAGCCATCGCGCGCGATCTGGGCGAATCCCGCCCCGATCAGCGCCGCGTCAAAGGCATCATCATCAATCATGTGGCTCATCCTGGTTTCCATTCGCGTGCCGCGCCTGTAATATCTGGGGCGTCGAGACAAAACATCAGGCACGCATATGCCAAGCGAAAGTGGCGCGACACCGGCGCCTCAGGCGAAAAAGGCCGGGCGAGCTTCGCCGCCGCCCAATCCATTCGAATCGCTCGAAGGCCCTTGTGTGCGCGCCTTTCATCGGGTGATTCCGCGTCGCTCCGCAACGCGTGGCCGTAGGAATCCCTACGGCTTCATACTGGGCGTTCTTTTGCGCGCCGCCGGCATGCTCGATGTGGCGACGCGTGCCGAACTGCTTTATCTATGTTTCCTGCCGGTGCCCTGCATTGCTGCCTGGTTCTATCGGTTGTGGCTGCCGCTCAGCTTGGGCGGCTATTTCGAGCTCGCCTTTGTCATTTATGTCGGTTTTTGGTTCACGATCGCGGTGTTTCTTGACCGACGACTTGATTTCGTGAGCGGCCAGCGGAGGCGTCAAATTATGACCAGCAAGCTGTCCGAGCGCGAGTCGCGCCTGATGTTTCGACGCGAAATGGCCGCTTCACGCGAGGAGGTGCAGGCGCAAGCGGCGGAGGCGCAGGCCCGCGGTCGCCTTCGGGCTCAGCAGGCCGAGCCGGCTGCGCACGCCACGCCGGCGGCGCCTAAGGCCGCCCCACCCAGCGCCGGCCCCTCGATAGACGATTTGCTGCGCTGACACCACGGCGCGCGAGCGGCAAAAGGCTTGCTGATGCGCCGCTCCACCCTGGTTCTCTGTCTATTGGTCCTGCCAGGTATCGCGTTGCGCATCGCAGGCCGTCTCGCAACGCTCGCCGCTGTCCGCCTCACGGCGTTCCTCGGCCTCATCTGGCTGTTGTGGCATTTCTGGCGTGCCGCGCGTCTTGGCGCCGCGCCATCCCTGGCCGCGGAATTGCCGCCCACCCCACCCGATGTCGGCCAGGACGAATAGGCCAGATGAACAGGGCAGGGGGGGGGGAGATCACGCCTCGTCTTCCGCTTCCGCGTCGGTCGCCAATTCAGGCAGCAGGGCCGGGTCTTCCACCGCCTCGATCGCCCGCAGCTTGCGCTCCACCACCCGGGTTCGCGTGCGCGCCTTCTCGATCGTGTTGCCGAACGCGCTCGCTTGCTTGGCCAGGCTTTGCAGCACCGCATCCATTTTCTGCATCTCGGCCTTGGTCGCGCCCAGCAGGCGGCCAATTTCGGCGGCCCGCTGTTCCAGCGCCAGCGTCACCTGGCCCAGTTGGATGGTGCGCAGCAGGGCCGGGAACAGGCTTGGCCCCAGCACCAGCACCCGCCATTCGCGCCCCAATTCGTCAATCAGCCCCGGTATGCGCGCCACTTCCGCATAAAGCCCGTCGGTTGGCACATACAGAACGGCAAATTCCACCGTCGCGGGTGGCGTAATGTATTTTTCCGCGATCCGTCGCGCCTCGCCGCGCATGCGGGTGGCCAGCCCCACCCGCGCCTCGCGCTCGGCCTCGGCATCGCCCGCCTCGGCCGCCAGCACCATGCGGTCATAATCCTCGGTCGGAAACTTCGCGTCCACCGGCAGATAAACCGCCTCGGCGCCGCGCATCGGCATCATTACGGCAAAATCCACCCGTTCGCGCCGGGTCGGGTCCGGCGCCCAATTCGTCTCCCAGGTGCCGGGTTGCAGAATATCGTCCAGCGTCGCGCGCAACTGCGCCTCGCCCCAACCGCCACGGGTCTTCACGTTGCCGAACAGGCGCTTGATATCGCCGATCTGGGCGGTCACCGCCTGCACATCGCCCATCGCCTTCTGCACGGCGGCAAATTGCTCGGCCACGCGGGCAAAGCTCACGCTCATCTGCTTTTCCACCGCCTGATGCAGATGCTCGTTCACCGAGGCTTGAATTTCCGTAAGCTTGCGCTCATTGCCCTCGCGCAGCAGGCGCAACTGGCCCTCCATCGCCGCGCGCGCCTGTTCGGCGGCCTCGCGCGCCTTGTCACGTTCCTCCACCAAGGCCTGGCGTAGCTTGCCCTGCTCCCCGCTCAGCAGCGTCGCCAAGGCGCCCGCGCCCTCCGCCTGCCGGGTCTGCAATTCCCCCATCGCGTGCAACAGGGCGCGCTCCGCCTCATCCAGCCGCCGCCGCAGGGTCTCGCTCTCGGTCCGCTGCCCGGCCAGAATTTGCTCCAGCCGCAGCCGCGCCGCCTCGGCTTGCGTGCCGCGCCGGCGCGCCAGCAACGCAACACCAAGCCAGGCCCCCACCGCGCCAAACCCGATCAGCCACGGCAAGATCGAACCTTCCGGCATCGCCCACCCTATCCGTGCAGCCGCAGCAACGCCACCGAATGGTCCACCAGCGCATAGGCCTCGCCCGCGCGCACCGCGTGTTCGCGTGGGCGGTCGGGGTCGGCGGTATCGAACACGGTCGCCCAGCGCCGCGCCCCGCCGACCGACGGCACCCGGAACGGCACCGCCTCATCGCCGCCATTGAACAGCGCCAGCAGCGTCACCTCGAAGCCGCCGCGCGCCCGTCCGTCCAGCAACATGCCAAGGCAGCGTCGCGCCCCGTCGTTCCAATCATCCACGGTCATTTCCGCGCCGGATGGCGCAAGCCAGGTCACGTCGCGCAGCCCGGTGCGCGGGTCCGCCTCGCCGGTCAGAAACCGGTCGCTGCGCAGCACCGCGTGGCGTGCCCGTGCCTCCATCAACAGGCGCACGAACCGGAACAGGCTCGCATCCGCCGCCGCCTCGCTCCAATCGACCCAGCTTATTTCATTGTCCTGGCAATAGGCGTTGTTGTTGCCGCCCTGGCTGCGGCCCATCTCGTCGCCCGCCATCAGCATCGGCGTGCCCTGGGAAAGCAGCAAGGTGGCCAGCAGGTTGCGCTGCTGGCGTCCGCGCAGGCTCAGCACCGCCGGGTCGTCGGTCGGTCCCTCGACCCCGCAATTGAAGCTCAGATTATGCGCATGCCCGTCGCGGTTGCCTTCGCCGTTCGCCTCGTTGTGCTTGTCGGCATAGGCAACCAGATCGGCCAGCGTGAACCCGTCATGCGCGGTGATGAAATTCACGCTCGCCCAGGGCCTGCGCCCACGCCGGTCGAACACATCGCGTGACGCGCACAGCCGCGCCGCCAGCGCCGAGGGGGGTTCATCCCCGCGCCAGAACCCCCGCGCCACGTCGCGAAACCGGTCGTTCCACTCGGCCCAACCGGGCGGAAATCCACCCACCTGATAGCCGCCCGGCCCGCAATCCCATGGCTCGGCGATCAGCTTCAGTTGCGACAGCACCGGGTCCTGCCGGCACGAATCCAGAAACCCGCCGCCTTCGTCGAACCCGTGTGCCTCGCGCCCCAATATCGTCGCCAGATCGAAGCGGAACCCGTCCACCCGCATCTCGGTCGCCCAATAACGCAGGCTGTCGGTCACCATCTGCAAAACGCGCGGGTGTGACAGGTTCAGCGTATTCCCGGTGCCGGTATCATTGATATAGAATCGCCTATCTTCCGGCAGCAGCCGGTAATAGCTGGCATTGTCGATGCCACGGAACGACAGGGTCGGCCCGGCCTCATTGCCTTCCGCGGTATGATTATACACAACATCAAGAATAACCTCCAGCCCTGCATCGTGCAGGTGCGCGACCATTTCCTTGAATTCGGCACTGCTGCCGGACGCGGCATAAGCAAGGTGCGGCGCGAAAAACCCGATCGAGTTATAGCCCCAATAATTGGACAGCCCCTGGTCCAGCAAATGCGGCTCGTTCAGAAAGGCCTGTATCGGCAGCAGCTCGACCGAGGTCACGCCAAGGCTTTTGATATGCCCGATCACCTCCGGCACGGTCAGCGCGGCAAAGGTGCCGCGCAACCGTTCCGGCACCGCCGGGTGGCGCATGGTGAAGCCGCGCACATGCAGCTCATACAGGGTGGTCTTGTTCCACGGAATGCGCGGCCGCCGGTCCTCGCCCCAGGTAAAGGCGGGGTCGATCACCCGGCATTTCGGCATGAACGGCGCGCTGTCGCGCGGGTCCGGCGCCGGCTCGGCATCATCGGCCCCCGGCGCCTCGCCGTGCAGCGCCTCGTCCCAGGTCAGCTTGCCGATATGCGATTTCGCATACGGGTCCAGCAGCAGCTTGTTCGGGTTAAAGCGATGGCCATTGCCCGGGTCATACGGCCCATGCACCCGATACGCATAAATCGTGCCCGGCCGCGCATCTGGCAGATAGGCGTGCCACACCTCGTCGGTATACTCGGATAAATCGACGCGCTCGAGCTCGGTCTCGCCGGTCGCATCGAACAAGCATAATTCCACCCGCGTCGCGTTCGCCGAAAACAGCGCGAAATTCACCCCCCGCCCATCCCAGGTCGCGCCAAGCGGATAGGGTTGGCCAGGGCCGGTGCGGGTGGTCGGCGTGGTCTGGGGCAGGGCAGGGCGCATTGAGTTTCCTTCAGGCGGCAAGTCGGTTCGGCCCGGCCAGTTCCGCCAGGCGCGGCAGCAGCAGCGTCAAATCGGCATCACTCGCGCACAGCAAGAACGCGCTCGCCCGCGCCTCGCTCTGCGCACCCATCGGCAACCCGTCGGCGCCCAGCGGTATCGCCGCCAGGCCCAGCCCGCCATACACATCGAGCAGGCCCGGCCCGGTCCGATACACCGCGAGCCGCCTGCCTTCGCGCCGCGCCAATTCCGCCAGTCGCCACAGCACCGACGCGCGGGCCGATGCCTCGCCCGCCGGGTCGCCCAGCCCCAGCAGCACGCGCCCGATGCGCCGGAACGGCATGGCCGCCCGCCCGGCCTCGTCAAAAACGATGCCGTCGGCCCGGGATGGCGGCTTGCCGCCCAATGTCGCGTAGCGCACCCGCTGGTCCATGGTCCAGGCCACCGCTTCCGTGCTGCCGGGCAGCAGCAGCCGCCACAGCGCCAGCATGCCCACCAGCACCGAAAGCCCCACCGCCAACCGCACCGATGCCGGCACATCCGGCGATGACACGATGCGCCACCAACTATTGGCGCTGACAAAGCGCACATGCCGCTCGAACACCGCCAGCGACAGAACGCACGCCACCAGCGCCAGCAACGGCGCCACGGTCGCCGGCTGCAAGGCTTGCGGGCGCAGCCGCGTCATGCGCTGAAACGCCGGTCGGTACGGCGCCAGCACAAAACTGGCCAGCACCAGAATAGCCGGCACCACGCGCAAATTCTCGCCAATGGCAGTTATCGCCGCCCCCAGCAAAAGCAGGCATATCGTGCCGAGCCAGGCCAGGCGCACACGCTGCGCGAGCCCGATGCAAAACACCAGCAACGCCGCGCCGATCAAGGATGGCACGAAATGCCCGGCAAGGGCGGTCGGGCTGAAATTCGGGTCGATCCAGCCGCTATCCATGCTCGGCGCCAACACCCCCATGGCCAGCAGCATGCTGCCGCACAGCGCCGTGGTGCCGGTGCCGGCGGCAATCGCCAGGTCATTCTCGCTCCAATGCGCAAGCCCTTGGGCAACCGGCGCATGGCGCAACAACCCGCGCCCGCGCAGCACAATTTCGTGCAACGCGAACAAGGTACCCGCCAGAAACAGCGGAATGACATAATAGAACAGCCGGAAAATCAGAATGGCGCCCAACACCCGCGGCGCGGGCAGCCAGGCCGAAAGTCCGAGCAGCATCACGGTATCGAACACACCGATGCCGCCCGGCAGGCTCGCCATCACACCCGCCGAATAGGACAGCACATAAACCGCCAGAAAGCGCAGAAATGTCAGGTGCGGGGCCTGCGGCAGCAGCACGTATAAAATCGATGCGGTCGTGCTCATGTCCGTGCTGGCCAGCAGAATCTGCCCCAGCGCCATCGGCAGGCCAGGCAGCCGCAGCGTGTGGCCGAACAGCACGGTCTGCTGTCCACGCGCCGCCAGCACCACATACCCGACCGTCACCAGCCACAGCGTCACGCCGATACCCTGCAACAGCCACCCCGGCAGGCTTGCACCGACAAACGGCACGGCGTGCGGCGAGAAAATCAACGCGCCGCCACCCAGCACAAGCGCGCCGAAACTGAATGTCAGGCTGCAAAACCCGATCAGCTTGCCAATCTGCAGCGGGCTCGCCCCCCAGCCCGCATACAGCCGAAACCGCACCGCCCCGCCCGACAGCGCCGACACGCCGAGATTATGCGACAGCGCATAGGCACAGAACGAGGCGAAGGCGATTTTCCGATAGGCCAGCCGGTAACCGGCATAAATCGAGCCAAGCAGGTCATACAGCGTCAGCACCAGATAGGCGCACACCGAAAGCCCGAGCCCGAGCATAAGTCTTTCGCGGGGAATATGCCCGATCGCGCGGGCAATGTCCTCGAAGCGCAGATGCTTGAATTCCCGGTGCGCAACACTCACCGCGGCAATCAACAGCACCAGGCCCAGCACCGGCGGCGCATGCCGAAGATAGCGTTTCCAGGCCGGTTCGGCCGAATGTGGCGCGACGCGGCGCATGGCGTCAGGCCGGTTCCGCCTCGCGCGTCAAGGCCCCGCGAATCAAAGCCACGGTCTCGGCCGTGCCGAAAATCGCCACGAAATGGCCGAAGCGCGGGCCTTCATCCTGGCCCAGCAACACCTGATACAGGCACTGGAACCAGGCCCGCAATTCGCTGAAGCCTGCCTCCTTGCCCACCGCGAACACGACGGATTGAATCTCCTCGGCCGGGGTTTCCGGCGCCAGCCCCTCCAGTCGCGCCGCCAGGTCGGCCAGTCCCGCCGCCTCCCGCGCGTCCGGTGCCCGGAACAGCTTCTTCGGCCGCACGAAATCCTGGTAATAGGCCACCGCGTGCGCGGCGAGCGATGCCAGATAGGGCGCGTTCTCGGCCGTGGTGCCGGGTTTGTAGCGGCGGATGAAGCCCCACAGAATATCCGGCGTCTCGGCGTTCACCACGCTTGCCAAATTCAGCAGCATGGCAAAACTCAACGGCGTGCCCGCCGCCCGCTCCGCCCCGCCAATGAACCAGGCCGGGTTGGCATGCCGCGCCGCCTCGTCCTGCCCGGCCAATTTGCCGGCATTAGCCAGATACTCGTCCACCGCCCGCGGAATCACGTCGAAAAACAGCCGCTTCGCCCGCTGCGGCGCATTGAACATGAACTGCGCCAGGCTCTCCGCCGGGGCATAGCGCAGCCAGGCCTCCACCGTCAGCCCGTTGCCCTTGGATTTGCTGATTTTCTGGCCCTGCTCGTCCAGGAACAACTCATACGTGAAGCCGATCGGCGGCGTGCCACCCAAAATCCGGCAAATCCTGCCCGACAGGGTCACGCTGTCGATCAGATCCTTGCCGGACATCTCATAATCCACGCC
The DNA here is from genome assembly GCA_027459285.1 of Acetobacteraceae bacterium. Taxonomy (GTDB): domain Bacteria; phylum Pseudomonadota; class Alphaproteobacteria; order Acetobacterales; family Acetobacteraceae; genus JAJXVA01. The sequence continues at coordinate 7,984 of DAIDIQ010000283.1, forward strand.
AAGCGCCATCCAGCGCATGGCCCAATCCGCCTTCCATTGCAGCTTGCAAAACCCGCCGGTCACCGGCGTCTCGTGCGTGCTGCCATCGGCGGGGTCGCGCCAGCGCACCGTGCCGGCATCCACATCCGCTTGCTCGATCGGCACCTGCATCACAATGCCGGTGCGCGGATGGATCGGCAGAATCGGCGAATAGGTGGCCCGCCGCTCGGGCCCCAGCGTCGGCCGCACCGCGGCCACGATCGCGTCATGGCAGGCCAGCACCCGCAGCAGCGCCGCGTCGAACGCGCCAGACCGATACTGTTCGGTCGCCGAAACAAACGTGTACTCGAAGCCGAATTCGTCCAGAAACGCCCGCAGCCGCGCATTATTATGCGCGCCGAAGCTCGCATGCGTGCCGAACGGGTCCGGCACATCACTCAGCGGCCGGCCCAGGCTCGCCTGCAACAGCGCCGGGTTCGGCACATTGTCCGGCACCTTGCGCAACCCGTCCATGTCGTCGCTGAAGGCAATCAGCCGCGATGGCCGCCCGGTCAGCGCCGTATAGGCGCGCCGCACCCAACTGGTGCGCGCCACCTCGCCGAAGGTGCCGATATGCGGCAGCCCCGAGGGGCCATAGCCGGTCTCGAACAAGGCGGTGCCACCCGGCGCCACCCGCTCCGCCAGCTTCCGCGCCTCCTCGAAGGGCCAGGCCGGCGCGCTCGGCCGCTCGCGTCGTGTGTCGTCCATCCCAGGCAAGCTAGGGTGGGGGGTTGCCCCGGTCAATCGAATGCGGCTGAGGTGCAACAGCCAATGTGCGCCACCCCAACCCATGCCCCGTCCGCGTCCGCCCCATCTCTCAGCGCCCCATCCGTCATCGATGGTCTGCCCTGCCTCGTCGTCGGCACGCGGCATGCCGGCTGGCTGACCGATTTCGGCGAAATCCTGCGCGAAACGCCCGGGCAAGCCGCCGCCCGCCTGCGCGTCATGCCGCCGCCCATCATCGTGCACGCCCCCTCGCTCTGGCGCCGCCTCGGCTGTCAGCCCATGGCCGCGCTCGATCTGCTGGAATTGTTCGCCTTCGCCTGCCCGGGCCAAACCGCCGCCCCCACCCCGCGCGGCCTCGCCCTCGCGCTCGATCTGCCGCCGCCGACACCTGGCCCGGAAAACGAGGCCGCCTTCCTGCCCCGTCTCGCCGCCAGCCTGCTCGCCCGCCTGCCACGCAACGATCCCGAACTCGCCGGCCTCGTCGCCTATATGGGCGAGGCCGGCTGGCCCTGGGCGCCGCCGCTGCTGGCCGCGATGCAGGCCGCCGGCGCGGCGCCGAATCCCGCCCTGCTCGGCATCTGGCGCCGCCTGCCGGCGTGGGAGGAAACCGCCCCCCTGCCGCCGCCCGGCAGCCAAAGCGTCGCCCCGCACGAGGCCCGTGCCCGCCTGGCCGCCCTGCTCCACCAATCCGCCGAGGCCCGCCCCGGCCAGTCCGATTATTCGGCCGCCGTCGCCCAGGCCTTCGCCCCGGCCGAAAGCCCCGGCGCCCCCCAACTCGTCCTGGCCGAAGCCGGCACCGGCACCGGCAAAACCCTCGGCTACCTCGCGCCCGCCAGCCTCTGGGCGGAACGCAACCACGGCCCGGTCTGGGTCGCCACCTACACAAGGCACCTGCAACGCCAGATCGACCAGGAACTGGCCCGTCTCTACCCCGACCCGGCCGAGCGCGCCCGCCGCGCCGTCATCCGCAAGGGCCGGGAGAATTATCTCTGTCTTCTCAACTACGCCGATGCCGTCGCCGCCGCCCCGCTCAACCCCGCGGCGCGCGTGCTGCTCGGCATCGTCGCCCGCTTCGCCCTCACCTCGCGTGACGGGGATTTGTCGGGCGGGGATCTACCCGGCTTCGTCGCCGACCTGTTCGGTCAGGCCAACCTCGCCAACCTCGCGGACCGGCGCGGCGAATGTATCCACGGCGCCTGCCCGCATTACCGGGTCTGCTTCGTCGAACACACCATCCGCCGCGCCCGCCGCGCCGATATCGTGGTCGCCAACCACGCGCTGGTGATGGCGCAATCGGTGTGGGGCGGGCTCGATGATACCAGCGTGCCCACCCGCTACGTGTTCGACGAAGGCCATCATCTGTTCGAGGCCGCGGACAGCGCCTTCGCGGTTTCGCTGTCCGGCCAGGAATGTGCCCTGCTCCGCCGCTGGCTGATCGGCGCCGAGGGCGGCCGCTCGCGCGACAAGGGTCTGCGCCGCCGCATGGAGGATCTGCTGCCGCAGCGCCCCGCGCTCGAGGCGCCGCTCGCCGCCCTGCTCACCGCCGCGCGAGACCTGCCGGCCGATGGCTGGACCACCCGCCTCGCCGATGCCACCCCGCGTGGCGCGGCCGAGTCGTTCCTGCTCGCCGCCCACACCCAGCGCCAGGCCCGCACCAGCCAGACCGGCCCCACCCGGACGGAGCCGGACGACCAGGAGGCCGATCTCTACCCGGTCTCCGCCCCGCTCATCGAGGCCGCGCAAACCCTTGCCCGCGCGCTCCGCCGCATCGCCACCCCGCTCGAAACCCTGCTCGACCGCCTTGATGACTGGCTCGAGACCGAATCCGAAACCCTCACCGCCACCGAACGGCTGCGCATCGAGGCGCTGCAACGTGGCCTGCGCCGCCGCGCCCTCGGCACGCTCACCGCCTGGCACGACATGCTCGAGGCGGTCGGTGAGCCCCCGCCCGAACCGGGCAGCCTGCGCCGCTTCGTCACCCTGCTGTTCCAGGACCGTCGCGCCGGCCGCCTGGTCGATACCGGGCTCCGCCGCCACTGGCTCGACCCCACGCTTCCCTTCGCCACCACGCTCGCCAGCAACGCCCAGGGCCTGCTCATCACCTCCGCCACCCTGCGCGATTCCGGCCCCGACGCCGAAGCCGCCTGGGACGCGGCCGAGGCCCGGCTCGGCGTGCCTCACCTCGCCTCCGTGCCCATGCGCGTGGGCGTGCTCAGCCCGTTCGACTACGCGGCGCAAACCCGCGCCGTCATCGTCACCGACGTCACGCAGGAAATCCCGGCCCTGGCCCAGGCCTTCCGCGTGCTGTTCAGCGCCGCCCGCGGTGGCGGTCTCGGCCTGTTCACCGCCATCTCGCGGCTGCGCGCCGTGCATGCCCGCATCGCCCCCGCCCTCGAAGCCGAGGGCATCCCGCTGCTCGCCCAACACGTGGACGCCATGGACAATGCGAGCCTGGTCGAGGTGTTCCGCGCCGAGGCCGATTCCTGCCTGCTCGGCACCGATGCCATGCGCGATGGCGTCGATGTTCCCGGCCGCGCGCTCCGCCTCGTCGTGTTCGAACGCGTGCCCTGGCCGCGACCGGACATTCTGCACCGCGAACGCCGCATCCACCTCTCGGGCGGAGACCCCACCGCCTATGACGACCGAATCGCCCGGCGGCGATTGCGCCAGGCTTTCGGCCGGCTGATCCGCAACAGCACCGACCATGGCGTGTTCATCCTGCTCGACCGCCGCACCCCATCGCGCCTGCTTTCGGCCTTCCCCGACGGGGTCGCCGCCCAGCGCCTCGGCCTCGCCGAGGCTGCCCGGCTCACGGCCGGCTTTCTTGGCGAAGGCAAGACGTAAGCGGCAACTTTTTTGAAAAAAAGTTGCACAAAAAACTTTTGATTCCTGGAGGTTAAGTTGGCCGATCGGGTTACCCGCCGACACGCCGCTCCGCCCTGTCGCCTTTCGCGGGTCCGGGGTGTATGACGCCGGCATGGACCTGCTCGCCGCATCCCCCGTGCTCGATGCCCGAAACCTGATGGTCGATGGGCAGTTGCGTCCCAACAAAGTCACCGACCGGCGCATTCTCGCCGCCATGCGGGCCCTCCCGCGAGAGCCATTCCTGCCCGGCCCGCGCCGCGTGCTGGCCTATGCCGATGTCGAAATCACCGTCCTGCCCGGCCGCGGCATGCTGGCCCCGGTCACCATCGCCCGCCTGGTGCAGGCCATGGCCCCAAAAGCCGGCGAAAAGGCGCTCGTGCTTGGCGCCGGCTATGGCGCGGCCCTGCTCGCGGCCCTCGATGTGGCGGTCGTCGCGCTCGAGGATGATCCGGCGATGGCCGACCTGGCCCGGTCCGGCTTCGCGGCCTGCGGCGTGACGGTCGATCTGCGCCAGGCCCCAATGGCGCCCGGCCTGCCCGACCATGACCCGTTCGACCTTATCCTGATCGATGGCGGCGTCGCCGCCCTGCCGCCACTCGCCACCCAGTTGCACGAGGCGCCGCGGGGCCGCCTGGGCGCGATCGTCTGCCGGCATGGCCGCGATGGCATCGCAACCCTGGCCGAGCGGGCCGGCCAGACATTGGCCAGCCGCCCCTTGTTCGACTGCAGCGCCACCCCGCTGCCCGCCTTCACCCCGGCGCCGAGTTTTACTTTCTAGTTCATTTCCCCTGAGGCCGGAACCAGTTTAGGCCAATCGCTTCCTCTGCTTCCTCACGGTGTTCCTGTTGTCCGAGTTGCCCTTTCCCCCACCCGCCAATCCCCGCCTGCCACCGCTCGCGGTAGCACTCGGCATACTCGGGCTACTGCCCTTCCTCGGCCTCGGTTTCCTCGCCACCCTGCCAGACCCCTCACAGCGTTATGTGCTGCTGCTGCTGGCCTACGCCGCCATCATCCTCTCGTTCCTCGGCGGCGTGCATCAGGGCTTCGCGCTCATCGCGCCCACGCCACTGCCCTCCGCCACCGAACCCGTGGGGGATTGGCACAAGGCCGGCAACCGCCGGCTGCTCGGCGCCAGTTTCGTCGCCCTCATCGCCTGGCTCGATCTCGGGCTGGCACTGTTCCTGCCGCGCTGGGTCGCGCTGCTGGTCATGGCCATCGCCTTTCTGCTGCTCGTCATCGCCGAGCAGAAAGCCGCGTTTCATGGCTGGGTGCCCACCGGCTATATGTGGCTGCGCTGGTCGCTCAGCCTCATCGTCGTGCTGGTGCTCCTCGCCGTGCTCGCCGTGCGCTGGTTCGGGGTTGCCGGCTGATCCAGCCTCGCGTACAAAACATGAACAAGCCCCTTGCGAATTCTCCCGTCATGGTTGAGTCTCGCTCGCATCGTTCGTGCCGCCCGAGTCCGTCCACCACCCGCAGACTGAAGGATTGGTCCCCATGGCCCGTAAGCCCGACGCCGTAAAGGAAGCCCCCAGCAGTGAGCGCAACCGCGCGCTGGACGCCGCCATGGCGCAGATCGAGCGCAGTTTCGGCAAGGGCTCCATCATGCGCCTCGGCGCCAAGGGCGACGAACAGATCGAGGTGATTCCCTCAGGCTCATTGGGGCTCGACCTCGCGCTCGGCATCGGCGGCATGCCACGCGGCCGCATCATCGAAATCTACGGCCCGGAAAGCTCCGGCAAAACCACACTCGCGCTGCACGTGGTGGCGGAAGCGCAAAAGCGCGGCGGCACCTGCGCCTTCATCGACGCCGAACACGCGCTCGACCCCGTCTATGCCCGCAAACTCGGCGTCGATGTCGATAACCTGTTGATCAGCCAGCCCGACGCCGGCGAACAGGCGCTGGAAATCTGCGACACGCTGATCCGCTCCGGCGCGATCGACGTGGTGGTGGTCGATAGCGTCGCCGCCCTGGTGCCACGCGCCGAACTCGAAGGCGAAATGGGCGACAGCCACATGGGCCTGCATGCGCGACTGATGAGCCAGGCGCTGCGCAAGCTCACCGGCTCAGTCTCCAAAAGCAAAACCACGCTGATTTTCCTCAACCAGATCCGCCTGAAAATCGGCGTCGTGTTCGGCAACCCGGAAACCACCACCGGCGGCAACGCACTGAAATTCTATGCCTCCATCCGCCTCGAAATCCGCCGCACCGGCTCGATCAAGGAACGCGAGGAAACCACCGGCAACCAGACCCGCGTCAAGGTCGTGAAAAACAAACTCGCGCCGCCGTTCCGCCAGGTCGATTTCGACATCATGTACGGAGAGGGCGTGAGCAAGGTCGGCGAATTGATCGACCTCGGCGTGAAAGCCGGCGTGGTCGAAAAAGCCGGCGCCTGGTTCAGCCACGACAGCCAACGCATCGGCCAGGGCCGCGAAAACGCCAAACAATTCCTGCGCGACCACCCGGACGTCGCACAGGCGATCGAGGCGAAAGTCCGCGCCTCCGCCGAGACCGTGACCGAAGCCATGATGGGCGGCACCGACGAAGACGGCACGCCGGAGTGACAATAAAAAAATAAAGGGAAAAGACGCGACTTTTTGAAAAAAGTCGCCCAAAGACTTTCGTAACCGCGGACCGTGCCAGTGGCATGGTCCACCGACCCAAGTCGTGAAGTTTTTTTGGTTCTTTTTGTTCACAAAAAGAACAACCCCTTCCTTCCCCGCGCCCCCAACCTCCGCTACCCACGCCCCGGGCATTGCAACCCCCCCGCTACGCGCCTAAGTCACGGCGCCACGGCGAAAGGGTTACCCGATGGCACAGCACGGCAATGGCACCATACCGGAGGCGCTGACCTTCGATGACGTGCTGCTCGTGCCCGGCTATTCAGAGGTTCTGCCCGCCAACACCGACACGCGGGCGCGGCTGACGC
>DAIDIQ010000293.1 GCA_027459285.1 Acetobacteraceae bacterium
CGCCGGTCAATTGCAGCCGGAACGCCTGCAGGCCGCCTGTCAGGCAGCGAACATTCCCCTGACGCTGCGCATGCACCCGGGCTATGACCATAGCTACTATTTCATATCCACCTTCATGGCCGACCATCTGCGCTGGCACGCCAGGCGCTTGAACGGCGCCTAGCCTCGCGGCAGCAGGCTCGCCCGATACCCCGCCGCCGTCACGGAGGCACGGATATCCTCGGCCGCCGCCGCATCTGGCAATTCGATCAGAAACTGTATCCGCGCCGACCGGGCCGAGGCATCGCCGAACACCCGGTCATGCACCACATCAAGAATATTCCCGCCGCGCGCGCCAATCAAAGTCGCGACCGTGCCCAGGGTTCCGGATTGGTCGATGCACGTCACTTCCAGCCGCACCAATTGCCCGGCACGGGCCAGATGCCGTTGCAGCATCGCGTTCAGCACCCGCATGTCGATGTTGCCGCCGCACAAAATCAGCCCGACCCGCTTGGCCGCGAACCGGGCCGGCTGCGCCAGCACCGCGGCCAGTCCTGCCGCGCCCGCCCCCTCGCACAGGGTCTTCTCGATCTGCAACAGCAGCGCCACCGCGTCCTCGATCGCGGCTTCCGGCACGACGATCATATCGTCCACCAGGGCCCTGGCATGGTCCAACGTCATGTCCCCTGGTCGGGCCACCGCAATCCCCTCGGCAACCGAGGTGCCGCCGGGAATGCCGCCGCCATGCCGCCCCAGCGCCACCGCCATCGATGGGTAAAGCTCGGTCTGCACGCCAATGATCTCGGTCCTGGGCGCCAGCGCGCGCAACACGGTGGCGACGCCCGCAATCAGCCCGCCGCCGCCCACCGCCACCACCACCGCGTCCAGGCTCGGCCCTTGCTCCAGCATTTCCAGCGCCACCGTCCCCTGCCCGGCCATCACGTCAGTATCATCGAATGGGTGGATGAAGGTCAGTCCCTCGGCCACGAAAGCCGGCACCCGGGCGCTGGCCTCGGCAAAATCGGTGCCGCCCAGCACCACGCGGGCGCCGAAGCTCTCGGTGCGCGCCACCTTCACCCGCGGTGTGCCGGTCGGCATGACGATGGTTGCCGGAATGCCCAGCCGCCGCGCATGCAGCGCCACGCCCTGCGCATGGTTACCCGCCGATACCGCCACCACGCCACGCGCCTTCTGCTCAGGGGAAAGCGTCAGGAGCCGGTTCAACGCGCCACGCTCCTTGAACGATGCGGTGAATTGCAGATTCTCGAATTTCAGCCACAGTTCCGCCCCCGTCAGCTCCGACAGGGTCTCAGAGTGCAAAAACGGCGTGCGCGCCACCGCGCCGCCAATGCGCGCGGCCGCGGCGCGTACGGAATCGATCGTGATCATGGGGCGCGGGTTTAGGATGCCACGCCTCGCGGTGCAAAGCGGGTCAGGCAAGCCATGCGCGCCGGCACGGCTTGCCTCGTGCCGGCAGCGTGGCGTTTATGGCACGGCACAAACCCGGGGCGAAGGCAAACCATGAACGACGCGGCCGACGAGCTTCTCATTCGGCGTGAAGGCCGCCTTGGGCATATCACGCTCAACCGCCCTCGCGCGCTCAACGCCCTCACCAAAACCATGATCGATGGCATGGCCGCGGCTCTGGCCGATTTCGCCGCCGATGCGGCGATCACCGCCGTGCTGCTCAATGGCGCCGGGGAACGGGGACTCTGCGCCGGCGGGGATATTCGCGCCGTGCACAACGCCATGGTCGCCGACGACCCGGGTTCCGCGATCGAATTCTTCCGCGCCGAATACCGGCTCAACGCCGCGATCGCTGAATTTCCCAAGCCCTACATCGCTGTGATGGACGGTATCGTCATGGGCGGCGGGGTCGGGGTGTCTGCGCACGGGCTGTGGCGTCTGGTCACCGATCGGACGCGCTTTGCCATGCCAGAAACCAGCATCGGCTTCATACCCGATGTCGGTGGCACCTGGCTGCTTGGCCGTGCCGGCCTGCCCGGCCTGCGCGCGATCCTGACCTCCGCTGAACTCGATGCCGAAACCTGCCTCTCGCTCGGTCTTGCTGACCTGATGCTCCCCGCCTATCGCTTGCCCGAACTGGCCGAGGCATTGGCGCAGGCCGAGGATCGTGCCGCCGTCGCCGCGACCGTCGCTGGCATCGCCGGCCCCCCGGGCGTTGCCCGCCGGGCGGCCGCTTTACCGGATTGGGCGTCGTACGCCTATGGCCGGCCAACCATGGAGGCCATCATCAAGACGCTGCAATCCGGCCCCGAAGCCGCGCAACAGGAAGCATCCGTGCTGGCCCAGAAATGCCCGTTCTCGCTTAAGGTTTCGCTACGCGCGGTGCGTGAAGCCCCCGCGCTCGGCAGCCTGCGCGCGGCACTTTCCCAGGAGTTTCGCCTGGCCTTGTTCATGATCAACCGACCGGATTTCCGCGAGGGTGTCCGCGCGGCGATCATCGACAAGGATCGCAAGCCAAACTGGTCGCCCCCGACCCTGGCCGAGGTAACAGATGCGGCGGTTGAAGCGGCATTCGCCGCCAGTGATCACGGAGGATTGGGCTGGTAGGGGACGCCAAGGAATGGACGCATGCTATTTTTGCGTGCGTCCGGCGTCTGTCATGACATCGCAGCCAGGTCCTTTTCCAACGGACCGATTCATCACCAGAGACCGCGGATTCGCGTCCTCATGAAAAATAATGGGGCCTGGTCCGGTGATCCCGCGCTGCCCTGGTCGATAACACGCGACGCCAGCTATCGGGTCAGCCTTGTCGCACCGCACCGCCCCGCCGGTTCAGCCAGCGTTCCGCCACCATCAGGCAGGCGGCGCCGTTCCACATCAGGCTTTGCAGGTTGCGCGGGCCTTCCTGGATCGCGCTGACAATCGCGGCGCCCAGCAGCACGGCCATAACCACCCGGTCCGCCCGCCGCAGTTGCGTGCCGGGGCTGCCACGCAGCAATCTGACAATCGCCAGTGTCACTGGCACGGCAAAGGTTGGCAGTGGAAAATCCCGATAGCGCGGGTCGTAGGCCAGCAGCACCTGCAGAACCGCCGCCGTCCACAGAAACAGAAAATTCAAATCATCGCATAGCGCGTCGGCACCCATCGGGCCGCGCCAGGCCGGTGGCCAGCGCAGCCGCAGCAAGCTGCGCCACGCCGCGGTTGCGGCCTCGCCGTCCCGGCCCGGGCCGCCGGCGCGCAGCACGAACAAGCAGGCCAGTGCCGCCTGACCCAGCAAATTGGCAATGCCGGCAACAGCCGCGAACGCGTCGTACAGCACGGGCGCCGTGCCCGCCCAGGCAAAGCCCAATGCCCCGCCCAGCGCCATGGCCATGCCCGCCCGGGCGGCGGTCAATCCGCGCAGGCTGGCAATTCCGGCCAGCACCAGCCCGAACAATACGCTCAACGCCGCGTCCGTGCTCCAATCCGGGTTTTCCCGCACCGGCCCGAATAGCGGGAATTTCAGGTGCCGCGTATCGGTCCAGATGCCCCAGTTGGCGCCCACCACGCCTTCATTATGGTATTTCCAATCCTGATCGAACGCCTCGATGATGTTGTAATCAACGTGCAACCGGTCAGCCAGGTCGATGAACCGGCGAATATAGACGGCCTCATTCACCAGGCTCGGCGCCGAATCCTGGCGCCAGCGGCCACGGCTCGGCCAGCCGGTCTCACCAATCGCCAGTCGCTTGCCGGGAAAGCGCGCCGCCATTTCCGTCAGTACCGCCCGCACATGCGCCATGCTGCCCGCAAGATCGCTCGGGTGATCTTCCCAATATGGCAGAATATGCACGGTGATGATGTCCAGATGCGGCACCAGTTGCGGATAGCGCAGATAATCCTCCCACACATCCGCCGTCGTCACCGGCTCCGGCACCGCGCGCTTCACCGCCTCGATATCGGCAATCAGGTCACCCACCGGCAAATCGTGCCGCAACAGCACCTCGTTGCCGACAATCACCCGGTCCACCACATCCGGATAGGCGCGCGCCGCCGCGATCCCCGCCGCCATTTCGCGTGCATTCGCCGCCCGGTCGGCACTCAGCCATATGCCCAGCCACAGCTTCAGATGGTGTTTGCGCGCCAACGCCGGCAGATTGTAGTTTCCCTCAATCGCGGAATAAGACCGTATGCCCCGGCTCTGTGTCGCAACCAGGGCCAGGTCCTGGTCCACCTCGGCCGCGGTCGGAAATGTATTCGTCAACGGTGATTGCCCGGGCCGATAGGGCGCGAAGGACAGCGACTCGAATTTCGCATCCGGCATGCTGACGTTACCGGCCATCGGCCGGTTCGGCCACCACCAGGCCGCCACCAGCGCCACGGCCATCACCAGCATCACCGCAAGCGGGGTGCCACCATGTCTTGTCGGCTGCACGGCGCCCTTATCGTCCCAAAATCCAGCGTTCCAAAGGCACCGCGTCACCCCCGTCCTGTCCACGCCCTACCTGAACCAACCGAACCGGGCAATGTCACAGGCCGACAGCGCATCAGCGCAAAGTCCGGCGCGCTTTATGAAGAAAGTCCGGCACCGGCCCGCACCCCCACCCGGCCACCCACGAGCGTACACTGCTATGGGTGGCCGGGTGGGGGTGCGGGCCGGTGCCGGACTTCAGGTAAAGCATGCTTGCCAGCGGCTTGAAGCCCCCACCCTTCGGCGCCACCTTTTCGCCACACCAAAAGGGTCGCCCCGTGACCGACGAAGAACGCACCATCATCACCAGCTTCATCGCCCGCGTCAGCGGCGCCACCCCGGCACCCGGCTCGGCGCCCGGTTCGGTTCCCAGCTCCGTGCCCGCCACCCGTCCCGCCCTGCCGGAAATCGACCCCGAGGCCGACCGGCTGATCGCCGATTTGTTCCAACGCTACCCCGAGGCCCGCTACCGCCTGACCCAGATGGCCTTCGTCCAGGAACATGCCCTGGCCGAGGCCAATGCCCGCATCGCCCGTTTGCAACAGGCCCTGCAGCAAGGCACCGGTGCACAGGCCCAGGGCGGTGGCGTTTTCCAATCAATTTTCGGCGCCCCATCGCCACCCCAGGCGCCCCCCCAGGCGCAGCCCCAGCCCCAGCCGCAGCCCTATCGCCCCTACCCGCCGCAACCCGGCGCGGCGCCCCCGCCGCCCGGCTATGCCCGCCCGGCCTATGCCCCACCAACCGGCTATCCCGCGCCCGGCTATGTGCCCGCGGGGGTGTTCCAGCGCGGCGGGGGCGGGTTCCTCGGCTCGGCGCTCACCACCGCGGCCGGCGTTGCCGGCGGCCTGGTCGCGGGCAATGCGTTGATGGATCTGTTCAGCCCGCATCAGGGCTTTGCCGGCGCCGACCCCTGGGCCGCCGCCCAGACACCGGATAGCTCCGGCTGGGACAACCTCACCGAAAACAGCCCGCCCGCCGGCTGGGACCAGCCCGACACCCAAGGCTGGGACAATGCCGGCACTGGCGCCGGAACGGGCGCCGGCACCGGCACCGGCTCATTCTAGGCCGGCGTCATCGTCTCCGACGCGCCTGCCCAATCCGGCGGCGCCACGCGCAGCGCCACGTCGCCCGCCGATAAGTCCGCGGTCAGCGCGTCCAGCCGCAATGTCGCCATGGCCACGTCATCCCGCCCATGGTGCAAAACGCCAACCTCGCGTCCCTCGGCCATTATGGGCGTGCCGGGCGGCGGCAGCGCGCCCGCCACCAGCACCCTGACCACGCTCCGTTTCACCAGACCGCGATATCGGGTGCGGGCGGTCAATTCCTGGCCCATATAGCAGCCCTTGGTCCAGCTTATGCCGTGCAGCGCGTCAAAGCCGGCTTCCAGCAACAGGCTGCGTTCCGCCTCCAGGTCCAGCGCGCCGTCCGGCAGGCCGAGTGCCAACCGGTGCCGGTCATATGCCGCCGCATCCTCCGCCGCCGAGATCGTGCCGCGCGTCACCACCCGCCAGCCGGCCGCCGCCAGGCGGGGGTCGGCCACCAACAGCCCATCCGGCGGTGCCGGGGGTGCGTCGGGCCAGGCGGCGTAAACATGCCAAGGCGGGTCGGCCACGGATATTTGCACATCGGCCCGCAGTCGGAACCGCGTCAGCCTGGCCGCCACCGTCCCGGCCTGCCCGGGCGCGCAATCCAGCAGCAGGGCTGGCTCATCCGGGGCAGCCAGCATGAAGAAATCCGCCAGATATTTGCCCTGCGGCGTCAACAGCGCGGCAAACACCGCCCGCCCCGGCGCCACCGCGGTCACGTCGTTGGAAACGAGGCCCTGCAGAAACCCCACCCGGTCGGCGCCGCCCACGCGCAGCACCACCCGGTCCAGCTTCGCCATCTGTGTCATGCCGCACATCTGGGCGCGCTCCCGTCCCGGCCTCAACCCCCTCGCTTGCCTCGCCCCCGCGAAACCAACAGATTGCCGCCATGCGTATCCTGTTTTTGACCGCCACCCGGATCGGCGATGCGGTGCTGACCACGGGGGTGCTCGAGCATCTGCGTCGCCAATACCCGCGTGCCCGCTTCACCATTGCCTGTGGCGTGCCCGCGGCCGGCATCTTCACCCATTTTCCCGCGCTCGACCGGCTGATCACCATCGAAAAGCGTAGCTATGACCGACATTGGTTGCTGCTCTGGACCAAGCTTGTGCGCGCACGCTGGGACCTGGTGATAGACCTGCGCGGCTCAGGCCTCAGTTTCTTCTTGTTTGCCAGGCGCCGCGCCATTCTCACGCGGCGGCACCATCAGGGCCATAAAATCGCGCAAATCGCCGCCGCTCTTGGCATCTCGCCGGTACCCATTCCCACGGTCTGGACCAGCGCCGAGGATAAAGCCTTTGCCATGCGCGTGCTTCCGCCCGGTGGTCACGCCATCGCCCTCGGCCCCACCGCCAACTGGACCGGCAAAATCTGGCCGCCCGAGCGGTTCGCGTCTCTGTTTCGCGCCCTGGCCCAAGGGGCACTTGCCGGCGCCAGGCCGGTTGTGTTCGCCGGCCCGGGCCCGCGGGAAGCCACCCTGGCCGCTCCGGTGCTGGCCGCCCTGCCCGACGCGCTCGATTTCCGCGGCACGCTCACCTTGTCCCAGGCTGCCGCCGTCATTGCCCGGTGCGCGCTGTTCATTGGCAACGATTCCGGCCTCATGCACCTCGCCGCCGCCACCGGCACGCCGACCCTCGGCCTGTATGGCCCAAGCCGATCGGCCGAGTATGGCCCGGTCGGCGCCCATGCCGCCGCCGTCAGCGCCGGCACGCCCGACGAGCCCGCGCCCATCTCTGATCTGTCGCTCGATGCGGCCCTTGGCGCCGCCCGGCGCCTGCTCGCCGCATCCTCGCTCGCCGCCTGAGCGCCCGCTTTGCGGATCGCGCACATCATGGCTGGCGCGCCGCAAGGTGGCGCCGAATTGTTTTTCGAGCGGCTTTGCGCCGCTCAGCACGCGGCAGGTGATGCCATTCTGCCGGTCATCCGCGCCGACCCGGCCCGCGCCGCCCGCCTCACGGCCGCCGGCCTGGCGCCGGCCCAGCTTCGCTTCGGCGGCCCGCTGGATTGGCTGACGCCCTCGCGCCTCGGCCTCCGGCTGCGCGCGTTTCGTCCCGCGGTGGCCATCGCCTGGATGGGCCGGGCCGCCGCCGCCACGCCCGTTGGGGACTGGACGCTGATCGGCCGGCTCGGCGGCTATTATGATCTGCGTCGGTTCCGACAATGCCAATTCCTGGTTGCCAACACCCTGGCCCTGGCCGACTGGATCCGCGCCCAAGGCTTTCCGCCCGACCGTGTGCACACCCTGCCGAATTTTGTTCCCGACCATGCGGGCGTGATAAAAGCCGACCGGTCCGAATTCGCGGTCCCGGACGGCGCGCCGCTCCTGCTCGGGCTCGGTCGCCTGCACAGCGTCAAGGGGTTCGATACACTGGTCCGCGCGCTGACGCTGCTGCCCGGGGTATATTGCGTCATCGCCGGCGAAGGCGCGGCGCGCGCGGCGCTGGTCGATCTGGCGGAAAGCCTTGGTGTCGCGCCGCGGCTGCGCCTGCCCGGCTGGCGCCAAGACCCGGGCGCCCTGCTCGCCATGGCCGATCTGTTCGTCTGTCCGTCCCGTCAGGAGCCGCTGGGCAATACCATCCTCGATGCGTGGTCCGCCGCGCGGCCCATTGTCGCCACCGCATCCGAAGGCCCCGCCGCGCTGATCGAGGATGGCAAAACCGGCCGCCTGGTGCCGGTCGATGATCCGCCGGCCCTGGCCGCGGCGATCGCCGATCTGCTGGCTGACCCGGCCTTCGCGGCACGTCTCGCCACCGCTGGCCGCGCCCGCTTCACCGCTGATTTCGCCGCCCCACCCGTGCTTGCCGCCTGGCGGCACTTTCTGCACGCGGTCGCCGCCGCTGAAAGCGACATCTGATGTGCGGCATCGCCGGGCTGATCATGGAAAATGCCGCGCCGCCGCCCGCGCCTTATGTGCTTGACCGCCTGGCCCGCGCACTCGCGCATCGCGGCCCGGATGGCAGCGGCCGCGTGATCGTCGGCCAGACCGCGTTCGTGCACACGCGGCTCGCCATCATCGATCTCACGACCGGCGATCAGCCTTTCACGGCGGGGCCGGCAACGCTGGTCGCCAATGGCGAGATCTATAATTACCGAGAGCTTGAAGCGGCCTACCCCGCGCCCTACGCCACACGGTGCGATTGCGAGGTGCCGCTGCATCTCTATCCGCAATGCGGCGCGTCCTTCACGGACCCCTTGCGCGGCATGTATGCCATTGCCCTGCACGACCGCGCGCGCGCCGAAACCCTGCTCGCGCGCGACCGCTACGGCATCAAGCCGCTTTACACGGCGCGCATCGCCGGCGGACTGGCCTTCGCGTCCGAGCCGGCCGCCCTGCTGGCCACCGGGCTTGTGCCGCGCGCGCTCAATGCCCCGGCCCGCGCGGCCTTGCTGCAACTGCAATTCACCACCGGCGCGCCGACGATTTTCGCCGGCATCGATCGCGTGCTGCCCGGAGAGACGCTGCGCGTGGCCGATGGCCGGGTCATTGCCCGGCAAACCCTGCCCCGCCTGCCCAGCGCCGAGACCCTGACCGATCCGGACGCGGCGCTCGCCCGCCTGGATGCGGCGTTGATGCAAAGCGTCGATCTGCATCAGCGAAGCGACGTGCCCTATGGGCTGTTTTTGTCCGGCGGCACCGACAGCGCCGTGATCCTGGCCGCCATGGCCCGCCTGAACAGCCAGCCGGTGCTGGCCTTTACCGCCGGATGGGACGTGCCTGGCGCCGCCGACGAACGCGAAGCCGCCGCCATCACCGCGCGCGCCGCCGGCGCCCGGCATGAAACGCTGGAAATCTCAGAGGCGATGGTGTGGCGCCATTTGCCGGCAATCGTGGCCGGCATGGATGATCCGGCGGCCGATTACGCCATCATTCCAAGCTGGTTCCTGGCCCGCCGCGCCCGCCAGGACGTGAAAGTCGTGCTGTCCGGCGAGGGCGGAGACGAGGTGTTCGCCGGCTATGGCCGCTATCGCCGCGCGCTGCGCCCGTTTTTGCTCGGCGGCCGCGCCATGCGCCGGCGCGGCACCTTCGACGGGCTCGACGTGCTCCGCGCCAGGCTCGATGGCTGGCGCGACGGAATCGCGGCGGCCGAGGCGGCATACGCCCATCAGCCCAGGCTGCGCGCCGCCCAGGCCATCGACATGACCGATTGGCTGCCGCACGATCTGCTGCTTAAGCTCGACCGCTGCCTGATGGCGCATGGCGTTGAAGGCCGCACCCCGTTGCTTGACCCCGCGGTGCTGGATGCCGGGTTCTGCCTGCCGGACGGGCTGAAAATCCGGCAAGGCCGGGGCAAATATCTGCTGCGCCTGTGGCTCGATCGTGCCCTGCCGGCCGCGCGCCCGTTCGCGCCCAAGCAGGGCTTCACGGTGCCCATCGGCGCCTGGATCGGGCAACAGGGCGCGCGTCTGGGCAAGCTGGTCGCCGCCCAGCCGGGTGTCGCCGAAATCGCCGAGCCTGACCGGGTGCGGGCGCTGTTTGCCACCGCCGGGCGGCATCGGCACGGGTTTGCCGCCTGGACCCTGCTGTTCTACGCGCTCTGGCACCGCGCGCATATCGAGGCGCGACCGACCGATGGCGATGTGTTCGAGGTGTTGGCATGACCGCTCCGGCTTACGATGCGATCCTGCGCGGCGGCATGGTGCATCTGCCCTGGGGGGCGGTGGCAACCGACATCGGCATCACTCAGGGCCGCATCGCCGCCCTCGCCGTGCCCGCGCAGGCGGCGGGGCCGGTGCTCGATGTGGCGGGCCTTACCGTGCTGCCCGGCATCATCGACCCGCATGTGCATTTCCGTGACCCCGGCGATGGCGCGGTGGAAACGCTGGAATCCGGCACCCGCGGCGCCGTGCTGGGCGGCATCACCACGATTTTCGATATGCCGAACACCAACCCCGCCATTGCCAGCGCCGATACCATGGCGCTGAAGGCCGCCTCCATTCCCGGGCGGGCCTGGTGCGATGTGGGGTTCTATGTCGGCGCCACCCGCGCCAACACGCCGGACCTCGCTCTGTTCGAGCAGCAGCCCGGCGTCGCCGCCATCAAGGTGTTCGCCGGCAGCTCAACCGGCGATCTGATGATCGAGGATGATGCCGGCATCGAGGCGGTGCTGCGGTCGGGCCATCGCCGCGTCGCGTTCCACAGCGAGGATGAATACCGGCTCCAGGCCCGCCGCAACCAGTTTCGCCTGGGTGACCCCTATGCCTGCCACGCCGAATGGCGCGACCCGGAATGTGCCATCCTGGCGACCCGCCGGATCGTGGCGCTGGCCACCAGCACCGGCCGGCCGGTGCATATTCTGCATGTCTCGACCGCGCAGGAATTCGCCTTCCTCGGCGCCTGTCGCGGGCAGGCCAGCATCGAGGTGCTGGTCAACCACCTGACGCAGGTCGCGCCTGAGTGTTATGAGCGCCTGGGAGGCTATGCGGTCATGAACCCGCCGCTGCGGGACCGCGCGCATGTCGATGCCGCCTGGGCGGCGCTCAACGATGGCCGGGTCGATACCATCGCCAGCGACCATGCGCCGCACAGCCGCGCCGCCAAGGAACGCCCCTGGCCGTCCTGCGCAAGCGGGCTTACCGGTGTGCAGACGTTGCTGCCGATCATGCTCGACCACGTGGCCGCCGGCCGGGTTTCGCTGTCCCGCCTGGTCGATGCCATGGCCGC
Organism: Acetobacteraceae bacterium; assembly: GCA_027459285.1. Lineage (GTDB taxonomy): Bacteria > Pseudomonadota > Alphaproteobacteria > Acetobacterales > Acetobacteraceae > JAJXVA01. The sequence continues at coordinate 11,144 of DAIDIQ010000293.1, forward strand.
TGGCCCGGCCCGGCTGTACGGGCTGCGCGCCAAGGGGCGCATCGCCGTCGGCTACGACGCCGATTTCACCATCGTCGATCTCAAGGCGCGGCGGCGCATCGAGAATGCCGCCATGGCCAGCCGCTGTGGCTGGACCCCGTTCGATGGTCTGATGGTCACCGGCTGGCCGGTCATCACCATGCTGCGCGGGCAGGTGGTGATGCGTGACGATGCCGTGCTCGGCACCCCCCAGGGCGCACTGGTCTCGTTTGCCTGATCGCCGACGGGTGGGGCGACATCCCGTCTTTCATCCGGCCCGGCGCGAAGCTATGGTCCGGCGCTCAATTCGCCCAAGGGTGCCGCGTGCCTGATATTTTCGATGAAGCACAACGAGACTACCAGGCCGAACAGGTGCAGCGCGCCCTGCGCCGCTATGGCTGGATCCCGGTCGCGGCCTTCGTGTTGGCGTTGGCGGGTGTCGGCACCTGGAAATTCATCCAGGCCCGCCAGCACCGCGCCGATCTGGCGATCGCCGAGCAATTCCTGCCCGACACCAAACAGGCTGACACGCTGGTCGCCGGTGACAAGGCCGGCCGCATCGCGCTCGCGAAAAAACTGGTCGCCCTGGCCGACCGGTCGCCTGCCGGTTACCGCACCCTGGCCCGGCTGCGCGCCGCCGGTCTCTATGCCGATGCCGGCAAGCTTTCAGAAGCGCAGTCATTATGGGACCAGGTTGCGCGCGACCCGGCGGCGGACCCGCTGTTGCGCCAGGTGGCATCATTGCTTTGGGTGATGCGCAGCCTCGATACCGCCGATGCCAACGCGCTGCGCGTGCGCCTGCTGACCCAGACCACCGCCGATGATCCGTTTCACGATCTGGCTTTCGAACTGCAAGCCCTGCTCGACCTGCGGCTCGGCCATGTCTCTGCGGCGCGCGCCCTGCTCGGCCGGCTGATGGCTGATCCCGAGCTTCCCACCGGTCAACGTGGCCGCGACGGCGCAATCCTGACCGTTCTGGGTGATTGATGCATGACCTTGCCAACTGAATTCCGCGCCTCGCGCCGCGCCCTGCTGCGCGCCGGTGCCGCCGTGCCCGTGCTGGCCCTGTCCGGCTGCGGCTTCTTCGACACGCTGTTTCACGGCAGCCTGAAGAAAAAACTGCCCGGGGTGCGCGAGGACGTGATTCCGGTAACCGAGGGCCTGGCACCCTCGCCGGTCAACCCGATCACGGTCACGCTGCCGCCACCCACCGCGACCGACTACCCGGTCGAAGGGGGCACGCCCGACCATGTCGGCGGCAACCAGGCATTGCCAGCGACCCTGACGGAAGCCTGGTCTGGCCATATCGGCCTTGGCAGCGGCTACCGCCATCAGATTACCGCCACCCCGATCGTTGCTGACGGCATGGTCTTCGCGATGGACAGTGACGCGACGGTCAGCGCCTTTCGCGCCTCTGACGGCAAGCGCCTGTGGGACCTGCCAACGCGCCCGAAGAAAATGTCGGGGGTCAATATCGGCGGCGGGCTGGGCTACGCCGGCGGCACGCTTTACGTCACGACCGGCTTTGCGCAACTCATCGCCATCGACGCCGTGCATGGCGTGCCCCGCTTCGTGCACACCTTCAACGTGCCCATCCGCTCCGCCCCCACCCCGGTGGCCGATCTCGTTTATTTCGTCACCATCGATGAGGTGCTGGTTGCCGCCTCTGCCCACGATGGGCACCAGATGTGGAATTACGAGGCCGCTCCGGCCGATACCACGCTGCTCGGCCATCCCGCTCCCGCCGTCGCGGAAGGCTTCGTCGTCGCCGGCTTTGGCTCAGGCGACCTCGTCACCTGCTCCGCCCTCTCAGGCAGCGTGGTCTGGACCGACAATATTGCCACCACGACCGGCCAGGCGGGCATCACGCAAATCACCGCCATCAGCGGCCGCCCGATCATCGCCCACGGCATCGTCGCCGCGCTGGGTACGGGTGGGCTGATGGTCGGAGAGGATCTTCGGGTCGGCCGCCGCCTGTGGGAACGGCAGGTCTCCGGCTATCTCGATCCTGTCGCCGCCGGCGACTTTGTTTTCATTACCAGCCACGAACAGGTCGCCGCCGCCTTGTCCATCCGCACCGGCGAGGTTGCGTGGGTATGCCAGTTGCCGCAATACAAGCGCCCCAAAACGCAGGGTGGGCCCTATTCCTGGACCGGCGTCACACTCGCCAACAACAAGCTGATCTACACCAGCCTGCAACGACGGTTCCTGATGGTCGATGCCATCACCGGCAAGCTTGGCGGCATGACGCACATCCCGGGCCAGGTCTCGGTTCCGCCCGTCGCCGCCGGAGATACGCTTTATGTCATCACCGACGACGGACGCATCCGCGCCTTCCGCTGACCCGGCGACCCCGGCCATTCCGGTGGTCGCCATCGCCGGGCGGCCCAACGTTGGCAAATCCACGTTGTTCAACCGGCTGGTCGGGCGCCGTATCGCTTTGGTCTCGGACACGCCTGGCATGACCCGCGACCGCAAATCGGCCGAGGCACGGTTGCGCGGTCGTACCGTGCGCCTGGTCGATGCCGCCGGGCTTGAGGAAGCGCCGCCGGAAAGCCTGGCCGGCCGCATGCGTCAGGCCACCGAAGCCGGCCTGGCCGAGGCCGACCTCGTGCTGTTCGTGATCGACGCGCGCCAGGGCGTGACCCCCGCCGATGCGCATTTCGCCGGCCGCCTGCGCCGCCTCGGCCATCCCGTGCTGCTGGTCGCGAACAAGGCCGAAGGCCGGTCCGCCGCGCACGACGTGCTGGACAGCTACCGGCTCGGCCTGGGCGACCCGGTCGCGGTATCGGCTGAACACGGCGAAGGCATCGCCGATCTGATGGCCGAAATCGCCGATCGCCTGCCGCCCCCGGCGAAGCCTGCCGTGCCCCGGGACGACACCACCCCGGAGCCCGCCAGGCCATTGAAGCTCGCCATCGTCGGCCGACCCAACGCGGGCAAGTCAACCCTGGTCAATTGCCTGCTTGGCGAGGCACGGATGCTAACCGGGCCGGAACCGGGTCTGACACGGGATGCGGTTGCGCACCGGCTGTTCAGTGCCTCGGGTCGGGAAATCGAACTGATCGACACCGCGGGGCTGCGCCGGCGCGCCCGGGTCGAACAGGAAACCGAGCAGCTCGCGGTTGGCGCCGCCATCGCCGCGCTCAAGCTCGCGGAAATCGTCGTGCTCGCGGTCGATGCCACGCTCGGCCTGCACGATCAGGACCTGCAGATCGCGCGCCTGGTCGAACGTGAAGGTCGCGCCTGCGTGCTGGCACTGACCAAATGGGACGCGGTGGAAAATCGCAACGAAGCCCGCCGCGCCATCGCCGACCGGCTGGAACGGAGCCTCGCGCAGCTCAAGGGTATTACCATCGTAACCTTGTCGGGGCTGACCGGTGTCGGGGTGGAAAAACTGCTGCCCGCCGTGCTCGCGGCGGATGCGGTATGGAACAGCCGCGTGGCTACCGGCGCGCTCAACCGCTGGTTCGAAGCCGCGCTTGAGCGCCACCCGCCGCCCCTGGTCGAGGGCCGCCGCTTGAAGCTGCGCTATATCACCCAGGCCAAGGCCCGGCCGCCGACCTTCATCATCTTCGGCACCCGCGCGGGCGCCCTGCCCGAAGAGTATGCCCGTTACCTCGCCAATTCATTGCGCGAAACTTTTGCGTTGGCCGGAACACCCATTCGCATCGAGACGCGCGGGACGAAGAATCCCTATGTAGAAAGCTAAGACGTCTCCTTTTTCTGAAGAAAAAGGAGCAAAAAGACTTTATGCTGTTGGGCCTGCGTCATGCCACCAGCATCGCCCCCAGTTCCCGCCCCGCGAACAAATGCACATGCATGTGTGGCACTTCCTGGTGGGCATCGCGTCCGGCATTGCTCAACAGCCGAAACCCGCCTGGCGCCAGGTTCAAAAGGCGGGCCACCGCGCCTACGCCGCGCCAGAAGCCGGCAATCTGCTCAGCGCTCGCGCTCTCCAGAAAATCCGCCATCGAGACGTAAGGCTGCTTAGGTATCACCAGCACATGCACTGGCGCCTGCGGGTTGATATCATGGAAGGCCAGCACAGACTCGTCTTCGTACACTTTTCGGCAGGGAATTTCACCACGCAGAATGCGCGCGAACACGTTCGTATCGTCATAGTCACCAAGCGCGTTCACTGCCATTGTCATGCTCCTGATTCAGGGGATTTTCCGGGTCGCCAGGTCACGCGGCAGCGGACGTGACGCCTTCTCCAGAATGCCGCTCACGCCTTCGCGTCGGGCAAGCTCCGCCCAAACCGCTTCGGCCTCCACCCCGCTTGCCACCCACATCAGCAGCAAATGATAGAGCAGATCGGCACTTTCCGCGACCAGCGCATGCGCGGTGCCCGCCGCGCCCTCGATCACCGCCTCCACCGCTTCCTCACCGAATTTCTGTGCAACCTTGGCCCGCCCGCGCGCGAGCAGCCGTGCTGAGTGACTGAGCGCCGGGTCCGCGTTGCGCCGTGTCTCGATGACGGCATATAGCCGGTCCAGGACATGCGCGGTCTGTGGGGTGCGCGCCACCGCGTCCGCCACGCCACGGATCAATTTGGGCTTGATCGGCTTTGCCGGCTTCGCCGTTTTCTTGGCCTTGCCCGGGCTCGTCGGTGGTTTTGCCTTTGCCATGCCGTCCCCTCAGCCCGCGCGGTCACGCCGTACCGGCATGCCCGCCGCCGCCAGCGCGGCCTTTACATCCTCGATCCGGAATTGCCCGAAATGAAACACACTCGCGGCCAGCAGCCCGGTGGCACCCGCCTGTGCGCCGGCAACGAAATGGTCGAGCGTGCCGACCCCGCCCGATGCCACCACCGGCAGACGCACACAGTCGCACACCGACCGCAACAAGCCCAGATCAAATCCCTGCCGCGTGCCGTCGCGGTCCATGCTGGTCAATAATATTTCTCCCGCGCCGAGCGTTTCCACCTGGCTCGCCCAGTCCAGCGCGTCGCGTCCAGTGGCTTGACGCCCGCCATGCGTGAAAACTTCCCACCGTCCCGGCGCCACCTGCTTCGCATCGATTGCCACCACCACGCATTGACTGCCAAACCGGGTTGCTGCTTGGGCAATCAAATCCGGCTGTGCCAATGCCGCTGAATTCATGGCGCACTTGTCGGCGCCTGCCAGCAGTAATTTGCGCATATCCTCGGGTCCGCGCACGCCACCTCCCACGGTCAGTGGCAAAAACACCCGCTCGGCGGTGCGGCTCACCACATCCAGCAGCGTATCGCGGTTTTCGTGGCTGGCGGTGATGTCCAGAAAGGTCAGCTCGTCCGCGCCGGCCGCGTCATAAAGCGCCGCCTGCTCTGCCGGGTCGCCGGCATCCCGCAGATCAACGAAATTTACCCCCTTGACCACCCTTCCGTCTTTCACATCCAGGCAAGGAATAACCCGGAGCGTCAGCATGTGTCGCAGGCCAGCAGCGAAAGTGCATCCGCGAGCAGCACTCTCCCATCATAAAGGGCCCGTCCCACAATCACCCCTTCCACGGCGCCGGGGTTGCGCGCCGCCGCGTCGCGCAACTGGCGTAAATCGGCGAGCCCCCCCACCCCGCCCGAGGCAATCACCGGTGTGCTGAGCTGGAACGCGAGGTCCAGCGTTTGTTCAAGGTTGAGCCCGCTCAACATCCCGTCCCGGCCGATATCGGTATAAATGATCGCCGCCGCCCCCGCATCCTCGAAGCGCAGCGCCAGTTCCAGCGCCCGCAGCCGGGAGGTTTCAGCCCAGCCCTCGGTCGCCACAAACCCGTCACGCGCGTCGATCCCGACCGCGACCCGACCTGGGAATTTCCGGCATGCCTCGCGCACCAGATCGGGTGTCTTCACCGCGGCCGACCCCAGAATGACCCGTCGCACGCCCGCGGTGAGCCAGCGTTCCACGGCGCCAAGGTCGCGTATGCCGCCCCCCAGTTGCACGGGTACCGGCACCGCCTGCAACACCGCGCGCACCACCGCTTCATTGACGGCGTGGCCGGCAAAGGCGCCGTTCAAATCCACCACATGCAGCCAGCGCGCGCCCTGCGCCACGAAATCAGCGGCCTGTGCCGCCGGGTCGTCGGAAAACACGGTCGCGTCTTCCATCATGCCACGGCGAAGCCGCACGCATTTGCCGTCCTTCAGGTCTATCGCGGGGTAAACGGTCAGCATCAGCCGCCCTTGGCTTGAACCAGCAGCTTATAATAGAAAAAGCCGCGCACATACCGGCCATTGATGCGCGCATAGGCGGGATGTTCGCCCCAGCGCACATAGCCCATGCTTTCATACAGACGGATCGCGGCGTCCTGGGTTTCGCGCACATCCAGATTCAAGACCCGGTATCCGTGCCCGCGCGCCGCCTCCTCGACCCGCCGCGTCAGCATGCGCGCAAGCCCATGGCTGCGCGCATAGGGGGCAATGAAGCTCGATGTCAGGTGCGCCGCCTGCATCTGCGCCTCGTTGTGGCGTGGCGGCCTGGCCAACTGAGCCGACCCGTAGATCGTGCCGTCCAGCCGGGCCACGTATAATTCACGTTCCGGCACCATCAGCAGCCCGGTGAAATAGCGCTCGAGCGCCGCCCGTTCCGGCGGCTTCACCCAACCAAAGCCGCCACCATCCAGAATGGCGGCGTTCGCTGCCTCGCACAGCGCGGCCAGATCTTCCTCGCCAAAGCTTTCCACGCGCTCGACCAGCAAGTGCGGCGCCACGGCCAAGGTCATGGCTCCCACTCCAGAAAATTGCCCAGGATAATCAGCCCCAGATCCTGGCTTTTCTCGACGTGAAATTGCGTGCCGGCCCGCGCGCCGCGCGCAACCATGGCCACCACCTCGCCGCCATACTCGGTCGTTGCCAGCACATCCGCCGGGTTTGCCGCGTGCAAGGCATAGGAATGCACGAAATAGGCGTGGTCCCCCGGTCGCACACCGCGCAGCAAGGGGTGGGCGTCCGGTGTGAAGGTCAGTGAATTCCACCCCATGTGCGGCAGGCGCAGCCCTGGCGCCGGCATGGCCGCCACCTCGCCCTCGATCCAGCCCAGGCCGGGCGTCTGCCCATGCTCGCGCCCGGTTTGGGCCATAAGCTGCATGCCCACGCAAATCCCCAGAAACGGAACGCCGCGCCCAGCGCTCTCGTTCAGGGCATCAGCCAGCCCGGGCACGGCGCGCAGCGCCGCGGCACAGGCGGCAAAGGCGCCTTGGCCAGGCAGCACGACACGCGCTGCCCGGCGAACCTCGGCCGGGTCATTGGTCACCACGATGTCGCTCACGACCCCGCGCGCCGCCGCCGCGCGCGCCAGCGCCCGCCGCACCGACGCCAGATTGCCCGCGCCGCAATCCACCACGGCCAACGTCATGCAACCAGGCTCTGGCCCAGATCCGGCCGCGCATCCAACAGACGCCGCAGGGCATCAATGCGGCCGCGTCCCAGCACCACGGCGGTAAGCGCGAAGCCGCGCCGGACCAGGCTGGCCAGCCAGACATCGCGCGCCAGCAGGCCGCTCAATACCATAAGGCCAAACGTGACCGGGCCATTCAGCCAGCCTGGCAACCAATGCCAGGCCGCAACCTCGATGCCGAACACAGCGAAGGCCGGCAGGAAGGCCGCGTGCCACGCCAGCCAGACCGGCCCGAACAGGAATGCGCCAAGGCTGAACCGATCCGGCACCAGCACCGGCGGCTCACCAGGCTTCACGCATACCTGGAACCGGGTCACAGACTGCCTTTCGTGCTCGGAATCTCGTCCTGTAGTTGCGGGTCTATCTCCACCGCCTGGCGCAATGCCCGCGCTGTCGCCTTGAAGCAGGCTTCGGCGATATGGTGGGTGTTGGTGCCGGCCTTTTGCCGCAAATGCAGCGTCAGCCGGGCATTGCCGGCCAGCGCGCGGAAAAACTCCTCGAACAATTCGGTGTCCATCTCTCCCACCCGTTCACGCGGAAAGGAAACCGCGAAGCTCAGATGCGCGCGGCCGGACATATCAACCGCTGCCTCGATCAATGCCTCGTCCATGGGCACCACCGCATGACCGAAGCGCGTGATGCCGCGCTTGTCGGCCAATGCCTTGGCCAGCGCCTGCCCGAGCACGATGCCCACATCCTCGGTGGTGTGGTGCAAATCCACGTGCAGATCTCCGCTTGCCTTCAGCGTCAGGTCGAACTGCGCGTGCCGGGCCAGCGCGGTCAGCATATGATCGAGGAACCCGATACCGGTATCGATATCCGCCTGGCCGGTGCCGTCGATGTCCAGCGCCAGGGTGATATCCGTCTCAGCGGTGGCACGGTCTATGGTGGCGGTACGCATGGCCCTTTTCTCCCGGTCTGCCGCAAGCCTGTCTGCGGCCAGCCAATGGCGCCGAAACCGCCGGTTCGACAAGAGCCAAATGGCCGCGACGCCAGGGCCGGTTTCCAAAACGTCCATATTGTATGCGCTGAATCGCTCTGTTAGCGTCACGACATGCCCCGTTACATCATTCATATCGGCCCGCCCAAGACGGCCACCACCTATTTGCAAAGCAATTTCACCGCCCTCGCACCCTGGCTCGCGGAACGCGGCATCCTCTATCCCACCAATTTCGGCGCACCCGGACACGCCAA
>DAIDIQ010000002.1 GCA_027459285.1 Acetobacteraceae bacterium
TCATCCAACTCCACGCCCCCAGCGCCGCCCCCAGCGCGCCCCAGCTAACATTGTAAAACATCATCCCGCCCAGACCCAGCACAATGGCAGCGGCGCACAGTGGCACGCGCGCGGTGATGAAGGCGCCAATGCCCAGCAGCAACGCGCCGGTGCCGAACAGTGTCAACCGTATCGCCAGGGCCACCGCATCACGCACCGCGCACAGCGTCGCGGGGCCGGTGCCCTTGGCGCAGGCCAGCGCCAGCGGCACCTTGTTATAGACCAGCACCGAAAAACCCAGCATCGCCACGAAAAGCCCGCCCACCAACAGCAGCCAGGCCAGGGTCGCGCGCCTCATTTTCCACTTGCCGCCGGCTTGGTGCTGGTCGAGGCAATGAATCGCGCCACGTTATCGTGCAACCGCGTCAGCGACGGTAAATGCGCATACACCATATGACCCGACGCATATTGCGCGATGCTGATATTTTTCTCCAGCTTGTCCGGAATCGGCAGATGCGCCATTTCCCACACCCCCTCATAAAAGGGGGTCGCCAGATCATAATACCCCTGGTTCAACTGCACGTGCAGCAGCGGATCGGTGATCATCGCCGCCGCCAGGTCCGGCATCACATTCGGCGTGCCTTCCTGCGGCGATGACTGGCCCGGCTGCTGGTGCTTCATATTCCAGTCGAAATTCGCGTCATAAATTTCCGGCCGGTATTGCATGGTGCCGGTATAATGCAGCACGCTCCGCACATAGTCGTTGAAGCTGGAGACATAGGCCGAGCTGATGGCCGAACTTTGCGGGTCGTACCCGGCTTCCTTGGCCATCGGGTCCAGGCTCGGCCCGGCGAAGCGCGCATCCAGCCGCCCCGTGGTCTGGTCGGATGCGTCGAGCAGAGTCTTTTCGAACTCGCCGCCTTCCACCCGCAGGTCGGCTTTTTTCAAATACGCCACCGGCAAGCCGGTATACAGGTGCAATTGCTGCGCCATGGCGCTCTTTTCCGCATCCGACAGCAGGTTTCCCTTCGCCAGCGCGTCGTTGTACGGGCCGATGGCAAATTTCTCCACCTGCTGCAAAAAGCCGGGCAGCCCCGCCGCGTCGGTCGGGGCATTCGCCTCCGGCGGCAATTTATGGTGATACCAGGCCACCGCCGCATAGGTCGGCAGCGCCACCACATAGGGCAGATCATTGCCCGGGTTAGCCTCCGCGCCATCGTCACTCAGATCGAAATTGAGAATCTGCGACAGCAGCACCACCCCGTTCAAATCGATGCTATAGTCGTTCTCCAGCATGTTCGCGAGCACCGCCGAGCGTGTCGTGCCGTAACTCTCGCCGAACAGATATTTCGGCGAATTCCACCGCCCGTATTTGCCGAGAAATTGCTGGATGAACGAGGCAAAGGCATGCGCATCCTGATCGATCCCCCAGAACGCCTTGCCCTTCTTGCCCTTCGGCCCCTCGATCCGCCCGAACCCGGTGCCCGGCATGTCAACGAACACCAGGTCGGTCGCGTCCAACAGGCTTTCATCGTTGTTGACCAGGCTATAGGGCGCGGCCGGGGTGTGGCTGTCATCCGCCGTCACCACCCGCCGCGGCCCGAACGCACCCATGTGCAGCCACACCGTCGAGGATCCGGGTCCGCCATTATACAAAAACATGATCGGCCGGTCCGCCGCAGGCACGCCCTTCTTGAAATACGCCACATACGACATGCTCGAGGCGATTTCCGGCGGTGTTTTGCCCGTGCCCAGATCCGCCGGATGGTCCTGCGGCAGATCGTCGTGTCCCTTGGGGTAGACCACCAGCGTGCCGACCACGGCCGTGTAGTCTATCCTTTTGCCGCCGATCGTCACGCTGCCCTCGCTGGTATCGGCGAACGGCACCAGATGCGTCGGGCGCGCCGGTTCGGCCGCCGGTGGGCTGCCCGCCGCCGGTGGCGCCTTGTGTCCGTGCTCCGCCGCCAGGCCGAGTGCCGGCCAAGCCGCCGCCACGCCCGCCATCACCGCCAACCGCCATCCGTTCATCGTCATGCCCTTGTCGTGTCAGTGTCGTCCCGGGCGTGGACCCTAGAGCGGATCGCCGCAGGGTGGAATCACCCGAAGGCGTGACTCCGCTCTGCAAGCCATGGCTGGAGCGGTTCCAGTCTGGCTGGAACCGCTCCAGGGCGGAAAAACAGTCGGCAAAACCCCGCATGGCCGATCATTCCGCGCCCCATCTTTCTTCCGCCGCCTTTGTGCCATAGGGTCCGCCGCGCCATGAGCCCCGCGCCGAGCTTTCAGGACCTCATTCTCCGCCTGCATGCCTTCTGGGCCGCCCAGGGCTGCGTCATCCTGCAACCGTATGACATGGAAATGGGCGCCGGCACGTTTCACCCCGCCACCACGCTGCGCGCCCTCGGCCCCGCGCCCTGGCGCGCCGCCTATGTCCAGCCCTGCCGCCGCCCCTCCGACGGCCGCTACGGCGAAAACCCCAACCGCCTTCAGCACTATTACCAGTATCAGGTCATCATCAAACCAAGCCCCGCCACCGCCCAGGAGATGCTGCTCGACAGTTACCGCGCCATCGGGCTAGACCCCGCGCTGCACGATATCCGCTTCGTCGAGGATGATTGGGAAAGCCCCACCCTCGGCGCCTGGGGGCTCGGCTGGGAGGTGTGGTGCGATGGCATGGAAGTCGGCCAGTTCACCTATTTCCAGCAGGTCGGCGGCATCCCGGTCGTGCACCCGAGCTTCGAGATGACCTACGGCCTTGAACGCCTCGCCATGTATGTCCAGGGCGTCGAACGCGTCTACGACCTCGCCTTCAATGACGCCGGCGTCACCTATGGCGACGTGTTTCTCCGTGCCGAGCGCGAATACAGCGCGCATAATTTCGAGCACGCCGACACCGCCATGCTCACCCGCCATTTCGCCGATGCCGAGGCGGAATGCGCCGCCCTGGTTGCCGCCCGCCTCGCTTTGCCGGCCTACGACCAGTGCATCAAGGCGAGCCATCTGTTCAACCTGCTCGATGCCCGCGGCGTCATCAGTGTCGCCGAACGCGCCGCCTATATCGCCCGCGTGCGTGGCCTCGCCCGCGCCTGCTGCGAGGCCTATGTCGGCCAGGAAGCCCCCTGATGGCCGAATTCCTGCTCGAGTTGTTCTCCGAGGAAATTCCCGCACGCATGCAGCAACAGGCGGCCGCGGCACTTTGCCGCCTGCTGACCGAGGCACTCGCCCCGCTTTCACCGGCACTCAGTCCCGCCTCGGGCCCGCGCCGCATCGCCGCCTTCGGCGCCATGGCGCCTGAAACCCAGGCCACGGCGCGCATCGAGCGTGGCCCGCGGCTTGGCGCGCCCGAAGCCGCGCTGGCCGGCTTTCTGCGCAAGCACAACGCCACCCGGGACCAATTGCACGACGAGGCCGGCTATCACACGCTCCGGCTTGACGCACCCTCGCAATCGGCTGCCTCCCTGATCGCCAATGCCGTGCCGGCCTTGCTGCGCCGCTTTCCCTGGCCAAAATCCATGCGGTGGGGAGCGGGCAGCCAATTCACCTGGGTCCGCCCGCTGCGCCGCATTCTCTGCCTGCTCGATGGCGCGGTGGTGCCGTTCGATCTGCGTGATGGCGCCGATGACGCGCACGGGCTTGCCAGCGATACTCTGACCGAGGGCCATCGTTTTCTCTCGCCCGACGCCTTCGCCGTCACCTCGGTCGAGGCCTGGCGGACCGGCCTTGCCGCCCGCCATGTGCTGGTCGATGCCGGATCACGCCGCGCGCGCATCTGGGCGGGCATCACCGCGCTCGCGGCAGGGCAGGGGCTCACTGTCGTGCCGGACGAGGCCCTGCTGGATGAGGTGACCGGCCTCGTCGAATGGCCGGTGCCCATGCTCGGCCGCATCGATGCCGCCTTCATGGACCTGCCGCCCGAGGTCATGCAGGTCTCGATGCGGGAAAATCAGCGCTATTTCGCCCTGCGGCACGCGGCCGGCAACCCCGCCCCCTGGTTCGCCTTCATCGCCAACATCGAAGCCGCGGATGGCGGCGCCGCCATCATCGCCGGCAACGAACGCGTGCTGCGCGCGCGCTTCGCCGATGCCCGGCATTTCTGGGATCTCGACCGCAAAACCCCCCTCGCCGCAAGGCTCGATGCACTGAAATCCGTCATTTTCCACGCGAGGCTCGGCAGCCAATATGCGCGGGCACAGCGCCTGCATGATCTGGCCCTCCGCCTCGCTGAACCCCTGCGCGCCGAGGCACATCTCGCCGCCCGGGCGGCCTTGCTGTGCAAGGCAGACCTCACCACCGGCATGGTTGGTGAATTTCCCGAATTGCAAGGCATCATGGGTGGCTATTACGCGCGGCATGATGCCGAGCCCGCCGAAGTCAGTGCCGCCATCAGCCAGCATTATGCGCCGAAAGGCCCGACCGATTCGGTGCCGACCGGCCACGTTGCCGCCGCCGTCGCGCTCGCCGACAAGCTCGATCAGCTCACGCAGTTCTTCTCTATCGGAGAAAAGCCAGGCGGCTCCGGTGACCCTTATGCGCTGCGCCGCGCAGCACTCGGCATCATCCGCATCCTGCGCGAAGGTGGCTATTGGCTTGCGCTCCGTCCGGTGCTTGAGAACGCCGCGCCGGATGTCGCGGACGAGGTGCTTGCCTTCATCATCGATCGGCTGAAGGTGCAGTTGCGCGCCGAAGGCCACCGCCACGACGTGATCGAGGCGGCGCTGACCGGCTATTCGAGCAACGATGTGCGCATCCTGGCCCTGAAGGTCGAGGCTTTGTCCGCCTTCCTCAACACGGATTCTGGCGCCAACCTGCTCGCCGCCTATCGCCGGGGCACCAATATTCTGCGGATCGAGGAAAAGCGTGATGCGCGGCAATTCGCCGCCGACCCGTCCTCCACATCCCTGCGTGAGCAGCAGGAGGCTGACCTCGCGCAGGCACTGTCCGGGGTGCAACACAGCCTCGAAGCCCGCCTGGGCCACGAGGATTTTTCCGGCGCCTGCGCCGCCCTGGCCGAATTACGCGCCCCGGTCGACGCCTTTTTCAGCCTCACCATCAACGACCCTGATCCCGCCATCCGTGAGGCCCGCCTGGGCCTGCTTGCCCGGTTGCGTGAAATCATGAACCGCGTCGCCGATTTCTCGAAAATCGAAGCCTGAACAAGAGGAGCCCATCATGAGCCAGCACGTCTATTGCTTCGGCGCCGGCCGCAATGAAGGCCGCGCCGATATGCGCAACCTGCTGGGCGGCAAGGGGGCCAACCTCGCCGAAATGGCGAGCATCGGCCTGCCGGTGCCGCCGGGCTTCACCATCACCACCGAGGTCTGCACCGAATTCTACAAAAACAACCGCACCTACCCCGACGGGCTTTCCGCCGCCGTGCGCGACGGGCTTGCCCATATCGAACAGGCGGTCGGCCTGCGCTTTGGCGACCGGCACAGCCCGCTGCTCGTCTCGGTCCGCTCCGGCGCCCGCGTCTCCATGCCCGGCATGATGGATACGGTGCTGAACCTCGGGCTGAACGATGCAACCGTGCAGGGGCTGATCGAGGCGTCCGGCGATGCCCGCTTCGCCTGGGACAGTTACCGCCGCTTCATCCAGATGTACGGCTCGGTCGTGCTCGGTGTCGATCATCACCGGTTCGAGGAAATCATCGAATCGCAAAAGCTCGACCGCGCCGTCGTCGAGGATATCGAACTCACCGCTCAGGACTGGGCACAGATCGTCGACAGCTACAAGGAAATGGTCGCCGCCGAACTCGGTCGCCCCTTCCCGCAGGACCCGAACGAACAGCTTTGGGGCGCGATCGGCGCCGTGTTCGGCTCCTGGATGAACCCGCGCGCCAACAAATACCGCGAACTGCACGAAATTCCCGCCAGTTGGGGCACCGCCGTCAATGTCCAGGCCATGGTATTCGGCAACATGGGCGATGATTGCGCAACCGGCGTCTGCTTCACCCGTGATCCCTCCACTGGCGAGAACACATTCTACGGGGAATACCTGGTCAACGCCCAGGGCGAGGACGTGGTGGCCGGCATCCGCACCCCGCAGCCGCTTTCCACCGCCCGCGCCCTGCCCGGCGAGACCGCCATGCAGACCGTCATGCCGGAAGTCTATGCCGAACTGGTCCGTGTCCGTGCCACCCTCGAGGCGCATTACCGCGACATGCAGGACATTGAATTCACCGTCCAGCAGAAAAAGCTCTACATGCTGCAAACCCGCACCGGCAAGCGCACCGCCGCGGCGGCGCTGCGCATCGCGGTCGAAATGGCCAAGGAAGGGCTGATCGACAAGGCCGAGGCGGTGCGTCGCGTCAATCCGTCCAGCCTCGACCAGTTGCTGCACCCCACACTCGACCCCAATGCCAGCCGCACGCTCGTCGGCAAGGGCCTTCCGGCGAGCCCGGGTGCCGCCTGCGGCACCGTGGTATTCTCCGCCGATGAGGCCGAATTGCGCGCCGGCCACGGCGAGGCGGTCATCCTGGTGCGCATCGAGACCAGCCCCGAGGATATTCACGGCATGCACGCCGCCCAGGGCATTCTCACCACCCGCGGCGGCATGACCAGCCATGCCGCGGTGGTGGCGCGCGGCATGGGCCGCCCCTGCGTCGCCGGCGCCGGCTCCATCCAGGTGAATTACGGCGCGCAGACCCTCTCGGCCGGCGGCCACACGGTGCGCGCCGGCGAAACCATCACCCTCGATGGCGCGACCGGCGAAGTGTTTCTCGGCAGCGTGCCGATGATCGAGCCCGACCTGTCCGACGATTTCGCCACCCTCATGCACTGGGCCGACGAAATCCGCCGCCTGCGCGTGCGCGCCAACGCCGAAACCCCGCTCGATGCCGAAACCGCCCGCCGCTTCGGCGCCGAAGGCATCGGCCTCTGCCGCACCGAGCACATGTTCTTCGACCCCGAGCGCATCCTGATCATGCGCCAGATGATCGTCGCGCGCGACGAGGCCGGTCGCCGCGCCGCCCTCGCCCGCCTGCTGCCCCACCAGCGCGCCGATTTCACCAAATTATTCCGCATCATGGCCGGCCTGCCCGTCACCATCCGCCTGCTCGACCCGCCGCTGCACGAATTCCTGCCGCACGGAGACGCGGAAATCAACGAGGTCGCGGCCGAACTCGGCGAAGACCCCGACCTGTTGCGCGCCCGCCTCGCCGAACTCGCCGAGGCCAACCCCATGCTCGGCCATCGCGGCTGCCGCCTCGGCATCTCGTATCCGGAAATCTACGAAATGCAGGCCCGCGCCATTTTCGAGGGCGCCATCGCCGCCGCCGCCGAGGTCGGTATCGCGCCCGTGCCGGAAATCATGATCCCGCTCGTCGGCATGAAGCGCGAACTAAAAATCATCCATGCGCTCATCGACAAGGTCGCCGAGCAGGTTTTCGCCGAGTCGACACGGATCGACTACATCGTCGGCACCATGATCGAACTGCCGCGCGCCGCCCTCACCGCCGAACAAATCGCCGAGGATGGGGATTTCTTCAGCTTCGGCACCAACGACCTCACGCAAACCGTGTTCGGCCTGTCGCGTGATGACGCCGGTAAATTCCTGCCGCGCTACATCGAAACAGGCATCCTCGAGCGCGACCCTTTCGTCACCCTCGATCTCGAAGGCGTCGGCACGCTGATCCGCCTCGCGGTCGAAAAGGGCCGCGCCACCAGGCCGAACCTGAAATGCGGCATTTGCGGCGAACATGGCGGCGACCCGGCCTCCATCACCTTCTGCGAGGAAGCCGGGCTCGATTACGTCTCCTGCTCGCCCTACCGTGTCCCGGTGGCCCGCCTGGCAGCGGCCCAGGCGGCGCTCAGACAATAGCGCCTTTCGGAAAAATCGCGCGAAAAAGATGCCGCGACGTCGATCTGATCGATCATTCCCCGCTGGCGGTTCGGGTGCTGAAACCGCCTTATTCTTCCTCGTCAAACAACGCCGTCAGCCCCTGAAGCATCGTCCCACCCAGCTCCTCCGGGTCCGAAATCGTCACCGCGCGTCGGTAATAGCGTGTCACGTCGTGGCCGATGCCAATGGCCAGTAATTCCACCCCGCCGCGCGCCTCGATATCGTGTATCACCGCGCGCAGGTGGCGTTCCAGATAATTGCCCTGGTTCACCGAA